>CAYFGI010000018.1:4392-22505 GCA_964342785.1 uncultured Thermoproteaceae archaeon
GGCCGTCCCGCGGCCGCCGCCTACCGGCGGCATGAAGACGACCTCGTCGCCGTCTTTAAGCCGCGTGTTCAAGCCGTCTAGGTGGTCGATCGCCCGTCCGTTGACTAAGATGTTGTATTCATCTTTAAGCTTCTCGCCGTCTAGGATCTCTCTGGACAGCCTCCCGCCGTATTTCCCGTCTATTACTTTTATCAAATCGAGCACGTTAGATCCCTCGGGGATCTCGAACACCTCCTTCATGACGCCCATTAAGTCGTATAAAGTCGCTAGATACCTAACTTTAACCTTCATGGAAAAGATAATCGTTTAAAAATTAAAGTAGGTATTGGAACTCCTCCAGGCCGAGTCTCTTCAAGGTGTCGTAGGTCGGCTTGCCGTCGACCCAGCCCCTCAGCTTGTAGTAGATCTTTATCCCCTCGTCGAACATCTTAGCCGCTGAATGGCCCTTCGCGGGGCCCGTTGGTATCGGGTTCCTGAAGTGCGGGTTGAGCTCGTCCTTGACCCATTTGCCCTCCTTCACGTGGAAGAGCCTCTCCACGTTGAATATACGCTCGCCTATCGTCAACATGTCCTCGGGCGTCACGTCCCAGTCGTAGGCCAAGTTGAAGAGGTGGGCTAGGTCCTTCTCGAATATGCCCTCGTGGTCCAACGTGGCGAACTTGCAGTAGGTCACTGAGTCCGTCAAGGCCATGAGGTGCTGCGCGTATATCACAATCCTTGCCTGCTTCTCGATGCACTCGGGGGTTTCACAGAGCGGATCTACCTTCTCGGGGACGCCCAGGACCTCCCACGTGGGCGAGTAGGCCTCGAGGTGGTCGCCGCCGCGGTTGGCGGTGAAGTACGAGAGGGCGAATCCCTTCAATCCTCTCGGGTCGTAGGCCGGCAGGCCTTGTCCCCTAGATCCGCGGAAGACGCTGGGGTCGCCGTATTTCAGCGCGAGCCTGTAGTCGCCCTCGGCGAGGTCGTCGCCTATATCGCTTCTATTGGCCGTCCTGATCACGAGATCTACAAGCGCTCCGGCGTCGCCCCAATCTATATCGAGCTTTAACTTGCCCTTCTTCGCGAGCTCTATGGCCGCGGCGAGCGTGTTGCCGAGAGATATAGTGTCGAAGCCCAGCTCGTTGGCGAGCTTCTGTAGCCTCAGATCCGCCTCGGGGTCGAAGAGGCCTACGTTCGCGCCCAGCGTCCACGTGTTCTCGTACTCGTACTTGGCCTTGCCCACGAACTTGTAGGGCCCGCTCTTGACCATCACGTGTTGGGTACACGCTATGGGGCACATCATGCACGCGTGGGTCTCCACTACGTAGTTCTTCTTGATGTACTCGCCTGTGAGCTTGTCTGCCTCCTCGGCGTAGCCCGTCTCGAAGTTTCTTATAGGATACGCGCCCAGCGAGTTTATGACCGCGGTCAGCAGGTTGGTGCCGTATATGTGGAGCGCCTTGGCCGTGGGGCCCGACATGAGCCTCTGGGCCAGCTTCGTGGACTCTGCTATGAACTTGGCGCGGTCCTTCACGTCCTTAAGGAGATCGCGCGTGCCCCAGACCAATATGCCTTTCAGCTTCTTCGAGCCCATGACGGCCCCGACCCCGCCGCGCCCCGCGAACCGCTCGTAGTCGGACATCCTGATCCCGGCTATCCTCACCAAGTTCTCGCCGGCGGGCCCGATGACCGCCGCGCCGGCCGCCTTCTCCTCCTCGGGGAAGCCGTTCTCCCTCAGGAGCGCCTTGATGGTGGCGCCCGTCCACTTGCCCCAGAGGTGCTTGGCCGGCTTGATGGCCACGTCGCCGTCTTTCACCACGATGTATACGGGGTCCTCCGCCGCGCCCTCGATTATCAACCCGTCGTAGCCCGACTTCCTCAGCCAATAGGCGAAGTTCCCGCCGGCGTTGGAGTGCGTCAAGGAGCCCGTCAGCGGCGACTTCGTGACGACCGTGGTGCGGCTGGTGGACAAGTTGACCATCGCCGAGAGCGGGCCGGCGAAGATGTAGAGCCTGTTGCTCGGCGAGAAGGGGTCTATACCCTTGGGTATCTCCTTCAGGGCTAGATACGAGCCGAGCCCCCTCCCGCCGAGGAACTTCTTGAGGATATCGTCCTTGTAGATCTCCTCCGTGACTTTCTCTGTATGTAGATCTATTCTAGCTACCCTAAATACCGCCATAAGTCAATGGATTTCTACACTTAAAAACGTATTTATTCATATATTGATAATTAACCGCCGAACGGAGAGACTATCAGGACGAGATCGCCGTCTTTAAGCCGCGTCCTCAAGCCGTCCAGGAAGTCTATAGATCTTCCATTTACAAATATATCGTGCATATCTATTACTTTGCCATTTTTCACAATTTTATCTTTAAAGCCGGGATATATATTGTTTAATATATTCACCACGTCCTCCACGGTGGCTCCATCCGCTAGGTTTAGATCAAGGGATATCTGATCCACCGAGTTCAGCCCGAAATAAAGAGGGGCCATGATCTTGACCTTGATCCGCATCGACAGGGGTAGCGCCTTCTTTAAATAGGATTAGGCCGACGACCCCATGGTCAAGATATATAGGGAAGGCAAGCGGGATCTCCTCAAGGGGAAGACCGTGGCCGTCATCGGCTACGGCAACGTGGGGAGGTCGCTGGCGCTCAACATGCGGGATTCGGGGGTTGCGGTGATCGTGGGCGACCTCCTCGGCGGGGAACACGCCAGGAGGGCTAAGTCCGACGGCTTCGAGCCCAGGCCCGTGCCCGAGGCGGCCGAGCTGGGAGACGTGGTGGTGTTGGCCCTCCCCGACGACGCGGCCCCGGAGATATTTAGGACGGAGGTCCTGCCGGGGCTTCATTCCGACAAGGCGCTGGTGCTGACAAGCGGCTTCCCCATCGCGTACGGCTTGATAGAGCCCCCGGGCGATATCGACGTCGCGTTGTTCGTGCCGAAGATCCCAGGCGCCGCCATGAGGGACAAGTACCTCCAGGGGAGGGGCTTCGCCGCGGTCGTCGGGGTCGTCCAGGACGTGTCGGGAGGCGCTCTGGACACGGCGCTCGCGGTCGCCGACGCGGCCGGGGCCTTTAAACAAGGCGGCTTCGCGGTCGAGGCTTCGGCGAGGGACGAGGCTTTGGCCGATCTGCTGGGCGAGCAGATACTCAAGGCCGCGTTGCTCGCCGCGCTGGAGGCTGCATTCGAGGCGATGGTCAAGGCGGGCGTGCCGCAGGAGGTCGCCGCGCTGGAGCTCTACGCCTCCGGGGAGCTGGGGGAGCTCGGGAGGTTGATGGCCCTCGTCGGGCCTTACAGCGTCTTGCGCCTCCAATCGCCCGTGGACGCCTACGGGCAGCTGCTGAGGGCCGAGGCCTACAGGAAGGCCCTCGGCCGCATCGCGGAGAAAATCGTTGAGGAGATCACAGACGGGGATTTCCCTAGGGAGATCTACCTCGAGAGGGCTACCGGATATGTGAAGTTCAACTCCCTATGGAGGAAGGCGTTGGCGAGTAGGTTGGCCCACGCCGATTCGCAGCTTAGGGCGCAACTACGTCAATCCACCTAGGCGAACATAACGGCGCGGGCCATCATCGCGACGACGCCGGCGATAACGACGAGGGCGTTGGCCGTAGGGTTGTTTTACCTCAGGTGCGCGAAGGCTATGTGTGCGCGTAGCTTCGTTTCTTTACGTCAAGGCCCGTAGTAGAAGCAGGGCGTGGACAAGCCGCCCTCGCACACCTCGACCCAGGTGGCGCCGAGCGCCCTCGCTATATATCTCGCCAAGCATTCGCCCGAAGCTCCGTCGGGCCCGCAGGGGATCTCGTAGTAGGGCTCCGGCGCCCCCCGCTCCCGGGAGGACTTGAGGTACTTGCCGTCCATCTCGGCCAGGAGGGACCAGAGCCTCCGTTGGAGCTCGTCGGCATCCACGAGGTAGTCCACGTCGTCGGGCCCGCAGACGGCGGCTCTTATTATGTAGTCGTGGCCGTGGAGGGTCCCCTTGGTCTGAGAGAAGGAAGGCCTTAAGGCCACTGATATAGAGCCTCTAACGACGACGCATAGCCGCATGTCGGTAGACGAGTCCATGTTTTTAACTACACGCCTTCCGTGCGTTGTGGACGTCGCCATAGATGTGGACAAGATACGCGAGGTAGCCGACGTCCTACGCGGGCTGAGCCTCGAGAGGGATAGATATCTCGACGATAGGCTATACCCGCCCCCCTCGGATCCACGCGAAGATCAACTGGCCTACTTCACCGCCATGGTCGCCGTGGACCACAGGACGTCGACGCCGCTGGGCTCCTTCGAGGGGTATATAGACGGCGAGTTCTTCCACGGGGCCGACGCTCTGTGGAGGCTCGGCAGGAAGGCCTACGACGCCGGTCTCTTCAAGGCGGAGAGGCTGGCGGATCTGAAGCCGGAGGAGGCGCGGCGGCTTTTCTCTATAGGCGACAAGACGGTTTGGGATCTCAACGTAAGGCTGTTCCTCCTGAGGGATCTCGGCCGAAAGGCCTTGAGGGCTGGAGGCTTCGAGTCCTTGATACCGGAGACGATCTCGGGGTTGATAGAAAGGCTGAAGCCGATAAGAGCCTACGAAGATCCCGTGGCGAAGAAGGCGTTGCTTCTGGCGAAGTTCCTCGACGGGAGGGGCTTGGTGAAGTTCAAGGACCCCGAGAACTTCGACGTGCCCGTGGATAACCACTTGTCCAGAATCGCCTATAGGCTGGGGATAGTCGACGTAGACTACAAGGCTCTATTCGAAGGAGTTGAGCTGAGCCGCGAGGAGGACGCGGAGGTTAGGAATAAGGTAAAACTCGCCTGGAGGCTCGTGTCGAGGTTCTCCGGAGTCGATCCCTTCACCCTGGACGACTTCCTTTGGTCTTTCGGCAGGAGGATATGCGTGAGGGAAGGGCCTAGATGCGCCCAATGCCCCTTCAGACGCATCTGTAGGGCCAACGCGGTCGGCCAGTACCCGCCCGAACATACACACGTCCTCACCTGGTACTACTAGCGGCGGATCGGCTTCCGCGTCCAGGTCCCGTGGCAAGATAAAAACCTCCCCGCATCTACCGCCATGGAGATAAGAGCCGTCGCGTTGAACGTAGGCTGGAGGTTCGATCCCGACAGGATCTCCCGCTTCCTGGAGGCCGCCAAAGCGGCGCGACCGCTGACGGTGAGGGTCTCGGTGGCCACGCCGCCTAAAGAGGGCGTGGTCCAGACCGTGAAGGCCTTGGAGGAGCTCGGAGTCGAGTATATGGCCGTCGGTATCTACGAGGGGGACGACCTGGAGGATCTCGTGAGGACCTACGGTGTTTTCGCGACGACGACCTCGATCGATAGATACCTAGAATTTCTAAAGAGGATAGAGAAGGCGGGGGAGCCCCAACTGGCTAGAAACGTGGCGTTGCTCCTAGGAGGCCGCGTCTACGACTCGCCCTACTACCCCGCCGCAATTGTGAGCAGAGAGGGGATCGCGTTAGCTATCCTCTACCCCGACGACGTGAACTCGCTAGGCGACGTGTCCGCGGTGCTCAAAAAAGCGGAGAAAATCGGCGAGTCCCTCGCCGCCTCGATCGGCGAGCCCTTCCTGGGCATCGACGGAAGTCTCTCGCCTTGGGGCGAGAGGTCGGTCGCGAGGGCGATACATCGCGTCTTCGGGGTGGAGGTGGGGAGTTGGGGGACCATGGCGGCCATAAGGGCCCTCAACGAGGCCATCTGGTCCTCAGGCGTTAAGCTGTTGGGCTTCAGCGAGGTCATGCTCCCCCTAGCGGAGGACGAGGAGCTGAAGAGGCTGGCTGAGGAAGGGGTTTTAGATCTTCATAAACTCGTCTCGTACGCCTCGGTCTGCGTCGCCGGCCTCGACATGGTGCCCGTCGAGGCGGACAAGAGAACCCTCAGAAAGATGTTGCTAGACCTCGAGGCCATCGCTAGGAGCAAGGGTAGGGCTGTCGGCGTGAGGGTGTTCCCCGCGTCGGGCCAGTATTTCGACGTGCCTGGGTTCGGGAAGACGCCGGTCTTAAGGGCTTGACATGCCTTGGTTGACGAGACCTCTGGATTACACGCCTCGCCGCGTGGTGTCCCTAAACCCCTCGATAACCGAGTTCCTCTTCGTAGCGGGGCTCGGGGATAGGCTGGTGGGGAGGGATGTGTTCTCCTATAGGCCGCGCGATGCGCTCAAGGTCCCGCACGTCGGCTCCTTCACCACGGCCGACCTGGAGGCCGTCGGGAGGCTTAAGCCGGACCTCGTGGTAACGTACTACCCGGTGCAGAAGGATCTAGTTGAACAGTTGGACGAGATAGCCCCCGTGGCCGTCGTGGAGACGCCGACCAGCGTCGACGACGTGTTGGCGAATTTCAAGTTCGTGGCGAGGTTGCTCGATGCCGACGAGCTCGGCGATCACGTAGCCGGGGTCTACAAGGATCTGCTCAAGGGCGGGCCGATCGCCGAGGACGCGCTTGTCATCTTCTATTTGGGCGGATACGATGTAGCTTGTCGCGAGTCCTTTACGGCGTCTGCCCTCGAGGCCGCGGGGATAAAATATGTGAAGGGGCTACATTGCGTCTACCACTTCCTCGGCCCCCTGGACAAGGCGGTGGAGCTGGTAGAAAAGGCGGATCCAGCCCTTATATTTTACGAGGGCAAGACCAAGACGCCGAGGCCCGATGAGGTCTCATGGATAAAGAGCGCCAGGTGCAGAGCGTGTGCAAGAGGAGACATCCTGTTGGTGCCTAACGACACCCTAGCCCATTATGGCCCGAGCCTGCCGCTGGATCTAGCCTTGATTAAAGACGCCGTGAGCAAAGGCGTCGGGATCGTGGCCGGTACATCCAGCGCGGCTAGGCCGGCTCTGGCAGATGCTTGGTACAGGCCCTATCTCTGATGGCGTGGAAATTTAAATGGTCGTCGCACTGCTCCCCACATGCTGGCTGAGCTCCTAGAAAGAGGGGAATTGACTGTCTCTATCTACGGCCTCGGCTACGTGGGCCTCGCCTTAGCTGCGGCGTGGGTTAGAGCTGGGGCGAAGGTCATAGGCGTGGACGTGGACGCGGATAAGGTGGCCGCCCTATCTAACGGAGTGGTGGAGTACGTGGAGGAGGACGTTAGACGCGTCATCTCGGACGCGATAAAAACCGGGAGGATGGAGGTGACCACCGACGGGGAGATGGCTTCTATCAAAAGCAGGGCGAAGTTCGTCACGGTCCCCGTATACCTCGTCGCGACCCGCCCCAGCATAGAGGTGGACTTCTCGGCGTTGGTATCCGCCGCCAAGTCCATCGCGCAGGGGCTCAAGAAGGAGGACCTTGTCGTGGTCGAGTCGAGCGTCCCGCCGGGGACCACGGAGGAGGTGGTGAGGCCTGTGCTGGAGGAATCCGGGCTCGCGGCTGAAGACGACTTCTACCTAGCGTATAGCCCCGAGAGGGTTATGGTGGGCCATGCGCTTAAGGACATAGAGGAGAACTACCCCAAGGTGGTCGCCGGCGTCGGGCCTAGGAGCGCCGAGGTGGCCGCGTCGCTCTACAGGAAGGTGGCGAAGAAGGGCGTCATAAAGCTGTCGTCGGTCAAAGCCGCCGAGTTCGAGAAGCTTCTCGAGGGCGTTTACCGCGACGTCAACATAGCCTTAGCCAACGAGATGGCCCGTCTAGCGAGCGCTCTAGGCATCTCCTTCGCGGAGGCCAGGGCCGCCGCCAACAGCCAGCCCTACAGCCACGTCCACAAGCCCGGGACCGGCGTGGGCGGCAGCTGCATACCCGTCTACCCCTATTTCCTCATTTGGGTGGCCGAGAGGCTAGGGTTAGAGCTTCCCCTGACGGCCTTAGGCAGAGCTATAAACGAGGCCCAGCCGTACAAGGTAGCTGAAGCCGCCGTGAGGGCCATGATAAGGGAGGGCGTGAACCCCGTCGAGGCGAAGATAGCGGTGCTGGGGCTGGCCTTCAGAGGCGATGTGGACGACACGAGGCGTAGCCCGACGTACGATCTGCTCAAGGGCTTGCTGGACTTCGGGATAAAGCCGAGCAACATCGTGGTCCACGACCCCTACGTGAGGAGGGACAAAACCCTGGAGAAGCTAGGCGTAAGGCTCACGGCCGATCTAGAGGAGGCGCTGGCCGGCGCGTCCCTCGCCGTGGTGTCGACGGACCACAGCGCCTACAAGATCAAGGCCAGCGAGTTGGCCAGGCGCATGAAGGCGCCCGTCATAGTGGACGCCAGAGGGGTGCTCGAAGCGGATATACCGATATACTCGATCGACGGAGGGCGCTGGCCCGTGGAGAGGCGGGGCGCGGATCTACGCGAGGCGAGGGGGCGTTGCTAGCGGGCCGGGAACCAGCCGTCCTTTGTCTTGACGAAGCCGCGCGTCGCGTTTAGGGCCGCCTCCCTCAAGCGGCTGTAGAGAGCGGAGTCTCCGCAGAGGAGCCTCCCCTCGTAGAAGGCGTCGACGAATATCGTGTTGAACGCCCTTATCAGCTCCTCGGCCTCCTCCGGCGTTGCGAAGTGGGCTTGGGCCAAGTCGTTGGGCGGAGGCTCCGGCCGCCGCCTCCCTATCACAACGAGATCCCAATCGCTGTCTATCCTCGCCTCCCCCCTAGCGCGTGAGCCGAAGAGCACCACGGTGTAGCCTTGCTCGCAGAGCCGCTTGATCCAAGCCTCGACCTCCGCGTGCATCTCCAACAGCACTTGCCTGAGCTCATACATGGGCTAGGATCAACTCCATACATTTAACGCACTCCTCCGCGTCCTCCCTATCGTGCTCGAGCATTCTGGCGTCGGGGTAACGCGAGCCCAGGTACTGCTCCGTCAAATACTTGGCGCATCTTATCAACTCGCCCGGCGCCTCCCCGCCCCGGATCCTCAAGAGCGATTGGACTAGGTGCAATATCGAGTGCGTATACGGTCTGGAGCCGGTGAGCTCCAGCAGTTTGCCCTTGAGGTAGAACTCGACGGCTTGTTGGGCGAAGAAGCAAGCCTCGGGGTAGAAACCCCTCTGGAGGAACTCGCTGGCCAGAACCTTCATGCGCTCGGATCTGGAATACCAACGCGAGGCCACGACTCAGCCCTTCACGCCGCTCATAGTATACATCCTGGTGAGGTACCTCTGGAACGCGAGGAACACGGCCATTATCGGTATGCCCATGAGCACCGCGAAGGCGGCGAAGACGTTGTAGAGAGTAGACCTATTGGTGAACGAGAGGTACCACATGCCTAGAGTCAACGTCCACATATTGCCGCTGGTTATGAAGACGTTCGCCAACGCGTAGTCGGTGTAGGCGCCCATGAAGGCCAAAAGCCCTATGAAGGCGAGGACGGGCTTGCTGAGAGGCAATAAGATCCTGAAGAAAGCGCCGAGGCGAGAGAGGCCGTCTATCATGGCGGCCTCCTCGTATTCTTTAGGTATCGAGTCCACGAAGAGCTTCACGAGATAAGCTCCGTAGATGGACGTCCCGCTCGAATAGGCTATGATCAAACCGTAGTAGGTATTTATCAAGTGAAGAGTTGCGAACATAAGATAGAGCGGAAGCACCGTGACGGTCATGGGGAAGAAAGTCAACACGTATACCGTTATCATCAAGGCGCGTTTCCCCGGCACGTTGAGCCTGGAAAGCGCCACGCCCGATAGAAACGCTAACAGCACCGAGACGGCGACAGTGGAGCCGGCTAGGATCAAGCTGTTTCTCAACCAATCAAAGAAGCCGGTGCCTTGGAAGAACTTCGTGAAGAGAATTCCCTTGTACGCATTTAATGTAAGGCTTCTGGGCTGAGGGATCAAGCCGTTGACGCTTATAGACGCTATGGTCGGCACATCGCTTAGCGACGTTATGATTATGTAGTAGATCGGAAAAACCGCGATTATCGCAGCTACGATCAAGACGAGATACGATATGCCTAGCCTAACTACGTCCCACGCCTTCATGTTATCGATTCCAACACGCCCGAGAACTTAAGCATTATCACAGCCATCGCTATGAGTATAACGGCGTCTATCACGGAGTAGACCGCGGCGAAATTATACAGGCTGTTCTGAAACGCCTCCTGGTAGGCGTAGACCACTATGATATTAGTCGCGTTACCTGGCCCACCTCCGGTGAGGATATATATGGGGTAGAAGTTGTTCCACGTGAAGGTGAAGCCTCCTATACCTACAAACGCTATAGTCCTTTTCATTAAGGGAAGCGTTATGTAGCGGAAGCGCGAAAGGCGGCTCGCGCCGTCGATCTCCGCTATGGAGTACAGCTCCTCCGGTATGCTCTGAAGAGCCGATAAGAAGACGGAGGTATAGTAGGGGAAAGATAGCCATAGGTTGGTCAACACGAGCATGGTCCAAGCCATCGGCACTATGTCAAACCAATCTATGGGGGGCACGCCGAAGAGCGCCAATATCTTGTTGACGATGCCGAACTTCCAGTTCCACATGCCCTGCCAAACTATCAGCGAAATGAAGGCGGGGAAGGCCCAGGGCACGAGCAACAATGTGAAAAAGATATTTCTCCCTCTGAGGTCTTTCTGGTTAAGTATCAAAGCAAGCAGAAAGCCGACGGCCATCATGGGTATCAAGCTACCCACAGTCCATATCGCTGTGTTGAGCAACACCTGTAGGAATGTGCTCGACGTGAGGACCGTGATGTAGTTGGAGAGGCCGACCAATTGATACTCGAAAAAGTGATATAAATTAAAATTAGTGAATGATATATATACAGTATATGCTATTGGATAAAAATAAAGAAAAGCTACAAGAATTACTACAGGTAAAATATATAGATAGTTAAAAAAGATTGATTTAGAAGCCATTAGGAGGACGGAAGCAAGCCAGCTTGTTGCATATTGGTTATCATACAGCTCTCCATCTCCTGCGCCGCCTGCGTCGCAGTTATAGTCTTGTTAGCGAAGTAGAGGGTGAAGTACTGGTGGAAGCACGGCCAGTAGAAGCCCATCTGCGGTATGTTGGGGAACTTCTGGCCGTACTGCGCTTGCTCCAATATGCCCTTATACACGTCGTTCATGTAGGCGGGCTGCAGGGCGCCAGAGGTCAGCTGGGACATCACGGCGTTGTAGGCGTCCTTCTGGGCCGGGATATCGCCTGCGTAGTTCCAGAGGTTCATCTCGGCGTCTTTGCTAGTGACGTATGCTATGAAGGCCAGGGAGGCATAGATCTGTTGTTGCGAGGCGCCGCTGGCTTGAGGCGCCGAGATGACCCAGCCAGTGGAGCCTATGAGAGGAGCAGCCCTCATACCGGTGGCGGATACCACAGGCAAAGGCGCTGCGCCTAGGTTAGGCCCTAGGGCCTTCTGGTATATCTTGAGGTCCCAAGGCCCGTCGAAGATTATGGCGGCCATATTCTGCGTGAAGAGTTGTTGCTCGATGCTGGGCGTCACGCCGGGCGCGTTGTAGTTCCAGACATAGGTCATGTTGTACCAGAACTCCATGGCCTTGACCATGGCCGACGAGTTCAGTTGCGGCATGCCGTTCGGGCCGAATATCTGGCCGCCGAAGCCGGCGAACCAAGCGGCGAATCTATAGCCCCACTCCTGGCCGGCGCCGTAGGCTATACACCAGACCTTATAGGTGGAGTTTATGAAGTTGCAGAGCTGGAGCAATTGGTTGGTGTTAAGTTGATCGACGTTTACGCCGAACATCTTCTGGGTTAGGGAGTCGTTGAGGAACTTCTTGTTATAGTACATTACGATGTAGTTGACGTTATCGGGGAGACCATATATCGAGTTGCCTAACATGAAGTTCTCGACGGCTATGGGTATGTAGGAAGCTTGTATATCGGCCGGGTTGATGTATTGGCTTACGTTTACTAGAAGACCTGAGGCGAAGAGCTTGCCGGCGTCGTCGCTGGTGTCCCTATAGACGTTGGGGGCTTGGCCGGCCTTAGCTGCGGACACGAAGTTAGACGTGGCGATGGAAACGCCGTATGTTACCTGGACCTTAATACACGGATATGCTTGCTGGAACGCGGCGAGCGTGGCGTTGAAGGCTTGGTCCTCGGTGGGGCCATAGGTGTCCCAGACTGTTATCGTGACAGTCTTGCCTCCGAGGAGCTGGTTGCAGACGAAGTTGGGGTTGAGGAGGGAGCTCAAGCTAAACGGCGGTGCGACTGACGTCGTCGTCTGCGTAGTTGAAGTAGTCGTGGTTTGCGTTGTCGAGGTCGTTACGGAGGTTGTGGGCGGCAGAGTTGCGGTCGAGGTGGATGTCGCGGACGAAGAGGACGGAGGGGCTACAACGGTGGACGTCGTGGTGGGAGGTCTCGTGGCGTAGTACGCGACCACCGCGGCGATGATTATCACCACGACGACCGCGATCGCTATAGAAGCCGTTCGACTTAGGCCCTTCATGTAAATACAAAACGCATTTGTTATTTAACATTTTCTCCGAGCGCCATGTCTATCTATCGACATAAAGCGCGCCGTATGGGAAAACTTTTAGGCGAAACCTAAATTATACTCCATGAGGGTATGGGCGTTGCTACTGCTCATCCCGGCCCTCGCCTGGGCCCAATACGTCGTCACTTTTTCGGTCTCTCACGACGGCTACTTGACCGTGTATATCGCCGGCATCCCGCAGGGCCATAAGGTGGACCTCCACTGGGGCGTCGAGCCGTATCCACAGGGGCCGTGGACTTCTATAAACGACACCATCATGGTCTGGAACGGCGAGAACTACACGGCCACTATAGGCCCCTTCAAGAACGGCACCTGGGTCGCCTTCGTCTTCAACGACATGACGGCCGGCGTCTGGATAAACTACGAGGGAACCCCCTTCTGGAACTGGAACGTCCAGATAAACCCGCCTAACGTCGGCGCAACCTCGGTCCGGGTCCTGCCCAACTGTTCGTTGTTCATAACGGCGGTGGGGCGGGCGCCCGATGTACTGGAGATACGTTACGGCTTGACTTCGGGGCCCCGGAGCGGGCTGGCTTGGTCCAACACGACCAGCGTGGTTATGTCATACAACCCGCTTTGGGGCAACTACACCGCGGTCATAGGGCCCTTCAAGCCGGGCCAATGGGTCCAGTGGATCTACTACGATAGGTCGACGGGCCAGCTGATCTCCAACGGAGGGGAGAGCTTCGCGGCCCAGGCGACCTGCGCCCCTCTCTCGCTCGCGTCCATATATCCATACGATAGGTACGTCTACACGGTGGGAGAAACGGCCCATATATCCATCGCCCTGCAGAACCCCTCCGGGCCTTTGACGGCCGTCGTTACGTTGACTATAGGCAAGTTCAGAGAGGCGAAGGAAGTTTCCCTTAGGGAGGGCTTAAACCTCGTCAACTTCACCGTGGAGGTCGAGATGCCGCAGGGGATATACGTACCTTCGCTGCAAGTAGTCGCGGGCAACGCGACGTTGCTCAACTCTACATTGCCGCAGTTCTACGTCCTCAACACCACGGGGAAGCCCCCCGTCAGCTTAGTCATCGTCTGGAACATGCATCAACCTCTCTACGTGGAGCCCAACGGCACTTGGGCCATGCCGTGGGTTCCGCTACACACCGGCGAGGACTTCAAGTGGGGAGGTCAATACGTCGGCTCCTACGAGCTACAAGCTATGTTGCTAAGCCGATTCGACGTCAACGTCTCCATAGACTTCACCCCAGTGCTCCTATATCAATGGGAGGCCCTCCTGGCGGAGGGGCCGGGCGGGTTCAAGTACCTCGGCTACTACCCGGGCAATATAACCTACGACATAGAGGCCATCAACAAGACCTTGACTCTCTATAAGGAGCTAGCCGAGAGGGGGCAGGTCGAGATTTTGACAGTTCCCTTCTACCATCCCCTCGAAGCCATCGTGTACGACCAAGGGTGGGAGGGCGATATACTGGCCCAGCTGGCCATGGGGAAGGAGATGACCCGCGAGGTTTTCGGCGTCGATGCGTCGTGCGTCTGGACCCCCGAGATGGCCTTCAACATGGGGTTGGTGCACCTCTACAGAGAGGCTGGTCTTAACTGCACGGTGCTCGACGCGCAAGCGTTCCTCCCCTCGGCCACCTACGTCAACGGATCCCAGACGCCCTACGTACCGTATATCGTCGAGGAT
This sequence comes from uncultured Thermoproteaceae archaeon, assembly GCA_964342785.1. GTDB lineage: Archaea > Thermoproteota > Thermoprotei > Thermoproteales > Thermoproteaceae > Thermoproteus. Next base: position 18,389 of record CAYFGI010000018.1, read on the forward strand.
AGCGCGGGCAACCGTATATACGTCCTATTTAGAGACGACACGTTGTCGAACTTGTTCTCGTTCTACCTCTTCACCTTGACCGACACAAACCTAGTTAAACAGCTCTTGATACAATATCTAGCGAGGGTATATATGGAGAGGCCGGGCGCGGTGGTCGTCGTGGCGCTTGACGGCGAAAACCCGTTGATATTCAACTCCATGACGGGGCCTAGGGATCTCTACGCCATATACGAAGCCCTATCTCAATATTCCGGCTCTTGGCTCATCACTCAGACGGTCTCGCAAGCCATAGCGACTCATCCCAAGTACCTAGTGACCAACCTGCCCGAGAGCTCCTGGGCCCTCAACCTAAACAATTGGAACAATGGATACCCAGGGAAGATAGCCATATGGCGCGCCGTGGCTCTGGCGAGGGAATACCTAGTGGCTTTCACCGAGGCGCTCGGCCAGAGGCCTTCGCCGGTGGTCCAGCTGGATCCAGCCCACATACCCAACTCCACGGACCTCCTCTCGACTCTATGGAACTACCTATACGTGGCTGAGGGAAGCGATTGGACTTGGCAGACAGGCCCGCCCAACTACGGACCGGCGTGGTTCAGCCTCCAGCCGTTGATATATGTCAACGCGATACTTAACGCCATAAACAGATCGCTGGCCGAGATAACCTTGGCGTCGATCGAGGCGGGGCAAAACGGCGCCGTTCTGACCATACGGAACGGCTTGAACAACACCATTACCTTGACGCTAGGCGCTGGAGGCAAGTGCCTAACCGTATCGCTGAAGCCGGGCATCAATAAGGTTGTTTTCGTCAACGCATCGAGGTACTACGTCTACCTGCCCATCGACATACTCGACGTCCCTAGCTACGTCGTGCCGCCATCTAGATGCGGCCTCGAGGTGGCGGTCTGGTCGCCGCCTCAAGCAGTCGCGACGACGGCCTACAGCCGCGCGGCGGGAGCCGTGGGCGTACCCCCGGCGATATACCTAACGGCCGCGGCGCTCGCGATAGCCCTACTGGCGGCGCTCATCAAGCGGTCCTAACCGCCAGTTTTTTCAACATAAGCTCGTATGCCTCCTTGGCGGCCTCCACGTTGGCCTTTACGGCGCGGGCCGGCACAAACTCCGGGATGGTCTTGACTATCCCGTCTATGGTCACTGCCTTGCTCACAGCCGCGAAGGCGCTCGCCATAATCATGTTGACGAGGGGCCACCCGGCCGCGACGAGCCCGTGCTTCAAGGCTATGGAGGTGGCGTCTATCGCTATGTACCACGGCTCCTCCTCCTTGGAGTTCACTATGTACACTGCGTTGGGCTTCCCGAAGACCTTCACGTTCGTCTGCGAGACTATGCGGCCGTCTAGAACCACGACGTAATCGCCGGCCGAGACGGCGGAGTGTATCTCGACAGGCTTATCGTCTATCCTGAGGTAAGCCCTCACGATCGCGCCCCTGCGCTCGGCCCCGAACTCGGGGATAGCCTGCCCGAACTTACCCTCTATGGTGGCGACGCGGGCCAGTAGCTGGGCCGCCGTGACGGCCCCCATCCCGCCCCTCCCGAAGAACACCACTTCGATCACATTGCGTAGAAACGACCGGCCTTATAACCTTTATAGCCCTATATAGCGAGACGAGCCCGCCGAGAAATACATCACACTAAAATAATATGGATAAGTATATCTATAAGCGTAATGTTAAGAGATAAAGTACAGATACGCGCCTAACAGGTCGGAAGGGATCCAAGAAATCAGCAAACCCCCATCTCTATATGTCTATATATAAAACATAAATACTAGAGACGATCTAACCACGTGGGGCTCGCGTTAGTTCCCATATCGAAGCCCGCGCCCGGCGCGGGCGGGCTGACCGGGACTTGGCGTACATTGAGGCCGATCGTAAACCTAGATAAATGTATAGATTGCGGTATATGCTGGCTTTATTGCCCCGAGTCTGTAATCGATTGGGAGAAAGGGCATAAAATAAAGATAGACTATACTTATTGCAAGGGCTGCGGCATATGCGCCCACGAATGTCCCACCAAGGCGATAGAGATGGTGCCGGAGGCCGGGCTATGAAGGCGCTGACTGTACTCAAGACGGCTCTAACCGGCAACTACGCAGTGGCGCACGCCGTCAAGATGGCGAAGCCTCAAGTGATAGCAGCGTATCCGATAACGCCGCAGACGACTATAGTGGAGAAGTTATCGGAGTTCGTCGCAAAGGGCGAGTTGAAGGCGAGCTTCGTGAACGTAGAGTCGGAGTTCTCGGCGCTCGCCGTGGTCTACGGAGCCGCCATGGCCGGAGCCAGGTCCTTCACGGCGACGAGCAGCCACGGCCTTTTCTATATGTACGAGATGCTCTGGTGGGCCGCCGGGAGCCGCGCGCCGATAGTCATGGCGGTGGTCACGAGGACCTTGGGACCGCCGTGGAACATACACGACGAGCATAACGACATATTGGCCATCAGGGATTCGGGGTGGGCCATAGCCATGGCCTCCAACGTGCAGGAGGTCTTCGACCTAACGGTGCAAGCCTTCAAGCTGGCCGAGAGGGCCTACGTGCCCGTGGCCGTGGGGCTAGACGGCTTCGTGCTGTCCCACACCGTGGAGACGATAGAGCTTCCGCCCCAGGAGGTCGTGGACGAGTTCCTGCCTCCGAGGAACCCCGACCTGCCCTTGAGGCTCAGGCCCGGCGAACCCATCACCATGGGCAACCTGCCCGCGGACGATAGGCTACACGCGGAGCACCTCAAGAATATATACAAGGCGCATCAAGAGGCGAAGAAGTTGATAAAGGAGATAGACGCTGAATACGGCAAGCTGACGGGCCGGGAGTATGGAGGCGCGGTGGAGAGGTTCGAGCTAGAGGGCGCGAAATACGCCGTGGTCTGCATGGGCGCTTGGTGCGGAGACGCCAAGGAGGCCGTCAAGACGTTGAGACGCGAGGGCATGCCGGTGGGCTTGATGAGGCTACGCTTCGTGAGGCCGTTCCCCGACGAGGAGATCGAGGAGCTTTCCGGCCTCGATAAGGTCGTCGTGTTCGACCGCGATATAACGCCGGCAGGCGGCGTCCTGGGGAGGGAGGTGGCCTCCGTGCTGGGGCGCGACAAGGTCGTCAACGTGCTGGCGGGGCTGGCCGGCGTAGACTTCAAGGCCGAGGAGTTCCGCAAGGCCGTGAAACACGCTGTGGAGGGCGAATACGGAGAACACGTGGTGTTGCTATGAGCGTCAGGATAGACCTCCTCCCAAAGAAGAAGTACGTACTTCCAGGCAACTCTGCGTGCGCCGGGTGCGGGATGATGATAGGCTGGAAGATCCTGGGGATGGCTCTAGGCGAGGAGGCCGTCGTGTCCATACCGGCCAGTTGCGCGTCGGTTGTGCAGGGGCTCGGCCCCAAGTCCGGCATAGCCATGCCGGTGTTGAACGTGCCCTTCGCCTCGGCCGCCTCGGTGGCCACCGGCATATCCGAGGCCTTCAAGCAACTGGGCGTGAACGGCAGGGCCGTGGTCTGGGCGGGAGACGGCGGCACGGCCGACATAGGCTTCGCGGCTGTGAGCGCGGCGGCCGAGAGGAACAGCGATGTGCTGTACATCATGTACGACAACGAGGCCTATATGAACACTGGCATACAGAGGAGCAGCGAAACGCCGAAGGGCGCTTGGACCACCACGACGCCGACAGGCAAGCGCGAGGCCAAGAAGGACGTGGCCCTCATATTGTTGGCGCACGGCGTGCCCTACGTGGCCACGGCCAGCATCGCCTATCCGCAAGACTTCTACCGCAAGATCAAGAGGGCCTCCGAGATAAGAGGCTTCAAGTTCATCCACTTGTTCGCCCCCTGCCCGCCGGGCTGGCTATTCGACCCATCGCTGACGGTCGAGGTGGCTAGGAAGGCCGTGGAGACCGGCGCCTTCATCCTCTGGGAGTACGACAACGGCGAGTTCAAGCTGAACCCGCCCAGCTCGAGCCTCGTGGACAAGAAGAGGAGGAAACCCTTGACGGAGTACCTCAAGCTACAGGGAAGGTTCGCCCACCTCACCGAGGAGCAAATACGCCAGATGGAGGAGGAGATAGACCGCAAGTGGGAGTTCCTCCTGAGGTTCGCGCAAGCCGCGTCGAGGCG
>CAYFGI010000019.1:0-22272 GCA_964342785.1 uncultured Thermoproteaceae archaeon
CCCTTCTCTTTCTGCTCTCTATCCAGGACCGAGCCGGGCTTGTTTACTCTGGGCCGCCCCGTCTGGGGCTCCCTCCTGAAAGTCACATCTACCCATTTAAGGAACGCGTTCATGCCGGTCCTCATATCGAGGGGGCCTTCTGCGTAGCCCTCCACGCCGGGCTCCCCGAGAAACGGCATGATCGAGTTAGACATGTAGTCCAACATAGCCACGTCGTGCTCCACCACAAGCGCCGCCGACTCGCTCTCCTCTATTATCCTCCTTATGGTCCTCGCCACAGAGATCCTCTGCTCCACGTCTAGGTAGGCCATGGGCTCATCCAACACGTAGAGATCGGCCTTCCTCAGCAAAGCCGCCGCCACCACGACCCTCTGGAGCTCCCCGCCTGAGAGCTCCCCCATCTTCTTGTCCAACACGTTCTCAAGGCCTAGACCCGACGATATGTCGGGCCATATAGGCGAGTCTGCGTAGTCCTGCGCCTCCTTGGCCAGCCAAAGCCTCACGGGCACCTCGGAGTTCCTGACGGCTATATCCCTTATGTACTGCGGCTTGTAGCTTATAGACGTCGTCGTGTAGATCTCGCCCTCCACGGGCTTCACCTCCCCCACGAGGGCCTTGACGAACGTGGTCTTGCCCACGCCGTTGGGCCCTATGACCCCTACTATCTCGCCTCTGCCTATATACCCCTCCCTCACCTTCAGCTTGAAGGATCCCAGCGATATCAACAAATCGGTCCATTGGGTCAAGGCCCTCTGGCGGGAGGCCCGCCTCTCGGGCGGCCTCGACTCGAACCTTATGGGCTCCTCCCTTATGCGCATATTCTCGTGGGACAAGAAGCCCTTGAGGTACTCGTTGACCGCCTCCCGGGCGCCCATCGGCCGCGAGACTATGCCGTATGCGCCGGGCTTGCCGTAGAGGACCACGGCTACGTCGGCCAGGAAGTCCAACACGGTGAGGTCGTGCTCCACCACCACGGCGTATTTCCCCTCCACTTTCTCTCTTATCAACGCGGCGACCCTAAGCCTCTCCACTACGTCGAGGTGGGTGGCCGGCTCGTCGAATATGTAGATATCGGCGTCTTTAGCCAACGCGGCAGCCACGGCCAGCTTTTGAAGCTCTCCGCCCGAGAGCTGCGAGATATCTCTATCCGCGAGCTTCGAGAGGCCCAGCCTCTCCATTAAGCTCTGCGGTATCTTCGCCCTTTCGGCGACCTCCCTCACGGTTCCCTTAAGATACATGGGTATCAGCTCTATGTATTGGACCTTGTGGACCGCCCTCACCTTCTTCGCATAGAGGTTGGAGAAGAACGTCTGCAGCTCGGTGCCTCTAAACGCCTTGATCACATCGGCGGGCTCCGCCCCCTCCTCTCTACATAGGTTCGGAATAAGCTCGCCTGCGAGTATCCTGGCTATGGTCGTCTTCCCCAAGGCGTTTCTGCCCATCACCCCGATCACGCCCCCCTTCTTCAGGAGGGGGAGCCTATATAGCTTGAAGCCGCCTGGGAAGTAGCGGTGCACGCAGTCGGTCTCAAGCTCGTCGGGTAGGTTCGTTATCGTTATGGCCGAGAATGGGCATTTATGTACACAGATGCCGCAACCTATACACAATTTTTCAGATATAACGGCCTTACCCGTCTTCTCGTCCAGCCAAATCACCTTCCCGTTCTTGTTGACAGGACAGTACTTTATACACTCTTGTCCGCACTTCTTAGGGTCGCATGAATCGCGATCAACGACGGCGATCCTCACGCCACAGAAAACCCGTCTGGTTAAAAACGCTAGTCCTCGGCCTCCTCGCCCTCCTGGAGGTTTTCCAACAACTGCTTCCGCAACTCTTCTAGCTCCTCCTGGTCGACCTCTGAGCTCGCCTCGGCGGCCGTCATCACGCCGCGCTTTTTGTCCTCCGATACCGTCGTCTTGACGCTGTAGGCCTTCTTATCGCGCTCGGTGAGCCTCACCTCATAGCCGCATTTGGGGCATCTCAACACGGTCTGCCCGTCTTTCTTCACGGGGACCATCAACGTTCCGTCCTTAGGGCAGAACCTCATCCTCTAATTGTTGTTGAGCAGTATATAAGCATAGGTCCCGCGGTTGGTGGAGTAAATTTATAAACTATATATATCTATTTATTACGTGAAACATCTGCTCTTGGGCAACGAGGCTATAGCTTACGGCGCCTTGTCGGCAGGCGTCGCCGTGGCCACGGGCTATCCCGGCACCCCCTCCTCTGAGATAATAGAGACTCTGCAGGAATATAGAGATAGGTTCGTCGAGTGGACCGCCAACGAGAAGACGGCGGTCGAGATAGCCTACGGCGCTGCGTTAAGCGGCGCGAGGGCTCTGGCCGCCATGAAGCACGTGGGCTTGAACGTAGCGGCGGATCCTCTACACAGCGCTGCGTATACCGGCGTCGTAGGCGGTTTCTTGATAGTCACGGCGGACGATCCCAGCATGTGGTCCTCCCAGAACGAGCAAGATAATAGATGGTACGGTCTTCAGTCCTACATACCGGTTCTAGAGCCCTCGGAGCCGCAGGAGGCCTTCAAGATGGCTAAAGAGGGGCTTCTTCTGAGCGAGTATTTGGAGCACCCGGTGATCTTAAGGAGCGTCACTAGGCTGAGCCACGTCAGAGCGCCTGTAGACGTGGAGCCGCCGTCGCCGCCTAAGTTCGGCAAGTTCTCCCGAAATATGGAGAGATATGTATTGGTGCCTCAAAATGCGAGGAAGAGGCGGGAGGATCTCTTAAGGAAGTGGGAACGTATAGCCGAGGAGGCGGCGCGTTTTATCTCCGTCGAAGGCGACGGCCCTATCACCATAGTCGCCTCGGGCGTCGGATACCTCTACGCGGTCGAGGCGGCGGAGAGGCTCCGCTTAAGGGCGACCGTGGTGAAGATCGGCATGCCTGTCCCTCTGCCCAGAAAACTGCTCGACTTAGTCCAGGATAGCGCCATCGTGGTCGAGGAGGGGGATCCGGTCGTCGAGACCCAACTGCGCGTCCTCGGCTTGAAGACCCGCGGGAAGATCGACGGCTTCTTCCCGAGATCCGGCGAGTTGTCCTTGAGATCTACGATCGAGGGCCTTTCGAAGGCTTTAGATCTAGGCGTGAAGCTGTCGGATCCCCCGAAGCCGCCGATACAGCCCCCGCCCAGGCCGCCGTATTTATGCCCTGGATGTCCCCATATGGGCACCTTCTACGCCTTCAAGCTGGCCAGCGCTGGACATAAGGTCGTGTGGTCCGGCGACATAGGGTGCTACACGCTCGGCTTGAACACAGGCCAGCAAGATCTGGCGACGCATATGGGCTCCAGCGTAGGTCTCGGCATGGGCATAACGATAGCCGATAGGGAGAAGCTCGTCGTGGCCACCATAGGCGACTCTACCTTCTACCACGCCGCTTTGCCTCAACTTGTTGATCTCAAGACGAAGAGGATACCTATGGTCGTCGTCGTGATGGACAACGAATACACGGCGATGACGGGAGGCCAGCCGAGCCCCAGCAGATCGATCCCGGCCGAGAGGCTGGCGGAGGCCGTCGGCGTGAAGCACTACGTGATAGATCCCGTGGATCTTAAGAGAAGCGTGGAGGTGGCCAAGAGCGCCATCGCGGCGGCTAAATCGGGCGAGCCCGTGGTCGTGGTGTCCAGAAGGCCTTGTACCCTCGAGGCTTTGAGGGCCGCGAGGAGGGCCGGCTTCAAGCCGCCGAAGTATTACGTCATCTCCGATAGGTGCAAGGCTTGCGGTATATGCTACAACGTGTTGAAGTGCTACGCCATAACGAAGCTCCCCGACGGCAAGGCTTGGATAGATCCAAGCCTCTGCAACGGATGTTCTATGTGCGCCCAAGTCTGTCCCTACGACGCCATAAAGCCCACAGAGCCCGAAAAAGTAGGCAAGTGGCTGGAACTATGGTCACAAGCATAGTCGTCGTTGGAGTCGGCGGGCAAGGCGTGATGACGTTAGCCAGATGGATCGGAAGGGCCGCTCTCGCCGCTGGTTACGATGTGAAGATAGCCGAGGTACACGGCTTAAGCCAGAGGGGAGGGTCCGTCGAGGTGCACGTGAGGTTCGGCGAGAGGGTCTACGGGCCTATCGTATCGGAGGGCGATGCCGATTATGTAGCCGCGCTTGAGGCGTTGGAGGCTCTGAGGGCCTTCAGGTATTTGAAGGAGGGGGCTTTGCTCGTGGTCAACAAGCGGGTTATACAGGTGCCGGGGAGGTACATGGATCCCGAACAGATCTACGCGGCGCTTTCGTCGTACAAGAACTCGAGACTTATCCCTGCGTTCAACATAGCGGTGAAGCTCGGAGACGTGGTGTACGAGAACGCGGTGCTTTTAGGCTATCTTACGAAGATCTTAGGCCTAGATGCTTATGTCGATTGGCTCGACGAGAGGAACAAGAAGGCGTTTGAGGAGGGGCGGAGGCTGGCCGTCTAGCTGAGCTCCTCTATCTCTTCGTACAGCCTTTTCCCGTCCACGACTATCCACCCCTCCTCGTCCTCCTGGTAGGGCCTAGAGGCTCTTTCGGCGATTAAAGCGGCTATACGCGCGCCGTCTAGCTCCACCCCGAAGAACTTGAATATATTATTGAGATCTCGAGCTAGGTACTCTAAAGCGAGCGGATGCTCCCGCTTAACGGCTGAGCCCCAATCTATTATCTTGATGTCGCCCCCATGGTACATCACATTGAACTCGCTTAAATCTGCATGTACAAGCTTAGCTATAACATAAGCTCTCTCGATATTTCTCAAGATCTCCCAAAACACGACATCGGGGTCGTCTAACCCCTCGAGGCCTACTTCGTTCAACGTAGGCGCTGGAGTTACGCCTTCTCCGATGAACTCCATCACGAGTATGTTGCTCTCCAAGGCGATGGGCCTCGGCGTCTTGACCCCGGCTTTGTACGCAGCCGAGAGATTTCCGTATTCCTTCCTACACCACGCCTCGACTATATCTATTATATCTTTTTTGATCTTTCTATTTTTGAATCTAGGGTCTCCCAATATATATTTATATCTAGATTTTATAAATGTTGAAGTTGTAGTATAATATATTTTTAAGGCTATATAGGCGCCGTTTTTATCGCGCGCTAATATTACACGCGCCTCCTTGCCTTGAGCTACGGGGCCTAGCACCTCGTCGACTACCCCCTTGTTCATCAGGGAAAACAAGGAGCGCCATGTGTATGCGTTAAAAACCTCGTCTATGGTCTCGAAGTATTCATGGTCCTTCTCCGTCCTATACCTCTTGGCGACGTCTATATCGTCTATCGGAGCCACACATATTATCTACCTTAATTAAATAAGTCGACGCGCTAGCCGCGTCTGGAGGAGAGGTGGTTTTTAACCTAGGCCTAACCACCACATATGAGCGATTATCTACGAGGGGTGCTACAGATACCGATAGAGCGTAAGCTATTGCCTAATGCGAGGAGGTGGGCTCAATCCATCGCGGGCAGATATAGAGCTGAGGTGATCGTGGACTCGGCGACTTCCTACATAGTGATCAAACCAAGCGAGGGCATCACCGTCGACGAGATCCTCAAGTTACGCGACATGGCGAACGCCGTGGCGCTCGGCTTCTCTCCCGAGGACGTGTTGAAGCTTGAGAACGAGAACTATAAGCTGGAGTATATCGACCTCAAGGAATACGTTGAGCGGCAACATCTATCTAGAGTGAAAGGTCGTATAATAGGCGAAGACGGAAGGGCCAAGGCCACCATAGAGTCCCTGGCCGGCGTCAAGATAGTGGTAGGCGATAGATACGTGGGCATAATAGGGCCCGTCGAGGCGGCCTCGATAGCTAAGGAAGCTATCTTGATGTTGATATCTGGAAAGAAACACGGAACCGTCTATAAGTATATCCAGAGAGCTATGAGCAATCTACCTTAGCTCGGCTTGTTGCGCCGGCAGCTCCTTAAGCTCGGCTATCTCCTCCTGCTTGGGGTAGGAAAGCACCTTTATCTTAGCTATCTCGACCTTCCTCATCGGGTATATCTTCTTAGCCGCCACGAAGAGCTCGGCCGCCAAGGTTCCTTCAAGCACCTCCTTGAGGAGAGAACCTATATCTAGGTTCTGCGCCTTCTGGGACACCACGTTGGCAAACGCCTTCCTTATGGCGGATTTCCGGCTCGTCGATACGCGCGCGGCCGTGATGCCTAATATGGTCAAGCGGAGCCTCCAGCCGTCGCGGGTGGTGACGTCCACGTAGGCCACGGACTTGCTCGTGCCCCGCCTTATTAAAGACCTCACGTAGTCCCGCGAGAGCTCGAGGCCTTTGAATCGAGTGTACGCATTGGCGCCATCAACTCGGTTTATCTGTAGCCTTATCTTGATAGGTAGATGCGATATATCCTTAGTTATCTCGAAGAACGAGATCTCCAGAGTCCTTCCCAGGAGCTTCTGGGGCTCCGACGCGGGTACCTCGGCTACGACGACCCCATTTAGATACGATGGGGTGTATACGGAATACCATTTCTTCGAGGCCCACGTATCCCTTTTGGATATGACCACCTTCTCTTGTTGCGCAACCGCTTGTTGCCTCTCGGCCACGACCTCGCGTACCTAAGGGGTATAAATACATTAGTGACCTCCTAACGCCATAAGGACTCGACCACCTTAAGGCAACGCAGAACGTCGTCTACCGTGTTCTTTACCGTAAGCACATCGACGCCTGTAATCTCCACGACGTACTTCCCATCGCGGCAGAGGTGGCGTATCGAGAGGCCGGGGGGTAGATCCACGTCGTCTGGCCTAAGCGCCGCCGAGATCTCGCAAGGGAGATCCGTCTTTAGCTCTACGCGGATCTCGCCGATGTTATCACCTCCGGCCATCGATCTTTGGGCACGAACGCGATTATACTGGTCTCGTAGTTTATCGTTTGCATGTCTTTAACCCGCTCCGCCACGTCCCTAAGCTTCTGCGTCTCCTTCAAGGGAGCGATGAACGAGGCCACGAACCCTCTTCCTACGTCTGCCCTAAGGATCAAGATGTCTTTTAGCCTACTAAAGTATGGTAAGTAATTTACTAGTTTATAAATGTAAAATATATTGTTTATATTTATAATATTTGAATTATAATTTCTTATTATATCATCTATTATTTTAGCAAGTGATTCGACGTATAGAGAGATCCCTTGGGCATCTGGCGCGTAGCCGGCTAGCAAAGCCTCGATCTCCACAGACCTAGTGGCGATATCGGCGTCGACGGGCACGCGCCTAATGCCTTTATCGGCTAAAGCAGGATAGAACCCGTATTCGTAGACGAGGCCCAAGGCCTCGTCCAATATATCCAGTAGCCTTCTGGGATCTATGGATCTAAGCGGTCTATCCTCCTTGAGGCCGCGGCCTAACACGCCCGGCAACAACGGGAGTGTTGTTAGAGATAACGCCTCGCCTAGAGGCTTGTCGGGGAATGGGATCGAGAAGCTTGTTTTCGTCTCTATTTCGTTTACGAAATCCGTAGGTTCATTACATTTATAAACACAATTATCTACAAACCAACTATAGGCTCCTATATATAATTTTAATATATCTTCTTTAGAAATGTTTGTTATAGATTTCGTTAATTTGTAGATTATATAGCTTATCGGCAGAGGAGCCTCCAGCCTTATTGAGGAGCCGCCTATGCCTACCTCGTTCTCGTTTATATAGAAGCCGTCGCATTTAAAACCAAGGCACATGCCTCCCTCAGGCGGCCAGTCGACGAACCTCACCTGTGCCGTATCGGCAAACTTCTCGACTAAGAAATAGCTACCTATGAATGCATCTACGGTCCTCCTTGTATAAATAGTGAGGATATCTTGATCGAAATACTCGAGGATCTTGTTTATATTATCTAGAAAGAATTGTTCTAGCTCCACATCACGTGGCTAGGTGCGAGAGCTTCTCCGGCGAGTACTCGAAATCAGCGGGTAGTTTTCCAACCCTCTTGTAGTATTTAACCAAGCGGTGGATCTTGGCCTCGACCAGCTGAAGCCCTCTGCGCGAGCCCATGTCCTTCGGATGCTCCTCAAGATGGCGACGTATTCTCAAAGCCTTCTTTATCAAATTCAACAGATCCTCAGGTATGTCCATCTTTACGCCGTGTTCCTCCAATATCTTGAGTATCTTCTTCCCTGTGATTACCTTAACTAAAGGTATGCCGTATTGATCTCGCAGTATGACGCCTATTTGAGAGGGCGGGAATCCCCTTCTGTAGAGCTCCAGCACTAATTGCTCCACCTCCTCGGGCGTGTATTGTATCCAGCTCGGCGCCGTTGGATGCGGCGGTCTTGTCGACGAGGATCGACCCCTCTTATGTCTACTACGATGAGGCACGGGCTTTGAATCTCCACAGTATAAAAAATTTCGCTCTAGGATCTACATGGCTGCGCCATATCCCTGGGACTTACCGTTGATAGATTTATATGGGGATACTGTCCTGACCTTTATGTACTACGATGTTCCGTTCGTGCCGACCCCTGAGGTCGTCGTGAGGCGCATGTTGCAACTAGCCAGGGTTAGGCCCGGCGAGGTTCTGTACGATCTAGGCAGTGGGGACGGGCGTATAGTGATAATGGCCGCGAAGGAGTTCGGAGCCTATGCATATGGCGTCGAGATACGCAAAGATCTATACGAACAGAGCATGGCCAAGATAAGGGACCTCGGGCTGGAGGGGAGGGCCCGTATAATTAACACCAACTTCTTCGACGCCGATATATCCGACGCAGATGTAGTCACCATGTATCTATTGACGTCGGTTAACGAGAGGCTAAAGCCGAAGCTCGAGAAGGAGTTGAGGCCAGGCACGAGGGTGGTTAGCCACGACTTCGAGGTCTCGGGCTGGAGGCCCGTCGTCGTGGAGGAGGTGTATGAAGAATGGCGTTCCCATAAGATATATCTATACAAGATACCCGGCAAGGAGGTGCCTATACCTTCCGGCAAGAGCGCCTCCGTTGAGGATCCATTCATGAAACAAGTGCTGTCGTTAGTGGACGGAAATAATTCTATCGAGGACATAGCGACTAAGTTAAACACCACCTCTAGGGAGGTAAGAAACGCGTTGAGGAAGCTCATCGAGGCCGGCTTGGTCGACGAGATAAAGGTAGTTAGATGAAGGAAATAATAGAGGTCTTTAGAAGGATCGGTGGGTTCCAAGCCCTCCACGTAGCTGAGGCAGCCGATATCTTGAAGGAAGCCGTCGAGAAGGCCGATCTACGTTTCTTCTCGTTTACGGCCAATCTGGTGGCCACCGGGCTGAGGGAGATCATAGCGGATGCTTTGCGCAGAAGGCTTTTCAACGTCGTCATAACCACGGCGGGGACGTTGGATCACGATATAGCTAAGGCCGAGGGGGCTAGGTACTCGCCCGCCTCCTTCGACCTAGACGATGTGGATCTAGCCGAGAGGGGCTACCATAGGCTGGGCAACCTAGTCCTGAGGAAGGAGGAATATGGGCCTTACGTCGAGCGGTTTGTGTTCAAAGCTCTCGATGCTCTGGATAAAGATAGAGTAGCCACGTTCGAGCTGGCGGAGCATTTCGGCAAGCTCATGCCGGAGTCGTCGATACTCGGCGCCGCCGCTAGAGCCGGCGTGAAGATCTTCGTGCCGGGCATAGTCGATGGAGCTGTCGGCACGGCCATATTGACCTATAACGACGTGCAGAGAGTCAAGAGGGGAGGCAGACGTATAACTATCGACGTGCTTAGAGACGAAGAGGAGTTGAGAGACCTCGTAGGCTCGGCCCGAAACCTCGCCGCGCTTATAGTCGGAGGCGGCATCTCTAAACACCACGTCATATGGTGGGCTCAGTTCAAGGGCGGGCTGGACTACGTGGTCTACATAACCACTGCCACGGAATACGATGGCTCTCTCAGTGGCGCGAGGCCCAGGGAGGCGATAACTTGGGGGAAGGTTAAACGTAACGCCAAGTCCGTCCACGTAATGGCCGACGCGACGATCGTGCTCCCGATACTCCTAGGCTATTTATAACCCGGTCTCTTCCTCTGCATGCTTCGACCGATCGCGGTCCTAGCTGCGTTCGTCGTAGGGGTGGCGCTAGGGCCCATATGGCTTAGGTACCAAAGGAGGAAGGGGATCGTATCTATCGATGTGTATAAAGGACGGAGGGATGTGCCTAAAGCCGGCGGACTTATCGCGATGGCGGCCGGCGTAGTGGGCCTCTCCCTAATGGCGTTAACGGACGATGTGTTGTGGTACGTCGTCGCTGTGGTTTCCGCCATAGGTCTGATCGGCTTGCTGGACGATCTCCTAGATGTGAACGAGATGATAAGAGTCGCCGTGCCTCTGATAGCGGCCATAGGCCTTTACTTCGCCGTCAAGTTGCGCATGACGTTGCCGTTTATGGGCACCTTCTACAGCCCCGCTTGGCTGGCCGTGTTGGCCATACCTGTGATGACCAACGCATATAACATGCTGGATCCTGTGAACGGATTCCTGCCCCTCTCCAACGCCATAATAGGGGCGTCGTTAGCGTTAAGCGCGCTTCTGAGGGGTAACGTCGAGGCCGCATACGCTTTCTCGGTCCATATAGCCGCGTCGTTGGCGCTTTTCGTATATAACCGCTACCCGGCGAGGGCTTTCAACGGCAATGTCGGCAGCTATTTCTTGGGCGCGGATATAGCCACGCTGGCAGCTATATACGATATGGTGCCCCAGCTGGTCTTCGCCTCCATGCCGTATATAGTTAACGGCATATTGATAATCTTCTCCGCGCGCGGAATAAGAGGCAGGAGCAAGATAGCGAGGCCGACCTCGTTGGTAAACGGAGTGGTTCAACAGAACTGCGACTCTAATATTATCAGTCTGATACGTCTGATTGTAGGAGACAAGCCGCTAGGCGAGTATGATATCTTCAAGTCGTTGATATACCTCACGACGATAACCTCGGCGCTCGCGATAGCGATATGAAGAGCGCGTTGTTAGTAGTGGTGTTTTCCTTCGCCCTCCTTCTGTTCTACCTCTACCTGGGGGGGCTCCTCCTAGGGTACCTAAGGATCAGGCCCCTGCCATATGTAACTCTAGGCGATCTTGTGGCAGTTGCGTTAATACTCCTATATGGTTATGTCGTATACCTCGTCGGGAGGAAGATCGCGGAGGCTCAATGTAAGCATAAAGGACGTTGAGATACTGGCGTCTATATTAACAGGCCGGGGGGAGCCGCTCTACGACGAGATAAAACGTATTGAACGCCAAGTTAAAGAGTTAGAGTTATTAGTAGATCGGCTTTTGGAGGATTTGTGAAGAGAGTTATATGGGCTGTGTTAGGCGTCGGCGGAGTGGGCAAGACTACATACATATATAGGCTTCTGGGTTTGTCCCTAAGGCCGCGTATCACGCTGAGGCCGGGCATTTATAGGTATTATTACGGCGATTACGAGATGGACGTAATAGACGTGCCTGGACAACTAGCTAGAGAGGTCGCTCTGAACTTCAGCCGCATGTGGTCTTTCTATGTGGACCTCATGGTATACATGTACGACGTAACCGATCCAGCTTCCTTGAGGGCTATAGCCGATATACATAGCGCGCTTCTAGACACCGGCTTGAAGCCCTTTAGGAAGGCTATACTTGTAGGCAACAAAAGAGATCTCGCCGAGGAGATAGGTACGCTTATAGAAGGCGACGAGATGGCCCAGGCGGTAGGAGCGAGCAAGATATATTATATATCTGCCATTAAAGATCCGCCGAGTGAGCTCATTAGACCTATCCTCGAGAACTTATAACGCAGATATCCTCATCGCTATGCACCACTTGGCCCCCCAGTTTGTCTAGGACTTCGTCGCAAGATGGCGGGGCGCCGAAGCCTAGGGCCTCGTTTACAAGCGTCGCCAGCTCGCCCAGGATTCCATTGATATATACATATATTATTTCATCGGAAATTTTCTTTATATCTGTAAATATTACATTTCTATGGCAAATAATGGCAGTATTGAAATTTCCATATTTTGAATTGATAAAATTAAAATCCATAGATGGCTCAAGCGCTATGAAGACCGCAGGCGCTAAATACGACGAGGCGGGAGAGCTCATTATGGGCAACAACGAGAGTCTCTCGCTTTCTATATCCAGTACGTCTTGGAGGTCATCACTTATCACGAGATCTCTCCCGGCTTGGGCGGATAGCTCCGAGGAGAAGCCGCATGGTAGAAATCCGGCGATCAACGTGAGCCCGCCCCAAGGCAAGAGCTCCGTGGCGATCCTTATCCTGATGCCTTGAAATATATATGTAAATGAATGTATCAAAGGCGGTTTTACGTCGATGGGTTTACCTAATAGATAGGGCACTATTAAATCATCTATTATCTTGGCGATAACAGGATCTCCGCGCTCTGGGGGCAACTTACCGGTTCTGACATATGTATCGCCTCTCTTGACGAAATACCCGAGCTTAGCCAACATGGCGTAAAGCCTCTCAAGCCTCCTATCGGGCTTAATGGCTGCGTTCATTAACGCAAGTCTGGCGAAGTTGCTGCTCAATATACCGGCCTCAACTAGGCTCACGACGTAATATATAGTACGAGTTATATTACTTGCGTTTAGTCAGAACAAGCGATGCCGCTTATAACAAGATCTACAGCCTCGGCGAATCCAAGCCCGCTGGGGGCCTCCACGGTGATCCGCGCGGCTTTCTTGGCCTCGTCGTCTGCATTGCCGACGGCTATGCCCCATCCGAGCCTCAACATAGGCACGTCCACCTCGCTGTCGCCCACCACCGCTACGAGCTCGCAAGGTATTCCCCATCTATCGCATAGAAACCTCAAGCCGGTGCTCTTATCGAAACCTCTCGGCCTTACATGTATCGCGTAGCCGCTATAGGCCACCTCGTATTGATCTCCAAGCGCCGATCTTATCGCGTCCACCGCGGCCTTAGGATCGGCGAGTGGATAAAACGCAAGATCGTACTTCCTGCACCTATTCTGCTCGCTCTCCCTCACAAGGCCTGTGGAGAGAACCGCTTTGATCACATCATTCCGCGGGATCTCTCGACAAAGCTCGTATGTGTTTCCCTCCATATACACCATACAGCCGTTCTCGGCGATCACCGAGTTGACGCCTATATAACGCGCTATAGATAGAGCATAGTCTAGACCATTCGCGGTCGCTATCGCCAGCTTTATCCCTAGGTCCCGCAGGGCCCTAAGGGCGGCAAGCGCCTCGAGCGATAGATCGTAAGTCCTCCTAGAAACGGTCAACGTGCCGTCTATATCGGCCACCAACGCTCTGCATTTCATTTACCTAAAGCTGCCTTAAGAGCCGCGGGGTTGTAGCCGGTCACCGCGATGTAGGTGCCGTTAGGATAAACTATTATCAACACAGGTAAAGCCGCTGTCTGCGGCGATATACCTATACCTTGTAAGGCTAGGTTGAACAACGCCGACTCGGCTGATATCGACACGGGACATGTGTTGTTCGGCAACGTCGCGTAGGGATTAGAAGCGTTGCTCAACAACTTACGGTAGATCTCTTTGAGCACATCTATGAGGGAGCTTTTGTTCTGGAGACTTGAGTAGAGGCATCTAAGCCTCTCGGCGTAAGCCAGAGGTTGGCCCGGCGGATCTAACACCACGAGGCCCACGCCGTTGAGGAGAGTGGAGTTATTCACCAGCAACTGCGCCGACGAGGTGTCGTTAAGGCCTAGAAAAGCCAACACAGTGGGTTGTCCGTTTGATACGACCATGCCGATTCTCTGGGCCGTAGACACCAAGGAGAGGCCGCCCATATCGCTTATGGGTAAGTTTCTGGAGAGGTTAGATATTATCTCTATGTAGGTGGAGTTCACAGGTTGGATCGATTTTAGCAAATAAGTTATATTGTATGTATATTGTGCTAATATTATTGAAATACTATATTTATAAATAACTTTATTATTTAATAAATATAAATAATATGTAAAGTTTATAGGATAGAAGAGGTATATCGACGTCGTCGAGTTGAAGTATATCGCGGCGCGCCCAAACGGCGTCGACGTCACGCCTCTGAGGGTCAGGGCTGAAGGCGTCGGCGCTTGGGAGAGGGCAGATACGATCTCTACGAAGTTCGTAGGCGCTGAAAACGGCTGGGCCGAACAAAGGTGGTTGGCGACCGTGGTGGGGATGCCCTCAATTATTTGGGTCGTGGTGAAGTTAGTGCAGGTATATCCAAGAAGCTCGGGGTAGCTTACCATCAGTAAGGAGCTGTTGGAGGTTCTATAGTATTCGCTGATCCGTTGCCCGGAGAGCAATAGATATGCGATACTGCCGTTTTGGTTTGATACGAGCAACGCGCTTCCGTTGTACTCAACGTATGTCAGCGGGATTACGGAGCTCCCCACGTATACATAGTAGGTGTAGACGCCGTTAGGATAGGCGATCGTCGAGGAGTTTAGAAGTTTAGGGAACTGGGGAGCGGTCGGCGACATCATCAGGAGGAGGACCGCGACGATCACGACGATCGCCGCTACGGCCACGACGATAGCTATTTTATTCATGAATCCCCGAAAAGCTGATCTATATTTATTCTTTTGTGGCAGGCCGCCTCTCCGCCGATAGACTTTCTATTATCTTATCCTCGGCTATGAGATCCCTGATAGATAAAACGCCGACTAGCTCGCCCTTTTCGTCCATGACGACGAGGTGCCTTATGTGGTGTTTCCTCATGAGGTAGGCGGCTCTGTATATACTTTCATCCTCCTTAACCCATATGAAGTTCCCCATGGTGCCGGCCTTATCGACGGTCACGGTTAACGGCGCTTTGCCGGCTATGACCCTTATTATATCTCTCTCGCTTATAACTCCCAGCGGCTTCTTGGGGTTGTTAGGGTCTACTATCACTAGAAGGCCTACGTTGTTATTAGCCATAACTTCGGCGGCTTGCTCCACCGTAGCTGTTATCGGTATAGTGACCGGAGGTCTGCGTAATATTTCCTTAACCATCATGAGCGTATCATTACTTCGAACATAAAAATATTTCTCTATATTTTTCTATATAGATTTTCTTTTTATATATTTTTCAAAATATATCTAAGAGATTCTACATCTGTCGAATCGATCCGCACGGTGGGTATCTCCGATTCTATCACCGAGTTGGACCCGCCTATTAAAAACGCCTTGACGTCCCTAAATGCGGCTTTCGCTTGCCTCAAGACATCGGGGTTGACGAAATCATCCTCGCCGTCCGTTATGATTATCAGCTTATAGCTCCTGAGGCCGGCGTTTTTGGAATCCAATATGGCCGTGTGCACAGCGGACGTTATATCGGTTCCGCCTAGGGGCAGTACTCTAAGCAAGGCCTTTATTACGTCCTTTATGTTCGTGAGCTGCGGATATACCATCTGGTCGAAAAACCTCAGTATGACCTTCCTGCTGTGTCTCATGAGCGCTATAGCCAAGGCGGTCGCCCAGGTTATCTTCTGGGTCATATCCATGGCGAATCCGTCGTAGACGGAGTAGAACATAGAGCCGGATTTATCGACGAGCATGTATATCTTCTCCCTGGTGTCCAACGATACGTCTTTAACCGAGAGGGATTTCGTGGCCAGCTTATATGCGAACAACGTCGGCGATGCCATATATATCGCCTTGCTTAAATTCGTCACTTTCCTCAGGTCCGAGAAGCTTCTGATGCTTCTTATGCCCGAGGGCACGCCCACGCGTTCAAACACGGCGCCCTCCTCGACGTATGGATCGACCTTCGCCAGGATCTTGACGAGAGACTCCAGAATCTTAGCTAGCCTAGCCCTGTAGGGATCTATATCTACGTCGAACAACAAGTCCGCGACCTCCTTGCCGACGTCGTCGCCCAGTATCTTAGACACTGATTTCCTAATCCTATCGAGGTTCTTGACATTGCCCATATAGAACCTCAATAAGTTCGTGATCTCTTGACGTAGCGATTGGTTGTTCATCAACCGTTGTACGTTTTTCTCGTCGCCTTCCTTCATCCCTTGCACAGTCCCCCGCTCGATGCGAGAAAGGAGACTGTTGAAAGCCCTTAGTAACTTCACAGACGCCGATCTAGATATCGAATAGTTGTATTTACTTAATTTACTTATTTCTTGATATAGATCTGAAGAGATGTAGGACTTGAGGAAGACATACCATAAAGCTTCGTCCTCCTTCTCGGGGGCAGCCGAGAGTATGGGGACGCGGTAGTGGGCGTAGAACGAATCGGCTACGTACTCGTAGGATATCTTGTTGAGCTTTATCGGGAGGCCCAGCCGCTGAATGTAGCGTATGATCTCTTGTACTCTGAGCCTCGTCAACTCGTCGGAGTAGTCGACGTTGAGCAGAGCGCCCATTACAGCTGGCTTCTCAACATGTTGAGGGCGTCTCTTATCTCCGACATCTCCGTCATGAAGAACTTGTACAAGGTAGGATCGGCGTAAGCTTTGTCCAGAAGCTCCTCGGCTTCCCGTAATTTCTCGCGGGCTATGTTCACGGCGTTGTTGGCTATCAACGCCTTTATCTCGTTTATCATATCGTAAAGCATCGAGAGGTTGCCGGGCATATGGGACGCCACAAACGCCTCGTACTCGCCTAGATCCTCCTTGTCGTGCACCAAGTATTTCAAGACCTTTATGGTGGCGGCTCTTATGCTTGAGGCGTCGAGATCGCTGGGCCTCACGCCCAGTATCGTCAAGTACGACATGACGTATATGGGGACCTTCACCCTCGTCCTATTCGATATGACCACGTGGTCAAGATACGCCGCTATAAGCGGCGAGATGTGCTTTACCAACATGTCCCTATTCTCGTAGACCATATTGTTGACATATTCGTTCAAGCTTTTCACGTCGTCCATAGTCATCAAATGAGCCATGTGTTCGAATTCTTGCCTAAGGGCGAGGCCCGTCTTCAGCAGATCCTCCGTCTCCTCGGGTGAGGCGTATTTTGTGAAAGCCCTCAACGGGAAGCGATCATAAAGTGCTTGCAACTCCTCCTCGTCAGGCACTCTGTTCGAGGCGCCGAAGACCGTCCACGTCTTGACGGGGACCACGGCGCCTCCATCGAAGATAACCCTCTCGTTGAGTATAGTCAACAACGTGTTGAGTATCGCGCTGGAGGCGTTGAAGATCTCGTCTAACAGCGCTAGATCCGCCTCGACGATTGAGTTGGCGTAGATCCTCTTGACGTTCCCCTTTAGTAGTTCTACTACGTCGATAGGGCCTATGATCTCCTCCAGCTCTGTGAATTTAGTCAAGAGGCGGTAGAACCAACGCGCCTTTAGGAGCTTGGATATCGACGCCACTAGCATTGTCTTGGCCGTGCCAGGAGGCCCTATCATTATGTAATTCTCCCTGCTGAGTATAGCTATTAAGGCCCCCGTTATTTCATCCGAGAACTTGAAGAAGTACTTATCTAGGTACTGGCGTACCTTGACCACGTCTTGGATCAGTGACTCCACCTCCACAGGATCTACGCGACATATACTTAAATCTTTATGTAACGCGCCGTGTTAAGGGCTTATATAGACGAGATCTTGTAAAGCACGAATGAAGACGCCGCCAGAAGCGCCGATAGAATCATAGAGGGGAGGGCAACGTCGGCGCCATGGCCTCTCAACATCCAAAACGCGAAGGATACGGCCGAGGCCGTTGAGACGAGGGCCAGAGATACGGCGATGGATAGCATGTATCTACCTATGCTCGTCCCTCTGATCGCTAGATAGTTCCTTAGGCTCAACAGAGAGAATGCCGTGGCCATCAAGGCGAGGCTTATATCAATCAACCAAGGGATCATGGCCTAAATACCTCGCTACCTCCTCTAAGATGTCCCAGTTCTTCTGCAACGCCTCCGAGGGGACATACACCGCGCCGTAGCCCTCCCCCATCTTCTCCACCAAGCCGTTTCGCTCCAACACGTCTAGATGATGACGTGCGGTCTTGTAGTCCAGGCCTAGCTCTCTCGATAATCTGTTCGCGTTCATAGGCCTTTCCTTTAATTTCATCAATATCTTGAGCCTCACGGGCCCTCCGCGGGTGCCCAGCAACAAGAACAATAAAACCCTCCTGAGATTCTTGCGGTCTTGCCACAAAAAGATCGAACATTTTGGTTTTTATCGATACAATGGCGACTTAGGTGACGCCTATATTGGTAGACTGCGTCCTAGGGCCTAGAAATATCCAGGGCACGGGCTTCACGAACTGCACGTTGACTATGTACCCGTCCCCGTAGAGCCACACATCGGGGAATCTATACGTCCCGTTGACGAGCGCCGTGGTCTGCTGGGCGGGCCCTTGCGGCAACCAGGTCCAGCTGGTCGTCGCGCTGGGCAAGATGGCCACCGTGATTATAGGAGTAGGTGCGCCGCTTGCGTCTACAAACGTGTAACCTGCGCTTACTACGCCGTTTGCAGCAAAGGCATAAGCGCCGAACGGAGCCATGCCGTTGACGCCGGGCATGTTCAACGTAGCGTAGTATATCAAGCTGAAGTTATAGACCTTGTACATCGTTTGCCCATTGCTGAGGTAAGTGCCGGGCGGGATCACGGCTATTATGTTGCCCACCCTCAACGCGCCTCCCGTCGTCCCGTTTATAGCCGCCTCAGCGATCTCCACGGGCACGAGCCCGCTGGCGACGTTAGATCTAGGCAACATAACAGTCTTGAATTGAGGCATATACCTATAGGGTCCCGCCGTGAAGACCCAGGGCACGGGCTTCACGAACTGAATATTGGCGAAGACGCCCCCGCCTAGGTAATACCACTTATCGGCGAAGGCGTAGCGCCCACCGACGAGAGTGCCGTTGCTCAACTCCTTATAGCCTAGCCAAGTCCAGCTAGACCAATTGTCGGGCATATAGGCTAGCGTTATCACCGGCCTGGGCTTACCCACGTTGTCCACAAAGGTTATCGACGGCGTTACCTGTCCATTGACGGCGAACGCGAACGCGTACACCGGCTGGCCGCCGTCAGGCGATGGACCCAAGCCGCGTACACCGTAGAGCACCACGGAGAAGTTGTAGGCCGACAACGTCTTGTTGCCCGCCATGACGTAGGTACCTGGCCTTATCACGACTATTATAGGGCCGGCCCTCACAGTGGCGCCTTTTGTTGCGTTCACCATCACGGTCGACGACGAGATGGGCACGAGCTCAGCCGATATCTGAGCGACGGGAGGCGTCGCTGTGATCGTCTGCGTGACAGTTTGGGTGATCATAGTCGTAGCTGTTTGTGTAGCTGTCTGCGTGACGGTCTGAGTAGATGTGACGGTTTGCGTTACTGTCTGCGGCGACGCGGCGCCTCTCGGCGCTGTGTAGTACCCGGCCACGAATCCCAGTATGGCCAGCACCACCGCGATTATCCCGAGGGTTGTTGTTCTTGACATGAATAAAGAGCGCGTTTGCCCTTAATACCTTTTTTCCAAAATTATACCAAAATCTTTCCCAAATTAAAGAATAACTACCCGCATAACCAACGGGAGACTTGACGCCATCTTCTCGACTATCAACCTGGCCAGATCGATGACATAAACTTGCCTAACAGCGTAGATAGCCTTGGAGCCTATACACGCCAAATTAGTCGTGCCGTAACTAGGCTTAGGCAACTCTAGGGGGAGGTTACGCCAGGAGATGCCGTCTATGGAGATCCAGAGCGGTCTAGGCGATATCTCGTGAGTCGCCAGATAGCCGCCGCAACGCCTTACGGCGTGGGTGTAGCCCGTGGGTCCAATGCTCATGTTGAACCTCTCGAGATCCTCGGTGTAATATATCCCAGTGGACGTAGACATGTAGAGCCTCCCCATATCCGGCAGAAGCTCGTGGAGGTCCCCCCAGAACCGCGTAGGCTTCAACGACTTAAGATCTCCGCCGGCCAGCAAGCTCCCCTCCTCGACGGCCGCCGCGTAGATGTCCTTGAACTTAACTATATCCATTATGTGGGCAGGTCCCTTGAGGAACCTCCATCCCAACCTATCGGCGTACTCGGAGAAATCGGCTATCTTGGCCCCCGAGGGGGCGTCTAGGAGCGCGGGGCCGTCCACCGATGCTATCAACGAATCCTCCATGGAGATTAGACGCCAGCAGGGGCTTGAGGCCAGCCTCTTGAGACGCCCTCCGCCCACCTCGAAGAGGCCGGATCTAGGCGAGCAGACGTAGAGATGTCCCTCGAAAAAAGCCACGTCGACTACCTCGAGCTCTGGACAGCAGATCCTATGGGCTCCGCCGGTAGGTATCAGCTCGAATACGCCGCTTTCCGTAGCCAGAAAAATCTGCACATACATTAGGCGATTTCTATAAAAAAGATTACTCTAAGATGTTCACGTACGCCTCAGGGGCCTTGAAGCCGACTCTTCTATGCGTGCCGTCGCAGTAGGGCTTCTTAGAGGAGCCGCCGCAACGACATAGATAGGCTACCGGCTTGCCGTCGACAAGCACCTCGTTGGGGCCGTCGGGCATCGAGTGGATCACGACCTTCGCCATGTGCTTCCCATCGCCGTCTCCTATATTAATACCTTCTCCCCGGCGCCTTTAAGCGGCGTGTAGCCCTCCGGCGGGCGCTCGCGTTTAAGCAACTCGAGCAGACGACGCACCGCTGGTTTCTCCAAACTGCCCCTGCCGACCGCTATGTCGAACCTCTCCAAAGCCACATGCCTATAGGCTAAGCCGAAGCGCTCAGCCACGGCGGCTATGGTCAGCCCCACGTCGGCATCGCCTCTGGCTATGGCCGCCGCCACCTCCTGGTGGGTCCTAGCCGACGTGTCGTAGCCCTTGATCCTCGATGTTATGAAGGCCCTCGAGACGCCCGACTTCGCGGCCAGCCTATCGACGAGGTTCTCCAACAAGACGCGGGTCCCCGAGCCGGGGTTGCGCGCGATAACCCTAAGGCTCAGAAGATCCTCGACGCCGCGAAAATCTACGTCGTGCCGATACGCAAAGCCTATAGATCTCATGTAGCCCCTATAGAGGGCGATGGATTGAGAAAGGCCTAGCCGCTCTATATACGGCACGTTGTATTCCCCCGACGCTGGATCCAGCAGATGGACCCCGGCCACGTCGGCGAGGCCCGACGCGGCGAGTATTAAGCCCGCCATCGAGCCGACCCATTTTATCTCGACACAAAAGCCCTCCTCCCTAAGCCTCCCCAGGAGCTCCTCGATGAACATATCGGAGCTACCCGCGTAGATAAAATCACAAAGCTCGCCCGCGCCCTCCAGACCCCCCAGCCGCTTGCTCGCAAATTCGAGATAACGCGAGAGCAACAATCTGCCCTCGTCGGTGAGCCTCGCGCCTCCTGCATACCCCCTCCTGGGCTCCACGAGCCTTACGCCGAGAGCCCTCTCGGCCTTAGCTATCTTGGCCCAAGCCTTCGAGTAGGAGAGACCCAGCCTCCGGGCGGCCGCCGAGATGGAGCCCATCTCGTCTATATATCTCAACAGAAGGGCGGCCTCCGAATCGAGGACGGGAACTCCGTCTCTAACCATTATTAGATCAACTTTAAACGAATCCACAGATATACAGAGCAGCGAATTTATCTCTTCAAGACGTATAGAACCACGCCGACTACGAGCACCACGAACCCCACGAAGCCGAGCCCCAGCGAGATCAGGGCGAAGAACACGGCGTTGGAGAGCGACCGACTTATGGTCACCGTCGCGTATTTTAGATAAACCGTTTGGCTATAATTATTGACGATATATACCGTCGTATTCGGCGGCACAGCTACCGCAGTGACAAGGCCCTGTACGGCCGCCCTCAAGCCCTCGGGGACCACCTTGAGAGGCCTCGAGGAATTTATCAACAGGATAGTGGGTTGAGGAAACGAGAAGCTCATGTTGGCGCCGGGCGCCAAATACGTGGCAGTCGTCTTGTTTAGCTGCGCCAACGCCTCGTTAACCGCGGCGGCCAGAGAACTCGATGGAGCGCCCAGGAAGAACAACACAGCCGCTACGGCGACCATCACGGCACCGATGATTGTAACGACCACCGAAAGCCTCATGTAAAGATGGGGGAAACAGTATAAAAACATGCCGATGCGAGGCAGACGCCGGCCATGATCCCGGCATACGTTCTCCGCCCCGTATGCCGAGAGCCGTCGAAACAAATTAGACTCACATGAGGTCGAGAGTTCGCCGCAGGTGGTGTAACTAGCGAAGAACGTAGCGCATCGACGATAGACGGGAGTAATTTAGAGGCGAGCTAGCCGACGGCATGACGACAGCCAAGGCCCAACCTAACGCAATTAGGCGAGGGAAAGTTTAAAAATAGCGGGCGATATATGTAAAGGGCCGTAGCTCAGCCTGGATCAGAGCGGCGGAGGCGACGCCGCCGAGCCTCCGGAGCCGTAGGTCGCGGGTTCA
>CAYFGI010000020.1:0-21723 GCA_964342785.1 uncultured Thermoproteaceae archaeon
GAGGAAGGCCGCGGGAAGGAGCGTAATCCTTTTTAGCCCGGCCCACCGATTGCTTATGGATCTAGATAAGGAGATTGAGCGGTGGGTTAGAGCCATCGGTCTCAACGTGGTGATCCCGCCCAATGCGCCTGAGCCGTTCCATATATCGACCGCGCCGCCCACAGGCATGCCCGTGGTCGATGTAGTGAGGCCCAAGGGCGCCGAGTTCTACGTGATAGCCATGGGCATAGCGATACACCCCGACCACAAATCGGCGCTTTCCTCGATGAAGGAGCAGGAAAGGAGGCGGTTCCTCCTCGACCTCAAGAGGGCTATCCTCTCGATGGGCGTAGACTTCGCGTTTCTGCCGCCTGACGCCGAGATCCCCGACGCCGTCCAGGTTTCGAGGCCGGTGTTGGCCGAGGGGTTGGACGCCCACAAGTTCCTCGAGGAGTACTACAGGGTCAGAAACGCCGGGCTCCTCGTCATAGTGACCTTCGCCGACAGCTTTAGGTCGAAGCCGAGCCAGACGTCGTTGTATGCGTAGCGGCGGACTGGCGGCGAGGCTTGTCTTGTTAGCCGTCCTCTTGTTGGCGGCCGCATCGCTGGCTGTGCAAGTTACTATAAGGGCCGTGGACGCGTCGACCGGCGAGGTGTTGAACAAGTCGACGATAATGTTATGGGGAGCCAATGGGCTGATAGAGGTAAGCTCGGGCGGAGTGCTGACTGCGGACTTGGAGCCGGGGACGTATCTGGTCAGGGTATTGGCCTTCGGCCGTAGCTTCAACCAAACGATCTATGTGCCGAGCACTAATCCTATTGACATCAAGATACCGACGGCGTTCATCACCGCGTTGGTTATCAACGACGCAAACGGCTCCCTAGCCGAGTGGCCCGTCGTCGTGCTGAGCCCAAGCGGCTCGCAGCTCGGCTCCGGCGTTGGGAAGGTCGTAATCGAGGTCTTGGCCGATGGGAGCTCCTACACGGCCGAGGCGAGGACGCCCTACGGCATCTTCAGCAACTCCACCACGCCGAGTCCCGGCGGCAACTACACCGTGGTTGTCCACGTGCCCACATCAGCCGTGCATATCGGGGTCGCGGACTATTGGGGCAACCCGGTCAACTGCACGGTCGAGCTCTTGGCCAACGGCACTATCGTTGCGTCGGGCTCCGCGCCGCTCAACGCCGTCGTGCTGTCGAGTACATACACCATCTCGATCGACGCCAACATCAGCGGCGTCGTCCTTAGATACAACGAGACCGCCGACGTGCCGCCCGGGCGCTACAACCGTACCGTGAGGTTGCCCACGGCAGAGCTCTACGTGTATCCGCAGACTCCGCAAGGCGCGCCTCTGCGAAACGCGACGGTCGTCATATATCAAGGCGGAAGAGTCGTCTTCAACTCCACGGGACCGCAGAGGCTCGTCCTATTGGCCGGGACCTACGTGGTGGCCGCTAGATACGGCAATTCCACCGACGAAGCCGTCGTGGAGCTTCAACCCGGCAATATGACGCCGGTCTATTTGAACTTATCTACGACAATCGGCAAGGTCGTGAAGGTTACGCCGACCGCGACAGTTACAACGACCGCCGCAACCACGACGGCGAGGCCGCGAACGACCACCTCGTCCACGCCTCCCCCCGCGACCGCTACGTCGGCCACGACCAGCGCGCCGCGGAAGATCGCCGGCAACGCGTGGGGCTACGCGCTGGCGGCCCTGGGCTCGCTGGCGGCGGCTCTCGCGTCCGGCGTCTTGGCCCTATCTCTAATCGCCTTAAAGAGCGCCGAAGATCTTGGTCCTCCAGAGCTCGTAGAGTCCTCTCAGCTGGACTAGAGGCACCCCCTTGGTCATCCTATAGGTGAAGTACTGTTTGAACTTATCGGGGTCCTTCATGTAGGTCCACTCGTCTATCTCGACGTCGGCGGCGCCCTCCTTTATCTCGCTCACTATCGCTTGAGCCACAACCGATGCCTGCCATATGGCGCCCCAGCCTATCGGCGGGAGCCCCAGCTTAATGAGAGAAGAATCGCCGATGAGGTAGGTGCGGTCGTATTGGGTCTCGAACAAGGCCCCGACCTTCAGCCCCTTGGCCAACGGGTGCATATTCAGCTCAGGCACCACCACGTGTATCTCGCCCTTGTTGCCGGTCGGCGGAGGCTCCTCGGTGACCACTACGCCGTGTTTGGCGAAGGTGGCGCTGAAGGAATCGAAGAGCCACTTATAGTCGGGATGGACGTACACCAAGTGTATCGACACCTCCTTCTGGGGCCACAGGGTCTTTATGGCTGTGGCCAGCTCGCCGAAGCCCATCACTGGGTAGAGCTCGTCCACTATGAAGCGCACGGCCGTCGCGGTCTCGACCGCTCTATAGAAGGCCTCAGCGCCCTCCACCGAGTAGAAGTCGTCGCCAACCTTGAAGGCCCCCACCGCGAGTATCTGGTAATCGCCTTTGATCACCTCGCCGCTGGCGAGCTTCAAGCCGCCCTCCTTGACGTCCACCACCTCGTCGCGTACATGCTCCACGCGCTTGAGGGAATCGAGGGACATCTTCAAGTCCTCGAAGCGGACGAGGCCGGCAAAGGCCATGGGTATGCCCATCACGAACTCGTGGTAGGGCTTCGGATCCACTAGGTACACCTTCACGTCCTCCAGAGCGGTCACGAGTTTATGGGCTAGATAAACGCCCGAGATGCCCCCGCCGGCGATCACGATGCTCTTCATGGCCACGCTTTACGTTCTGAATATATTAAACTTGCGGAGCGCCAAGGGAAATGATCCCACATATAAATCTTACGGAGCGGCGCCCCCGCCGTATCTCTCGAGCATCATCTCTACAGCGGTCCTCACGGCCTCGCTCCGATTTTTATAAACTCCTTGCTCCACCAACCTATCTAGCTCCTCCAGTAGCGCGTTCGGCAGCCTGAAGGATATCAACACCATCTTATCGCCGTTCTTCACGCCGCGACGTGGCGACCCAGATTTATTTTTTGCGTAGCGATTTTCATTAATTTCAATAATATTTCTATAAATTTAATAAAAAGAATATATTTTATAAAAAATGAATTATATTTATAGATTTTAGTAATTTTTAAATATTAAGCTCAATAAGCCGTTATGTACAACGCATTGCCGGCGATCGCCTCGGCGCTCATATGGGCCTACGCCTCAGTGGCCTATAGAGGATATGTGGAGAAATACGGCGTCTTCCAGCTCAACTTCCTGCGGCTAGCCTATACCTCCATCGTCTTGTTGATACCTGCGTTGTACTTCG
This sequence comes from uncultured Thermoproteaceae archaeon, assembly GCA_964342785.1. GTDB lineage: Archaea > Thermoproteota > Thermoprotei > Thermoproteales > Thermoproteaceae > Thermoproteus. The sequence continues at coordinate 3,253 of CAYFGI010000020.1, forward strand.
GGCTCGGCTGGGAGGCGCTCTATGCGGCGTTGAGCGGAGTCTTGTCCCTAGCCCTGGGGGATTCCCTTTACCTCAAGGCGCTGAGTTCCTCAGGCGTCTCCATAGCGGTTCCAGCCGCCTACAGCTATATAATCGTGGAGCAGTTCATCGCGGTGCTCCTCGGAGAGCCTCTAAGGGCTTCCTACTTGGCCGCGGCGGTGCTTACTGTGATCGGCGTTTATATATTGGCGTCGGGAGGGGGGAGGGGCAACGTGAAGGGCGTCGCCTACGCCCTCGGCGCGGCGTTATCTTGGTCCGTGGGGTACGCCGCGGTGAAGATAGCCGGCGTGGGAGGCGTCAACCCGATATCTATCGCCTTCGCGCGCGTCGCCGCGGCGCTTCCGTTCCTGGCGGCGCTCAGCGGGCCCAAGAGGCTGGGCGAGGGGCTTAGATCCTCTTGGCGCTCTGCCCTGCCGATAATAGCCGTGTTGGATCTAGGCATCGGCTCGGCTTTGTTCGCTTACTCGACTGTGACGGCCGGCCTCGCCATAACCGTCATAATCCTCGGCGTAGTGCCGCTGGCGTCGCAGCTGATATCGCGCGCGACGGGCAAGGAACTGCCCAAGCCCCGCGAATACGCGGCGGCGATATTGATACTCTCCGCGGTCACGATATCATTTATATAGATACAGCGACGCGGGCTTGTGTTAATCGAGGATCTATACAAGGCTTTGCCCGACAATAGGCGGTTCTTCGAGAAAGCCCTGGCGTTAGAGAAAGAGGAGAGGGGGCTCTCCTACGCGTCCTCCAACGCCGTGGCTTTAACCATTACTTGCCCTAAGGCCGCTTCCTTCAAGGCCTCCGAGGAGGAGGTGGAGGTCTTCGCTAGGGCCTTGAGGGATCGCGTCAAATACGCGGTCATGTTGGGCGTAGCCGACGAGAAGCACGTTGATCTGCTCGCGAAAAGGGCCGTTAGAGGAGATATAGAGTCGTTAAGGGCTTTGTTGAAGATCGGCGTCGACATAGGGCCCGGCGATATAACGCCGATACTCCCGAGGCTGAAGGAAGAGTTCGAGCTGGCGAGGAGGGCTAGCAGGAAGGTGATAATAACTGCGGCGAGGGGGCTCGTGAGGGAGGCGGCCGCCTATGTTAAATACGCCGAGCCCTACCCCTACGCCGGCATGGGCCATAGGTACCGCGACCATATCTTCTACGCGGTGGCCGGAGTAGGCGTCGACCACGTATATCTCTTCAGGATCGGGAGGGATAAGGACAAGGCGAAGAGGAGGGCGTTGGCCGAGGGCGACGTGGCGGCCGCCGCCTTCGGGAAGGATGTCGTGAAGATACACGTATACGTGCCAGGCGTGGGCATCTACTCGTTTTTAGAGAAGGCGGCGGATCCGACGCCTAAATACAAGACGTTGATAGAAGGCGAGTGTAGGCCGGGGCCAGCTTGCATCGCTTGTAGATATAGGGATATATGCGAATGCGTCGGAGATATCCCGCGGCGTCGTCACGCCGGCTCATAGCGGCCCGGATGGCCCCTCCCGGCGCGTCGCTATATCTACGCTACTCGGGGGTTTATTTATTCTTCCTCCTTTAGGTACTTGAGGAAGATGTAGCCTGCCGCTATCACGAAGAGGCCCGATATCGGCATGAGGAGGGCGGGGCTCACGTCGATTAGATACCCAGCCGCGGCTGCAGACGGCGTGGCGGCGACCCTCATCGATATGCTCGCTACGGCCGGCGTGGTGGCCTCGCTGCCCTCTGCCGCAGCTCCTGATATGTAGGATGACCTAGCCGTGCCGCCTATCCCCACCATCGCGTTGTAGAGAGCGTAGAGCGCCCCGAAGGCTATGGGGTGGGGCACCAACGGGAGCGCGGCCAGCAGAGCGCCCGACGCGAACCTGCTCACCGCCGACGCCTTGACCAAGCCCAGCCACTTGACGAATATATGAGCGAATAAAGCCGATAGCGCGAACGCCGCGTTCCCAACGGCGTATATCACGCCTATCAACGCCTTGCCTATACCCAGGTATGTGTTCATCCATAGGGAGAGGAGGGAGTTAGAGAGGCCTATGCCGACTCCGGCGACTAGTTGGCTCATTGAATAGGCCAACACCGTGCCGCCCCTTCTGGCCACAGCTCTGAAGGGATTCACGGGACGCACGATCTCCGAGGTCCCTAGCGATAATAGCACCAATAGGGCGGCGGCCGAGACGGAGAGTACGAAAAACGTGGAGGCGTCGTGAAACGTCAAGACCGCGACGAGAAGAGAGCCGACTATCCCGCCGGCTGTGGACAACACGTTTATCAACCCTAGGTCCCGCGTCCTCTCGACCGCGTTCGAAGTATGTCTCCTCACGAGGGCCATTATCAAGGGCACGAAGCTGCCCCTCGTAGAACCTGGGCCCAACATGCCCACCCCGCCGAGGCCTAGCGCCAGCCCGACGACCCAGGGGTTCTTCGCGAGCGCGATCGCTATCAACGCGGAGGCAAACGCCGTCTCGGTCACCGCGAGGCCCCTCGCGTGTCCTATGACGTCCCCCAGCGCCGCGTATAGTATCGATGCGCCGAGTGAGATTATACCGGCGACGGTCACCACGAGGCCGGCCGTGAACGCGTTGCCCGTAAGTTCCTTCAAATATATGGGGATGACCACGGTTAGATAACCCGTGGCTAAGTTCCTGAGGAACCTCTCCAGACCTATGGCGACGATATAACGCTTCACGTCCGATACATCGATGCTTTTTATAACATTGACGGCCCCTATGTTTATAAAACGCGACCGAGGTGGGGAGGTGCCTCTCGTGAGATCTATTTGTGTAGGCAGGCCTAGGCCGATCGAGCATATGCACGGCTCAGGCATGGCCGTATGCGGCCGCCCGCTTGCCGCGGGAAGGACGTGGCTAGACAGCTCAACACGTAGATGACGTGAAGTACCTCTTCACGACTGTCCAAGGCCTCGAGGACGTGGTCGTGGAGGAGCTAACGACCCGTTTCGCCACTACGTCGGCCTCGACGACGTATATGAGCGGTAGAGTTATCGCCGACGTCGACGCGTCGCCGCAGGAGCTCCTCTCCCTCCGCTCCGTGGAGAGATTCGGCGTGTTCCTAGCCTCGGGCCGGTTCTCGACGCTTAAAGATATCGCCGACGGCGTGAAGGCCGTCTTGCCGGAGATCGCGTCGTATGCCGCTCCGTTCACCACAGCCGGGGTCGCGTGCGAGAGGGTCGGCGAACATGGCTTCACGTCTAGAGATGTCGAGGTCGCCGTGGGCGCCCTCCTGAAGGAGATGGGGGTGACCATAAGCTTGGTCGATCCGGATATCGAGTTGAACGTCGACGTGATCGGCGATTCTTACTACGTCTGGCTCACGGCCGCCAGGACGTCGCTTAAGGATAGGCCCTACCGTAGATACCAGCACTACGCCTCTCTGAACCCCGTGGTGGCCTACGCCATGGCGCGTCTAGCGCGGCCTAAGGACGGAGAGACCCTCTGCGACTTGACTTGCGGCGGAGGGACTATATGCATAGAGGCTTCTTCGCTCGCCAAGATCAGATGTCTATGCGTGGATATATCCTTGAGGCATCTTAAGGGCGCCGCGTCTAACTTCGAGGCGGCTGGCGTTAACGCCGATTTGCTTTGGTTCGACTCCACTAAGTTACATAGAGCGCTTCGCCCCATCTGCGATATCTTTGCCTTCAATCCTCCATACGGCGTAAGGATCCCGGCGGATATACACAAGCTCTATAGAGGGCTCGCCAGGACCATCGAGCTCTTGGCTAGGCCGAAGGCACGCGTCGTCGTGATAACGCCCCGTTGGCGCGCGTTCCTTAGGTACTTCCCGGGGGAGGTCCTCGAGAGGAGGGTGATATATCAAGGCGGTCTTTACAGCTCCATAGTCGTTGGGAGAATAGATAAATAGCCCGGCGGCTCTCGGCGTAGATGTTGTCGATTTTGGTCTTCCTCATAGCGGTGGCCCTAGTCGTAGGCGGGACTCTCTCGAGGAGGCTCGACGTAGCTATCTCGCTCCCTTTGGCCACGGCGTTATACGGCATAATCGTGCTCGGCCCCGCGGTCGGGAGGGCCACGCTCTCTGCGTTCAACTACTCCATGTTCGAGGTATTGTCCTCGTTGGTGCTCGCCATGGCTCTCGGCTATATGATGAAAGACAGGAGGGAGGCCCTCGCCAGCGGCCTCACGGCCGTCGGGCCTAGGTTCGCCGCCTTCGCGATACCTGCCGCCATAGGCCTCCTCCCGATGCCCGGCGGGGCCTACGTGTCGGCCGTCGTGGTGGATCCGTTGTATCGCGAAATGAGGTTGAGCAACCAAGAGAAGACGTATCTAAACTACTGGATGCGGCATATATGGATACCTATATGGCCGTTGTTCCAAGGCGTCTTGATAACGTCGGCGGTCTTGGCGGAGCCCGTGGCCAAGGTGATCTCCTGGTCTTGGCCTGCAAGCATAGCCGCGGTTACGGCCGGCGTAGTTATCGGGCTTCCTCGGGTCAAGAAGGTGGAGGTAGGCGGCCGGCTCAGAGATTTACTTGCGCTCTGGCCTCTAGCCGCCGTCGCGATCTTATCGTTCTTGGCGCCCATCTACGTCGCCGTGGCCTTGGTGCTGATAGCCTTCGTCGTGACGTATAGAGTTAAGGCGCACGCCGTGCTTGCGGCTTTTCGCTATGCTTTAACGCCCCGCATATTGGCCATAATAATATCCTCGTTGATATTCTCCGAGTACATAAAGGAGAGCGGGCTCAGCGCGTTGCTGGCGGCCTACCTAGGGGGCGCCGCGCTTCTCGCGGTCTTCGCCGTGCCGTTTCTCATAGGGCTTGCCACCGGCGTCGAGTTCACCTTCGCGGGCCTCGCCTTCCCGCCCCTCAGCGCTTTGCTCCACGGCTACAACCTTTCGCTGGCGTTTCTCGGCGGCTTCCTCGGCGTTATGTTGAGCCCAGCCCATAGCTGCTTCGTCTTAACGCTGGATTACTACAAGGCCGAGGCCCGCGACGTGTATAGATTCTTGACCAAATCAGCCCTAGTGGCTGTAGCGGTGGCGGCGCCGCTCTACGCCTTTTTAGCCGCTGTCTAGCAAAAAGAATATATATAGACCCGTTGGTTGTGGCGGTGGAGAAATACGTCGCCGATATTTCGGTCATCTTGGACGGCTCGCTTAAAGAGGCCGTCATATCCGGCGCCGTCAGAGGCACGCTCTTCGTGCTCGAGGAGATAGTCGATTACCTAGAGCGGTTGGCCAGGCAAGGCGACGGCGTTGGCCTCGTGGGCGTCGCCGAGCTTAAAGATCTGAGGAACTCCATAGAGAAGCTAGGGCTCTCGGAGTTAATCCGCTTGGAGTTCGTCCAAGGCGCCAAGAGGCCCGTCGAGGCCGAGGAGATACCGTCTTTAGTGAGGAAATTCGCTAAGGACAACGGCGCTGCTATCATCACAAGCGATCCGTTCCTGAAGGACTCGGCCTCGGTGATAGGCGTTGAGGTGGTATATCTGGGCAGGGAGAAGGGGTTGCTCCAGATAGAGCGGTTCTTCGAGAAGGACATAATGTCCGTGCACCTCAAGGAAGGCGCCCCGCCTCAAGCCAAGGCCGGCAGGCCCGGCAACTGGCGTCTCGTCAAGCTGTCCGAAGAGCCCATGTCGAGAGCCCAGCTGGAGGTTATCGTGAGGGAGTTGATCTCTGAGGCCGCTAAAGGCGATGGAAACACCAGGATAGAGATACGGAGGCCTCACTCGTTGATAATCCAGCATAAGGATCTCCGTATCGTCGTGGCCTTCCCGCCGGTCTCGGACGGCTTAGAGATAACGGCCGTTAAGCCGCTGGTAAGAAGGAGGCTCGAGGACTACAACCTAGACCCCAAGGTGATCGAACGCCTGGAGAAAAGCGCCGAGGGGATATTGATATCCGGCCCGCCGGGCGCAGGCAAGACCACCTTCGCCCAAGCTCTAGCAGAGTTCTATCTATCCAAGGGCAAGATAGTGAAGACGATAGAATCGCCTAGAGATATGATCTTGAGCAGATCGATAACGCAGTTGTCTAAGAACTACGCAACGTCGGAGGAGATACACGATCTCCTCTTGCTCTCAAGGCCCGACTACACCATCTTCGACGAGATGAGGGATACCGCCGACTTCCAGCTCTACGTGGACCTCCGCCTAGCTGGCGTCGGCATGGTCGGGGTCGTGCACGCCACCTCGCCGATAGACGCCATCCAGAGGTTCGTGAGGAGGGTCGAGCTCGGCATGATACCGTCCATAATAGACACGGTGATCTACATGAAAGATGGCGAGGTCAAGAAGGTGTATTCCCTCTCCATGACCGTGAAGGTGCCGGCCGGCATGAGGGAGGAGGATCTATCGCGCCCGGTGGTAGTAGTTAAGGATTTCCTCACGGGCGAGCCCGAGTACGAGATCTACGTATTCGGCGAGGAGACCTTCGTGGTGCCCTTGAGGCGGGGCGAGGCGAGGGCTCTCAACAAGAAGCTGTACTCCGCCGTCATATCTGCCCTCAAGAGGTACGTCCCGCCTCAAGAGATAAGGCTGGAGGAGGTCGATGGACTGGTCGTTGTGAAGGTGCCCGAGGAGTACCTAGCCGTCGTGGCGACCAGAGGGGCCAACAAGCTCGAGAAGCTCAAGAGGAGGTTCTCGGTGGATTTCAAGATAGAGCCTCTTTGAAGCTTTTTAAAGCTGTATTCTAGCGGAGATGGCGGCGGAGAGCCCCGAGAGGGGTCCTGTGATCAACGCCGTCGGTCCCCCTTGACACACACGGCTAAATGAATCGAAACCCATATATATCACTCCGCACCTCATCCCGTGGCCGTCGATCAGTATTATCAGTACTACGAAGATCGTAGCCCGACGGGGATCTGGTACGTCGACCAGCTTCTAGGCGGCGGCTTCAAGAAAGGCGAGATATATCTGATAGCCGGCGAGGCTGGGCAGGGGAAGACCATATTCAGCCTCCAGTTCCTCAAGACGGGGGCTGAGCTCTACGACGAGCCCGGGCTCTACATCACCGTGGATGAGCCCTCTGAAGACGTCAAGAGAGGCGTCAAGTCATCCCTCGGCTGGGATCTAGACGTCCTCGAGGAGCAACAGAAGCTGGTCTTCGTGGATCTACGCACTCACTTCAAGGCCTATTCCCAGAGCGAGAAGGTCGTCGCCGATCCGCGGGAGATAGCCAAGGTGATCATAGATAACGTGAGGAAGTTCGGCGTGAAGAGACTTGTCGTGGATCCCATAGCGCCTCTACTCATAACTTCCCACACCGATGTCTTATGGGTTAGGGAATATATGCGGGAGCTCGTGTTCCAGCTGAGGAAGCTTAAAGACGTCACCACGGTGATGACCTCCGAGATCCCCACCGGCGAGAACAAGATAAGTAGATTCGGCGTAGAGGAGTACTTGGCCAGCGGCGTAATAAAGCTTGAGCTACAAGAATACAGAGGGTTTGTATTCAGGGTTATGTTCATAAGGAAGATGCGGTGGACCCCCGTGAGGCCGCAGAAACTTGTCTTCGAGATCTACCCGCAGTACGGCATCTACGTGATAGATCGACTTGAGAACTTCATGAAGTCGATAGATAGGTTCTACGCAGATGCGTCGCAACAGCTAGGCCAGCAGGAGTACCAATCCTACGCGCTAGCTAGGTAGCTTCTCGAAGACGACCCTCCTCCCTCTCAGGGAGTATCTAAACTTCAGCGGCTCTGTACGCTCGGGGGCGTAGGCTTTCAAAACGCCGTGTTTGAACAAGAAGACGTAGTCAGGTATCGATCCTATCAACGACGAGATCTTCCTCCAAGTCTCTAGAGAGTTCACCACGAGTACCGTGGTCACGTCCCTCTTGAGAGTAGATTGATATATCTGGGACGCTTCCGCTATCAACTCTACGCCGGCCACGGCCACGACTTGTTCGTATTGATCGGCGAAATGGACGTCGACGCCTATCTCGTTGACCATCTCCGCCGATCTATACCACCACGCTAAATCTCTATGTTCGTCCACTGGATGGTAGTACCAGATGAGGTTCGGATGCTCTATCTTCACGCCGAGAGACTCGGCGAACTTCACGAAGGTAGGTATCTGCTTGTGGTGGTGGTAGAGGACCTTCTTTCCTTGGCCCGCCAGCGTCGAGGCCGTGATCACCATGAGCTTGCTGGCGAGGCCGTCGGGCGGCCCGACGACGACCACGTAGCTACCAGCTATCACCCCTCCATTCAACTCCTTATCGAGCTCTGGAGCTCCCGTGGTCAACCTCTCGCCGGAGATCTTCTTGGGGCTTCTCGGCGTGGTTATCAACCGCGGTCCTCCCTTAGCTAAGACGAGCCGGAAGACTGCGGGCTCCATCGATTTCCCTCTGCTTTTCAACACGATGAGGTGGCGCACAACCCCCCTCTCAGATGCCTTGTAGTCCAGAAGGATCACGTTATCGGCTATGTAATCGGTTGGAGTCGTCTCGACCCCCTCTCTTATCAACACCACAGGCATCAACGAGGAGAGGAGGTGATAGAAAAGCTGGTGGACCAACTCCCTCTCGCCCTCTACCGTCAGCGCGTTGAGGCCATCGATTACGACGAAATCCGGCTTAACCTCCTTTATCTGTTTCAATATCGCCTCGACGATCTCCTTATGGTGTTGCGCAACCGACAACATGTCGAAGATATGGCGGGGAGGCTCTATGCCTATAGAGGATAGGAACCTCAGAAGGCGCGATTCGTTTTCGTAAAAAGTGAACCAAGCCGCGTTTTTGTATCTACTGGCGGCCCACGCGGCCAACGTCGTCTTCCCGGAGCCGGGCGGCCCTTTTATCAAGGTCAAACCATCGGCGAAAAGACCCTCGACCACCTCCATACTACCTCCCTGCGTTATATCTTTTCCGCCACGGCCGTCACCAAGGGAAAACGACGGAGTATCTTCACGTCGAAGCGCTTGCCTAGAACTTCCTCGAGGCATTTAGCGGTGCAGCTGTGGTCGCCTACAAGCGGCAACCTATCCCTATCGGCCTCAAACACCACGAACTTTGCGCCGCGCCGTAAGGCCTTGGATACTTGCTCGACTGAGGGCTCGTGGGGGCCCCAGTGGTGTAGCGTGAAGAGGGCCAGCGCGGCGTCGAAAGCCCCGTCTCTGACCGGAAGAGCCCAGCTCGCGCCGGCCACTAGGTCTGCCGACGTCCGCCTACGGGCTCGCCGCAACATAGCCGTCGATACGTCCACGCCGACTACCCTATACCCGCGTCTCTCCAAAAGGCCGGCTAACTTACCTACTCCTGTCCCGATCTCCAGGAGCCTAGATCCCTTCGGGGCGATCGCCTCGACGACCTTGGCCGCGATCGAGTAAGCCCAGTCGAACACCTTCAGTCTCACCAATAGATCGTAAAACGACGCTCCCCTCTCGTCGAAATGCTCGAAGTAAACCTCCATATGTCGTATGCCTTCTAAATATTTTTAGGCGTCGGCAATATCTTGAAGTCATCGAACTCCCCTCTATATTCCTCGTAGGAGACGTCGACCTTCTCCACCTTGGCGCCGGGAGGGCCGTAGTGAGCCCACTCGACGACTTTCTTGACGGACTCCTCCTCGCCCTCTAGAACCGCCTCGACGGTCCTGCCGTCGGGCAGATTCCTGACCCAGCCCCTGACCCCGTAGTACGTCGCCACGTCCTTCATGGACTGGCGGAAGAAGACGCCTTGCACCTTCCCCCTTATGAATAGATGCGCCCTCACCTTCGCCATGTGCTATACCGATCCCGTAGAAATTTCTTGCGCCACGCTTAAAACGGCAGTGTTTCTCTAGAGGGCGATGAAAGGATACTACATGTACCCCGACATATACGGCGACGATATTATCTTCGTCACGGAGGACGACTTGTGGAGATATTCGGGCGGGAGGGCGTACCGTCTCACGTCGGATTTCGGCGTGATCGTCAGGCCTAAGTTCTCCCCCGACGGGAGGCATATAGCCTTCACAAGGCTTCAACAAACCGATCAAGGCACGTTGGCGGAGGCCTACGTGATCCCGGCTGAGGGAGGGGAGCCCAGAAGGTTGACCTACTTCGGCTCGCCGTTCACGAGGGTCGCCGGCTGGACTCCCGACGGGAGGGTCCTCGTATATAGCGACTTCAAGATGCCGTTCACCCAATGGAGGGAGCTATACGCCGTGTCGCTCGACGGGAGGTACGAGAGGCTTGGCCTCGGCCCGGCGACGGCTCTGCTCTACGGCGACGGCTTCATCGTGTTGGGCAGGAACAACTACGACCTCCCATACTGGAAGCGGTATAAAGGCGGCATGCGCGGCGTCCTTTGGATAAGCCGAGATGGAGGCAAGACGTTCGAGAAGCTCGTGGATCTCCCCGGCAACGTGACCTCGCCTATGATCGTGGGAGGCAGGATCTTCTTCGTCTCTGACCACGAGGGCGTCGGGAATATCTACTCCGTGGATCCCTCGGGCAAGGACTTGAGGAGACATACCGACTTCAAGGACTTCTTCGTGAGGAACGCCAGCTCAGACGGACGCAGAATAGTCTTCCAAGCCGGTGGCGACATCTACTTGCTGGACCCCTCGAGCGGCCGCCTCCAGCTCCTCGAGATAGACGCGCCTCTCTCCAGGAAGCAGAGATCCGCCAAGTTCGTCGACCCCTTCAAGTACCTAGAGGAGTTCGTCCTACCCTCTGGCGAGGCCATCGCCTTGATCTCCAGAGGACAGACGTTCTACATGCCGGCGTGGGAGGGAGCCGTCGTCCAGCTGGGCGAGCGGGGAGGCTCGACGAGGTACAAACACATATCGGCCGACGGCGATAGGATAGCCGTATCCAGGTACGACGGCGTTGTGGAGATATATTCCCGAGACGGCGCTCTGCTCAAAAGACTAGATCTAGGGGTGGGGCTGGTGGAAGCTCTGGCTTTGAAGTACCCCAAGCTGGCCCTCTCAAACCATAGAGGGGAGCTCTGGGTGGTGGATCTCGAGACAGGGGCCAAGGCCTTGGCGGATAGAAGCGATTACGGGTTGATACTGGAGCTGGCGTGGCATCCCTCGGGCCTCTGGCTAGCCTACTCCAAGCCCTCCGGCGTGTACACCCAGAACATAAGGCTATACGACGTGAGGTCCGGCAAGGCCTACGACGCGACGCCGCCCACCAACTTCGACTACAGCCCCGCCTTCGATCCCTCGGGCAGATATCTCTACTTCCTGTCGAGGAGGACGTTCAACCCTGCCATGGACCCCGTCCAGTTCTACTACGTCTTCGCCAAGCACTCCAAGCCCTATCTGATCCCGCTGAAGAAGGACGACCTCTCGCCTTTCGTCGAGTATAGAAAACGCGAGGAGTCTATCCAAGATATAGACGTTGAGGGCATCCAAGCTAGAGCTGAGCCGTTCCCCGTCGACGAGGGCGTGTACGCAGCAATCGTGGGGCTGAGGGGAGGCAAGGTCGCTTGGCTTAGATACGAGGTAGAGGGGGCCTTGAGGTACTACCTCTGGTCCGCCCAGGAGAGGAGGGGGGTCGTCGAGGTGTACGACCTGGAGGCTAAATCGAAGGAGCAGCTGGCGTCGGGCGTATCCGCTATGCGGGCGTCTCCCGACGGGAAATACCTTCTATTGAAAGAGGAGGGTAGGCTTAGGCTCGTCGACGTGGAGAAGAGGCCAGATATGCAGTCGAGAGAGCCCGGGAGGAAGAGCGGAGTCCTCGACCTAGGGCGGGTCAAGGTCTACGTGGAGCCGCCCAAAGAGTGGAGGCAGATGTTCCGGGAGGCTTGGCTCTTGATGAAGGAAAACTTCTGGAGGGCCGATATGAACGGCGTGGATTGGGGGGCCGTCTTAGGGAAGTACGAGCCGCTCCTAGATAGGATCGGCACCCGCTACGAATTAAGCGATTTGATAAACGAAATGCAGGGAGAGCTCGGCAACAGCCACGCGTACGAGATAGTGCCGGACTTCGAAGTGGACAAGCCGTACCCCGTGGGCGGCCTCGGCGCCGAGTTCCGTTGGGACGGCGGCTGTTGGCGCGTGGCGAAGATATTCCTCGGCGATCCGGCCAACGAGGGCGAACGTAGCCCTCTCGCGGCGCCTGGAGTCGACGTCAGAGAGGGCGACTGCCTTATATCCATCGGCGGCGTCGTCCTAGGCCCCGACGTCCCGCCCGAAGCCGCCTTGCTCAATAGAGCCGGAGACCTCGTGTGGATCGAGGTCGAGAGGGGAGGCGAGAGAAGAAGTTTTCTCGTTAGAACCCTCAGGGACGAGAGGCATTTGATATATAGGCATTGGGTGGAGAGAAACCGACGTTATGTACACGAGAGGACTGGAGGCAAGGTGGGCTATATCCATATACCCGACATGGGGCCCTACGGCTACGCCGAGTTCTTCAAGTCACTCATAGCCGAGGGGTATAAGGAGGCGTTTGTGATAGATGTGAGGTTCAACAGAGGGGGGCATACCTCCGGCATGTTGATCCAACGTCTGGCCGCGAGGGTCTTCGGAGCGTTCCTGACTAGATACTTCAAGCCCAGCCCGTATCCGGAGCTCGTGCTACCCAAAGCCCTCGTGTTGATAACCAACGAATACGCCGGATCGGACGGCGATATATTCACGTACGACTTCAAGGCGCTGGGGCTGGGCCCAGTCGTGGGCGTGAGGACTTGGGGCGGCACCGTCGGGATAGACACCAGGTATAAGCTCGTCGACGGCACGATCATAACCCAGCCTAAATACGCCTTCTGGGCCGAGGGGGTTGGGACAGGGATAGAGGGATATGGAGTCGAGCCCGACGTATTGATCGAGGTGGCGCCTCATCACTACAGGGAGGGCGTCGACCCGCAGCTCGATAGGGCCGTGGAGGAGGCCTTAAGACGCGCCGAGAGCTCCGTCAAGCTAAGCTCGATATCGACTTAATTTTTAAAACGAGGTGTTATGGAATCCATATGGTTGTAGTCACGTTAGAGCACGTCGATAAGATATTTCCGCCAAACGTCGTAGCGCTGAAAGATATAAACCTCAAGATCAACGACGGCGAGTTCTTCGTGGTGCTTGGCCCCTCGGGCCACGGCAAGACCACCTTCTTGCGCGTCCTAGCGGGCCTCGAGGTCCCCACGAGGGGACGTATAATGTTCGACGACGAGGTTATCGTGGACACGGAACGTAAGGTTTTCGTGGATCCGCCCAAGAGGAACGTGGGCATGGTCTTCCAGAACTGGGCCCTCTACCCCCACATGAAGGTGTTCGACAACATCGCCTTCCCGCTGAAGATAAAGAAGCTCCCCAAGAGGGAGATAGAGGCGAGGGTTAAGGAGGTGGCGGAGATACTGGGCATCGCCGAGCTCCTGGACCGCTACCCCCGCCAACTCTCGGGAGGCCAGCAACAGAGAGTCGCAATAGCCCGGGCGCTGGTTAAAAGGCCGAGGCTCCTCCTCCTCGACGAGCCTTTCTCCAACCTAGACGCCAGGATACGCATAAGCGCTAGGGCATTCGTGAAGAGGCTACAGAGGGAGCTCAAGATAACCACGATACTGGTGACCCACGACCAACAAGACGCGTACTCGGTGGCCGACAGGCTGGCCGTCTTGAGGCGCGGGGTTGTGCAACAAGTGGGCACCGTCGAGGACCTCTTGGATAGACCCGCCAACTTGTTCGTCGCAACCTTCCTCGGCGACCCGCCCATGAACATATTCGAGGCTAAGTTGGTCAAGGAAGCGGGCGGCTATCTGGCCGACGTAGGCGCCTTGAAGATACCGTTGCCCAGCTCCCCGGCGCTGGCGGAGCACGTGGGCAAAAAGGTCTACGTGGGGGTCAGGCCAGCCGATATATACGTGGCCGACGCCCCGCAGAGCAAGAACGACGCGCTTATCCCCAAGGGCCGCGTCAAGATCGTGGAGGTCACGGGCTTCGTCACCACGGCCTTGATAGAATGGGATGGGGTCGAGGCCAGGGTGGAGGTGATAGGGAGGCCGCCGGCGGAGGGCGCCGAGGTGCCGGTCTACGTCAAGCCCGATAAGATAAAAATCTTCGGCGAAGACGAGAGGGCCGTCCTGTGAGGTTCGAGGTACTGGCCTCGGCGCCCGGCCGGCTCGATTTCCTAAACACACATCAAGACTACAAGGGCCTGCCCGTCGTCTCGGTAGCCATAAACCTCCGCACGAGGGCCAAGGCCGGGCGCCGGGAGGGGGTCTGTAGAGCCAAGTCGTTGAACACAGGCGAATACGGCGAGTTCAAACCCGGCGAGCTCCCCGCGGGGCGGAGCTTCATCGACTACGTGAAGGCCGCGGTGGCATCGCTCATGCGATCCGGCGTCCGTATAGGCGGCTGCGATCTAGAGGTAGACAGCGAGGTGCCCGTAGCCTCAGGCATGGCCTCAAGCGCCGCGCTCCTCGTGGCGACCGTGGGCGCTCTGTCGGCGCTATGGGGAGGATCCTCCGAGCCTTCCTTCGTGGCTGAGGCCGCATATATAGCCGAGAGGGAAATCATGGGCATACCCTGCGGGAGGCTCGATCAATACGGCTCGGCTTTCGGCGGTATCTCCTATATAAACACCAAGCCTCCCTACAACGTCGAGAGGCTGAGCTTAGAGGGAGGGGTCTTCGTGGCGTTAGACAGCGGGCTACGTCATTCGACGGCCGATATACACCCGCGGAGACAGAAGGAGCTAGACGAGGGGCTGAGGGCGCTTATGGGCATAACTCCGCCTAGCATCAGGGAGAAGCTCGCGGAGAGGCATTGGGAGGCTAGGTGGGAGGAACTAGACGAGGACGAGCTGAGGCCCTATCTAGAGAAGATCCCCAGGGTCCTCGCCAACCGTATACTCTTCACCATCAGGATGCATAAATCCACGCTGGCGGCGTTGGAGATATTGCGGGGACGTAAAGTCGCCGCGCCTTTCCTGCCGGAGCTCGAAGGCGACGATTGGAGGCTTAAAGGCGTCGGCGCCGTCATGACGTATCAACACATGCTTTTGAGGGATCTATACGATGTAAGTACGCCCGAGCTGGACGCCTTGGTCTCCGGCGCCCTCGCCAAGGGGGCTTACGGCGCGAAGCTATCGGGGGCGGGCCTAGGCGGTATAGTCATGGCGTTGGCCTCTGAGGAGAGGGCCGGATCGATCAAGGGCTTGGGCGAAGCCAAGAGCTGGGTCTTGAGGGTCGACGAGGGGCTGAGGGTCGAATTCCTATGAGCGAGATAAGAAGGGATCCGACTACAGGCGATTGGATAGTGGTAGCCCCGAGGCGTCTACAAAGGCCGTGGCAGCCGCAGGATTTCTGCCCGTTCGACCCCGGGGCCCCCGAGACGGGCTACGGCTGGGACGTGTTGATCCTCCCCAATAGATACCCCGTGGTGAGCGAGGAGGCCCCGCCTGTAGGCGGAGACGGTTTCTACGAGGCCGTGAGGGCGTACGGCAGAGCTCTAGTGGTCGTGGAGACGCCTCAACACGACTTGGACGATCTAAGCGATCTGCCCGTGGAGCACATAGAGAAGGTGCTCCGGAAGGTGGTCGACGAGATGAGGAAGGCTGCATCGGATCCCGCGGTCGAGTACTTCCTCTACTTCCGGAACAAGGGGAGGGAGATCGGCGTCTCGTTGACGCATCCCCACGCCCAGATATACGAGCTGCCGGTGGTGCCCGAGCGGATAGCCAGGGAGCTCGAAAGAGCCGCCTCGTACTGGAGGGAGAAAGGCCGTTGTCTACACTGCGACGTGTTGAAGAGGGAGGCCGGGTCCCCCAGGGCGCTCGTCGAGACGCAACGTTGGGCGGCATTCGTCCCCTACTACGCTAGATGGCCCCATGAGGTCCACGTATATCCGTTGCGCCACGTCCAGTTGTTGACTCAACTTAGCGAGGAGGAGCTGGCGGAGCTCGCCGCAGTGTTGAAAGACGTCCTCTGCGCCTTGAAGAACGCCGTGGGGAGGCCCATGCCGTACATGATGGTGCTACATCAAGCGCCTCTGAGGGGAGGGCACGGCTACTACCATCTGCACTTCGAGATCTACGGCATGTATAGACCCGACGGCAAGTTGAAATACGCGGCCAGCGCCGAGACTGGCGCGGGGATCTACACCTTAGACACAACGCCGGAGGAGACGGCCGAAAGGCTTAGGCGCGCGCTTTCTTCTTGTCGGCGAGGTACCTCTTGACAAGATCCTCGACTTCGTTCAAGCCGTCTTTCACCTCCACGGCCTTGCCTCCCTCAACTATCGCCGCGGTGGGCACGCCGGTCACCACGGCGTCGATAGATAGAGCGTACTCGTGGGCGAGCTCGTACGCCAGCTCGGGGTCCTCGGCTAAACTGCCTATCTTCCTCCTGGCGCAACTCCTAAGATCTCCGAACTTGTTCTCCGCGTATTTCAACTGTTCCTCTATCGCCTTGGGCTCGTCCCGCGTAGATGACGTTATCTTGAACAGCTCCAACATGTACCTAGTCCTCTCCACGGGGTCGTCCACGCAGAAGGCCGAGATATTGGCGAGGTAGCTCCCCTCGGCTGTTTTCAACGACCCTAGATCCTTCCATATGGCGTAATGAACCGGCAGATAGACCAGCTCGAAGTAGGCGCCGGACGATAGGAGCTCCTCCCATAGGTCCAACGCCGCCTTTGCGCAGAAGGGGCAGTTTATATCGTAGAACTCAACGAGGTAGGGGTTCTCCTTCCGCCCAACCCTCGTGACTAAAGCCTCCATGTGCCTAAGCCGCGGAAGGTGCTATTTTAGCCTTTCTACGTAAGGTTTATATCTATAGGCATAATCATATGCAAATGGCTAGAGTCGTCGTTGTAGGCGGCGGCATAGCGGGGATCTACTTCGCCTACAGGCTCCTACAAGCCGTCAAGACCGAAGTCGTCTTGGTCGAGCCTAAGCCAGTGCACGAATTCGTGATAGGGATCCCGATGGCATACGGCGGCTTGGTGGACTTCAAAGACCTCGTGTTTCCTCTATCCCAGCTGAAGAGAGTACAACACGTCTGGGATTCGGCGGTCGCTCTGGACGGCAGATGCGTCAGACTCGCCAACTCGCAGAGCGTCTGCGGAGATTACGTGGTGTTGGCGCCCGGCTCCTACAAGGTGGGGACCGCCGAGTATTGGAGCGTCGAGGGGGCCGAGAAGTTGTTCGAAAGGATGAAGGGCGCGAGAGCCATCCGCTTTATTGTGAGCGAGTTCACGCCCGTGATAGGATTCCAAGAGATCGCGTATGCTATCAAAACGAGGTTCCCAGATAAGGAGGTATCGGTCCATTTGGTGTACGTCTCAGACGACTATAGATTTATACTAGACCCTTGGAGGGCCAAGGCGAAGGAGGTGGGGCTGGAGGTCACCGACGATCCTCCGCCCGGCAGATCCACGGACGAACTACACATATCTGTACCCGCCGTGAGGCCCCATCCCCTATCGGCTGGCCTCGAGCTGAGGCCGGAGACCTTGGAGACTCAATACGAACGGGTCTACCTCATCGGCGACTCAGCCCTATTGAAGCTAGGACTTCCGCCGATAGGCTGGGGCTCCCTCTGGCAGGCATCCCTCGTAGCCCAAGCAATCGCGTCCGAAATAAGTAAAGGCTACGTGGAGGTGGCGCCCGACGAGTGGAGTTCTCAGAACGATCCAGACGCCTTCAAGAAGTGGCTGACCTACAGGATGACCACGGGCACGCCGTTGGTGCACCTAAAGGGCTTGTACCAAATCTGGGCTAGGAACGTCTTCGCCTCTATATAGCTTAAAGTCGAGACTCCTTGTAGGTCATATGTTCGAGACCCTGGGGCTGGTCTGGAGCGCCCTTTGGGAAAGGAGGGGGAGGACCATCGGAGCTATAATAGGCGTCGTGATAGCCTTCACCGCGCTCACATTCGCGCTTTCCGTCGGCAACTACTTCAGAGAATCCGCTCTTTCCTTCTTCGGGCAACTCGGGATAAACAACCTCTTTGTGGTCGGCACCTTCACACAAGCCGATGTGGCTTTGATGAGAGTCTACGCGGCGCCTTACTCCACTGCCGTCGTTCCGATATCGATGGCCTTCGCCTCTGTCAGGTTGCCCAACGGCAAGATCGCCTCGGTCAACCTATACGGAGTCCCTAAGGACTACGTGTCGGCCCTCGTCCCCCAGACCTCTATCTACGAGGGGAGCAACTCGGTGGGCGGCTCCCTCGCCGTAGTCGGCTACGACGTAGCCTTTGATCAAAACACGGGGGCTCAACTCCTCGATGTAGGCTTCCCCATCCCGCTCGCCTACGGAGGCCGTTCATTTACGTTGGTGGTCTCCGGCATAATTCTACCTGGGCAAGCCAGTGCCGTCAACACGTTAAACGCCGTGATAATAGACGATGGGTTGTTCCGAAGCATCACTGGCACCACGGACTACTCTTTAGTCATAATAACGTTGAGAGACACCGCCTATATAGACAAGGTCCAGTCGTTGATCAAAGCCGCCTTTCCAAACGCACAGGTTGTGAACTTGGCGTCTCTAGTGCAGACGATAAATCAATTCTTCACGGGCCTTGAGCTCTTCCTGGGTTTGGTGTC
>CAYFGI010000021.1:0-20972 GCA_964342785.1 uncultured Thermoproteaceae archaeon
TCCACCTCCCTATCTTGACCTCCTTCTCGCAGGTGGAGAGGTGTTTGATGCAGCTCTCGTCGATCTCTATACAGTTCCTCAGCCCCTCGATCCTGATCGAGCTGGCCACGACGCCGGCGGGGTCCATGGTCGTTGAAACTTTCTAGGTACTCTCCTCTTGCTTGATGAGTTGAGCCTATTTAAGCCCTATGGATATTATAACGTGTTCATCGTTTTTAGACAAAAAGCCGCCGGAGGCGCGCCATGAAGATAGGGTACGTCATAGCCAGCGCAACGCCCACAGAGTTCCTGGCCACCCTAGACCCCGAGAGGCCGGTTAGGCTCTACGAATACGTCGCGGTCGACAGCGTGGAGGTGCCTCCCGACGGGGAGGAGGCCGCGCAGGTTCGGCTGCTGGGCCAGATAGTGAAGATAATTAGAGACCCCTATCAGCTCAAGAGGGACCTCCCTCTCTACAACGTTGTGGAGAGCGTGTCGCACGACCTCCTCGAGATCCAGATGGCGAAGGTGAAGATACTGGGGTACCTCTGGAACGGCGAGATACATATGCCGAAGCTGCCGCCGAGGATAGGCGCGCCGGTATATCTGGCGAGCGACGAGGAGATCGCGGAGCTGTACGGCGCGGGCGATCTATGCGTCGGGAGGCTCTCGGCGAGGCCTCTGGACCTCTGCCTAAACGTTGAGGGGATAAAGAGGCATATGGCCGTCATAGCGGCGACGGGGTCCGGCAAGACTTGGTTCTCGGTGGTCCTCATAGAGGAGTTGCTCAAGAAGGGCGCGTCGGTGGTCGTCCTCGATCCCCACGGCGAGTACGTAGCCGTGAGGGATACGGCGAGCAGGCTGGGGGGCGTGAGCGCCTTGACCGTCAAGGTGTCCCAACACCACGCCGGCGACGTCATGTACAAGATAGGCGTGTTGGACATGGACCCGGAGGCCCTCGCCGACGCGGCCGGGGTGCCGCCGAAGGCCACGAAGATCCGGTACTCGATATATTTAGCGCACGCCTTGGCTAGATCCGCGTATAAAGCCGGCTCCAAGAGGCTGGGGCCCAAGGGCCTCGCCTCCATATTGACGGCGGCGTTGAGGGGGGAGCAGAACTTGAGGAAGCTCCTGAAGGGGTGGGGGGTCGACGACGAGGAGAAGATCGCCGAGCTGGCGGAGCTCGCGAAGAGAGACAGGCATTCTATCTTCAGCGCGGCGGCGTACTTGAGGCGGCTCGCGCGGCTGGGGGTCTTCTCGGCCAGGACCACCCCCCTCGCCAAGATAACGGCCGACCTCACGGTGGTGAACCTGGCGGGCGTCGGCGACGAGATACAAGACTACGTGGCTTGGCATATATTGACTAGGATATTCAGAGCCAGGGTGAGACACGTGAGGGGCCTCCCCGGCGTCAAGCTCGAGAGGCCCGTGGTGGTCGTGCTGGAGGAGGCGCATAGGTTCGCGCCGCCTAAATCGACTAGGAGGACGAGGGCCTACGAGGCCGTGTCGCGTATAGCGGCGGAGGGCAGGAAGTTCGGCGTCTACCTCGTGGTGATCACCCAGAGGCCCTCGAGGGTGGATCCAGACGTGATGAGCCAGATGCAGTCGCAAGTCATAATGAGGATAGTGAACCCCAAGGATCAAGAGGCCGTGAGGGATAGCAGCGAGCAGCTGGCGCAGGAATATCTCGACAACCTGCCGGGCCTAGACAGAGGGGAGGCCGTGGTCCTGGGGCCCGTGGTGCGCCTGCCGGCGGTCGTAAGGCTGAGGGATAGGGTCTTGGAATACGGCGGCGCCGATATATCGCTGGCCGAGGCTTGGCGTAAGGCGGACGCCGACATAACGGCCGTGTGGAGGAGGCTCTTCAAGGCGCCTCCTCCCCCCTCCGTGGTCCTCGCGGCCTCCAGCGTCTCCGTGAGGTCCACGTCGTCGGATGGAGGCGTGTGGAGAGCCCTCATGTCCGATGGAGCCGAGGTGGAGCTCTCCATAGAGAGGGGCTACGCCAGATGTAGTAGATGCGGCGCGTCGGGCTGCCACCACGTCTACAAGGCCCTCTCGGAGATAGTGAAGGTGAGGAGCGCGCCATGAAGATAGCCCACATCTCGGACGCCCATCTAGGCAGGCAGCAATACCACCTTAAGGAGAGGGAGGAGGATTACTTCCAGGCCTTGGAGGAGGCCTTGAGGCTCGCCAAGCCGGCCGACGCTGTGGTCATCACAGGCGACCTTCTGGACACCAGGAGGCCTTCGACGAGGGTCCTCCTCAAGGCGATCGATATATTGAGCGGAGCGGGGCTGCCGATATACGCCGTGGGCGGCAACCACGACTACAGCCACCTACGGCCCGAGGAGACGCCGTTGAGGCTACTGGATAGGGTGAGGACCATAAGGCTTCTGTGTTTCGACGAGGCGGATCTAGGCGGCGTCTGGATATACGGCGCGTGCGCGGTCCCTAGGTCCAGGGCGGAGGAGTTCAGGCAGAGGATACTCTCGGCGAGGCCCGGCTCCCTTCTTGCTATCCACCAGGCGGTGGAGGGCGTCAAGGCGAGGTACCCCTCAGCAGTAGACGAGCATACCATGCCGCTCAAAGCCTTCTCGGGCGTGAAGGCCGTCCATATAGCCGCGGGGCACGTCCACGACCACGGGGCGTCTACGACGGTGCCGGGCGCCGGCGGGGCAGTGCAGGTCCTGTGGGCCGGCTCGTTGGAGCTGTGGGATTCCGGCGAGTTCGAGACCTGGGACCTCTCGGGAGGGAGGTGGGAGAGGAGGCAGGAGGCCGCGCCGAAGGGTCTTTACCTGATAGATCTAGCCGGCCGGGGAGCCTCGGTGGAGGAGATCCCCCTTAGGCCGAGGAGGAGGATGTTGAGGCTTAGGTTGTTCCTCGGGGAGGCCCGGGAGGCCGAGGAGGCTTTCGACGAAGCCGCCCGTAGGTTCGACGAGGCTGGGGCCGTCGTCAAGGTTGAGCTATACGGCGAGGTTGGTGAGGACCTAAGGCCCTCGCGGTACGCGGCTTATTTCTCCAAGGCGCTTTACGTGGACGTGGTGGATCGGACCAAGAAGCCGAGGGAGGCCGTCGTCAGGGCGGGGTCGGCGTATGAAGCCGTCGAGAGGCTGTTGAGGGAGAAGCTCGGCGCGGGGGCCGACGTGGTGGCGAAGGCGCTTGTCTACATCAGGGATGGGGACAAGGCCGCGGCTAGGAAGGCCGTGGAGGAGTGGCTATATGCTCAGATGGATAGAGCTTAGGAACTTCAAGGCGCACGAGGAGCTCTCGGCCGACTTCGTCGAAGGCGTCAACTTCATATATGGACCCAACGGCGCGGGCAAAAGCAGCCTCCTCGAGGCCGTGGCAGTCGCCCTCTACGGATCTAGGTGGATACAGAAGGTCAAGACCAGGTGGGCGGATCTGGTGAGGAGAGGCGCGCCCGAGGCCTCCGTCCAGCTGGCCTTCGTCGGGATCGACGGGGTGGAATACGTCGTGTCTAGACGCTTCGGGCAGTCGGGCACCTCGACCTCGGGGACCTACCTAACGGCCGAGGGGAAGATGGTGGCCAGAGGAGATCAAGAGGTGACGGCGGCGGTGGTGAAGGCTCTGGGCCTCGGCGTCGACGAGTTCGCCAACCTCGTCTACATAAGGCAGGGGGAGCTTCGACGCATATTGGCGGAGCCCGACTACATAGATAGGTTGTTCCGCCTCGACGAGTTCGACGAGCTCGACGAGATAGTGAGGGATATACTCTCAGAGGTGTCGAGGCGGAGGGAGAGGGCCGTGGGGAGGCTGGAGGAGCTGGGCAAGAGGGCGGAGGATCTCGCCAAGAGATCCCGCGAGATGGAGGCCCAGCTGGCGGAGGCCCGGAGGGACGTCGAGGCGCTTAGGCCTTACTTCCAGCGGTATAAGGAGGCCGAGGCGGAGCTCGGTGCCTTGAGGGAAAAGGCGGCCGCGTTGGAGCAAGAATCCAAGTCCCTCAAGTCGCTGGCGGAGAAGCTAGAGGAGGAGCTGGTGGAGCTGGACCTCGAGATAGACAAGAAGGGCGAGGAGCTGAGGGAGCTCGACAGGCTGGAGCGGGAGCTCGCGTCTCTGCCTCAGCCGGATCCCTCCGTGGAGGCGCGTTTCTACGAGGCCAAGAAGGCCGCGGACGTCTTGGCGTCGACGGACTTGGCCCTGGCCAGATCCTTCAAGCCCGAGGACCTCGAGGCGGCGTATAGGGAGAGGGAGGAGCTGAGGGCGCGTAGAGCCGAGATAATCGCGAAGCTCGGCTTGATCAGGGAGGTTGTCAAGGTGGCCGGGAGGGCCAGCGGCGGCAGATGCCCCGTGTGCGGAGGCCCGTTGAGCCCCGAGACGATCAAGAGGCACGAGGAGGAGGCCAGGAGGCTCGAGGAGGAGCTCAGAAGGGTGGAGGCCAAGATGTTCGAGGTGGAGTCGTCCGTGAGGAGGCTCGAGAGGGCTAGGGAGGAGTACCTGAAGGCCAGGGACTACCTGGCCCTGGACCCGGAGGAGCTTAGGAGGAGGCTCGAGGAGCTAAGGAGGCTCTACGAGGAGCAGAAGAAGCTCGAGAGGACGAGGGCGGAGCTGACGGCGCGGCTCGCGGCGAGGAGGAAGATGGAGGAGGAGCTCAAGGCGCTTGAAGCCAAGAGGGCCGACGTCGAGAGGAGGCTGGCCGAGGCGAGGTCGAGGCTCAAGGAGGTCGAGGCGGAGCTTGCCTCGTTGAGGCCGAGGCTGGAGGAGCTGGGGAAAGCCCACGAGGAGCTGAGGGCGAGGGCCGAGGCCTACATAAAAGCGGCCTCGCGGGCCGAGGAGCTGGAGAGGCAGTTGGCGTCCATAAGGGCGGAGGCCGAGAAGGTGGCCAAGGACCTGGAGACGGCTAAGAGGGACGCGGAGGTCCACGGCAGGGCCGAGGAGAGGGGGAGGTCCATCAGAGCTGCGTTGAAGGACGTGAAGCCCTTGGCCAGGAGGATCTTGATAGACGCCGTAAACGCGGAGCTCAACGCCTCGTTCCTGAAGTTAAGACATAAAGAGGCCTTCCGCTCGGCCGAGCTGGCCCAGATCGAGGGGAAGTACTACGTGGTCGTCTCCAGGAGCGACGGCCAGAAGTTCCTCCACACGGCTCTATCTATAGGCGAGGCGAACCTAGCGGCGCTGGCCTTGAGGGTGGCGTTGGCCAAGGCGCTCCTGGGGAGGCCGCCGTTCCTCATGTTGGACGAGCCGACGGAGCATCTCGACGAGATACATAGGAGGAAGATCGTGGAGCTCGTCAGAGAGCTCTCTAGAGACGTCAAGACCATCTTGGTGACGTCCCATCTGGGGGAGTTCGAGGAGGTTGCGGACAAGAGGATAGATCTCTAGCTACGTGTAGAGATGCGGCCGGAGGCCCGACATCGGCCCCCTAGGGCCCGCCGCGGTGGAAGCTCAAAGCCGTGGGGGAGGCGTCGAGGCGTAGTAGATGAGACGGCCGGCGCCTGAACTCGGCCGTCGGTTGCCTCCCCGCCGCTTGTTGGCAAACAATTTTATAAAGAGGTATTGCGGTGACGACGTATGAGCTTCAATAGGCCGCCTAACGGCGTCTACTTCGTCAAGACTGCAGTGGAGCTGAGGGCCTTCATCAACCTGCTCAAGAAGTTCAGAGGCTACGCCACGACCCTCATAACGCTCTACATCAACGGGGGGAGGCCCATGCCGGACGTGTTGACCTTGCTCCGCAGCGAGTGGTCCACTGCGTCTAACATCAAGGACAAGACCACGAGGACCCACGTGCAGGACACCTTGGAGCGTATCGTCAACAACCTCAAGGGCGAGGCCAAGGCGCCTGAAAACGGCATGGCGGTCTTCGCGGGCTTCCACATGATAAACCCCGGCAACTACGAGTGGATCTACTACGTGGTGGTGCCGCCCCAGCCCATCTACACCTTCAAGTACATATGCGATACGGCCTTCCACACCGAGATCCTAGAGGACCAGATAAAATCCAGCGTGGCCTACGGCATAGTGGTCGTGGAGAGAGGCGAGGCGATACTGGCCGTGCTGAGGGGAGGCCAGTGGGAGGTCATAAAGACCGTGCAGTTCTTCGTGCCGGGGAAGCACAGCGCCGGCGGCCAATCCGCCAACCGCTACAAGCGACAGACGGAGCACCTTGCGGAGGTCTTCTACAAGATGGTGGCCGAGGAGGTCAACAAGGTGTTCCTCTCCATGCCTGGGCTGAAGGGGCTGATCGTGGCGGGGCCCGGGCCCACCAAGGAGGACTTCCTGGAGGAGGGAGGGCTAGACTACCGCCTCAAGGACAAGGTGCTGGCCGTCGTGTCGGCTTGTTGCGCCAACGAATACGGAGTGACCGAGGCGATAAGAAACGCCGAGGAGCAGCTGAAGGAGAGCGAGTACGTCAAGGCGAAGGAGCTCATGGACAAGGTGATGTACTACGCCGTCAAGAAGAGCGAATACATGGTGTACGGCAAAGAGAAGGTGCTCAAGGCCATGGAGATGGGGATAGCCGACGTGGTGATAGTCGCCGAGGAGCTGGGGGAGGACGAGGTGCTCGACTTCATAATGAGAGGCGACTCGAAGGGCGTCAAGGTCGAGGTGGTGCCCAAGGGCGTCGAGGAGAGCAAGACTTTGGTGCAAGCCTTCGGCGGCTACGTGGCGTTGTTGAACACCCCGGCCTGGGTCTTGGAGCAAACTGCTCAGCAAGAGGCGGCGGCGACGGCCTCCTAGGGGGGAGCTACCCGCGCCGCTTCTCTATACGCGAGCATCTCGGCGATGTATTCGGCTAGGAGCACCAGGCCCCCCACGTAGTTCACCAACGGCACCAACGAGAGCGGGTAGCCTATTAGGAGCAGTATCAACGCGACCCCGAATAGGCCCACCTTGCTGTGCCTACGGAGGTCGTTCAACGTGATGGCTCTGGCCGCCACCAAGAGGAGATAACCCGCCTGGAGGACGGCGAATATGCCGAGGAGGGCGGGCGTCCCGAGCATCACCCTGTAGATATAGGTGGGGTCGATCCTCACGTGCGCGGCGACGACGGGATGGCCGCGGAGGTACATCACGAGCGCGGCCGCGAATATCGCTACGAGCACCATCAACGCCACGGGGCCCCAGGCGAGCCACCAAGCCCATCTGAAGCCCAGCATATGCAGGGCGCGGTAGCCTCTGAATAGATACAGGAAGAAGATCAGCAGGAGCGCTATCAAGAGGGCGATCACGACGAATCCAGCCGCGGCGATGGCGGCCGGCGATACGAACAAGGCCGAGAGGAGGAGCGCGAAGGAGATTGCCACAAGCGCCGATATCACCACCAGCTGGTACAGAAAGCCTTTATAGAGGATCCCCATGGCCTCCTTGAAGTCCATAGGTGGGCGAATAGGGATATTAATATAGTTTAAATATTCGATATATCGAGCGGATATGGACGCCGTGTTTTTCGACGACGTGAGCAAGAGGTTCGGCCGCATCGTGGCTCTCGACGGCGTGACCCTCCACGTCGGCGAGGGACAAGCCTTGGCTCTGGTGGGCCCCAACGGCGCCGGCAAGACGACCCTCCTCAAGCTCGCCGCGGGGATCCTGGCGCCCGATAGAGGCGAGGTCTACGTGTACGGCCGCCCCGCCAGGACGCCTCAAGCCAAGAGGTCCGTGGGGTTCACGACCCCCATGGATAGAGGCGTCTACTGGAGGATCACCGCCGTCGACAACTTGGTCTTCTTCGGCACGCTATACGGCCTCTCCGTGAGGGAAGCCAAGAGGAGGGCCCTCCAGCTCCTAGACGAGCTCGGGCTCAAGGAGCGCGCCTTCGATCTAGTCGCGAGCTACAGCACCGGGATGATGAGGCGGCTCGAGCTGGCCAGGGCCTTGATACACGACCCCGACGTCTTGCTCCTAGACGAGCCGACCAGCGGCATGGACGTAGACGCCAAGAAGGCCGTCTTGGACTACCTCAAGAGGCTTAAGGGGAGGAAGACCTTGTTGATAGCGTCCCACGACCCCCAGGAGATAGCCTTGGCCGACGCCGTGATTTATTTAAACAAGAGGATAATCGGCGAGTCCCCCAGCTTGAAGCTCGTGAGGTTGTTGATAAAAGGCGTCCCGCCGGAGGACGGAGCCTCTATCGTCAAGATAGGGGAGGACGAATACGTGGTGACCTTAGACGCGAGGCGCCTCGGCGAGTATGTGGCGAAGCTGGGAGGCGCCCGCATATTGGATATAGACGTCGAGGTGGCGGTCGCCGAGGGCAACGCGAGGAGAGCCGAGAGGGTGAGCAGAAGGAGGTGGGGGGAGTGATGTCGGTCCTCGATAGGCTCTACTCCTTCCTCGCCATAAGGGGCTTCAAGATGTGGGCCAGCTACAAGACGCAAGTCGCCTTGACGGCGGTCAACTGGGTCATCCCAGTCTTCATATATTTCTTCATAGGGCTCACTCTAGGCAAGGGCGCCCTCGTGAACGACTACACGGCGTTTATGGTCGTGGGGACGGCGTTCCAAGGCTACTTCTCGGCCTCCGTCGTCACGCTCGCCGGCAGGTTACGGAACGAGGAGCTGATAGGCACCTTGGAGTACCTCATAGCGTCCCCCATAGGCCCCACCTCGCTCATGTTGTACAACACGGTCTGGGGCCTCGCCATAAACTCCATAAGCGCCGTCTCGGTGCTGTTGATCGGGCTGGGCCTCGGCGTTAAGTACGCCGTCAACCCCCTCTCCACCGCGGCGATCCTAGCCCTCTACCTCGCCTCGATAATCGGCTTGAACTTGATCGCAGGCGCCGTCGTCTTGATAGTGAAACAAGGCAACCCCGTGGCTTTATTCACCTCGGTGGCCTCGAACCTCCTCGGCGGCGTGGTCTTCCCGGTCTCCGTGCTCCCGCAGTGGCTTAAATACATCAGCTACGGCCTATCCCTCACCTGGGCGCTGGACGGCTTGAGGGCGGCCATGCTGCGAGGAGCCGGGCTGGCAACCCTATGGCCCGACCTCTGGCGCCTAGCGGCGGTAACGACGGCGTACATGGCGTTGGGTGTGGCGCTGACGGAATACGCGTTCCGCAAGATATTGAGGGAGGGGTCAGTACATATGTATTAAGAGCGCCAGGAGGAAGACGAGCTCGGCGGCTTCAAACGCGGCGTACGCCTTGCCGTATCTAGAGTAGCGGGATAGATACCCTCCGAAATACAAGGGGACGCCGGCGAGATGCACGACCGCGAAGAAAACCGTCAGAGGCAGCAAGACGCCTTGAGCCAAGGCCCAGACGTAGAAGGCGGCCTCGTAGAGCGCTATAGCCTTAGCCCAGACCCCGCCCGGGTAGATCCCCCTGGGGGAATAGATCGAGGTCCACGCGTGTTTTACGAACATCGGCGCGAAGAGCAACGCCTCAAGCAACATATTTAGCCTTCAACTCCTCCAGCACCTTCATCCAGTCGTCGTACCCAGTCTCCCTCTCTATCTCCTCGACGGTCCTGGAGGCTTGTATCTCCGGCGCCGCCGATTCGAGCATGGGGAAAAGCGCTATGTTCTCCTTCTCTATATGTTGAGATATATGCTCTATGTAGAGCTTAGCGTAATCCACGAGGTCCCTATAGGCCTCCTGGTCCCCGCCCCTCCACGCCTTATATAGCTCCTCCATGATCCTCGCCAGATACCGGCCGACGCCGTGTTCCGAGACCATCACATATATCGGGCCGCCCGCGAAGGGGAAGCCGGCCCTATTGGCGCCGGGGAACAAGATGTATTCCTCGACCGAGTGGTGGCAAGCGTCGACGAAATGCTGGGCGAATTGTATCAACTTAAGTATGTCGTCGGGATCGGGGCTCGGCGACGATATAGCTTTATCTAGGACCTGCAGAGCCTCCAAGATCCTGTCGTGGTGCTCCCTCAAGGCGCCCGTAACGTACTTAATCCTCACCTTGCCCATAGCCCAGCCCCGTTGTTCCTTAGGCCGCCGTCAACAAGGTTACAGATGGGCCCCCACATCGACGTCCCGAGCTCCATGGCCCATACGCGAATTAGACATTTAAGCATTAACAATGTCAATAGTATCAGGTAGAAGCCATTTCTAAGGCCGAGCCGCCACGGACCTCCGAGGCCCCACTCCGCCGAGCTTCCTCGACCCCCCACGTCCTAGCTCCAAGGCGTCGGGCGGATCCTCAATCCCCTCCTATAATCGCGTTCGCTATAGCTCCAAGGTCTTCCCGCCTCTGATCACCTTCAGCCTCGGCGCGCGCCCCTCGGCCACCGCCTCCGCCACGGCAAGCCTCAGCTGGAACACGTTCTCGACAGGCTTCCCGTCGACCGCCACGATGATGTCGCCCCTCCTAAGGCCCGCCTCGTCGGCGTAGGAGCCGGGCTGGACGGCGGCCACCAGAAGGCCCTTGGCGACGGGCAGGCCGTAGACGGAGGCCATGGCCTTGTTTATCGCGGCCACGTAGACGCCCAGAGCCGGCCTCACGTAGCGGCCATACCTCTTGTAGATCTCCAGCATTATCTTGACCAAGTCGATGGGGACGGCGAAGCCGATTCCCTGGGCTCCAGCTATCATGGCCGAGTTAACGCCGACGGCCTCGCCGGAGGCGTTCACGAGAGGCCCACCTGAATTTCCTGGGTTAATTGCGGCGTCTGTTTGGACCAGGAACTCGAATATCCTATCGCCCACTTGGAGGGTCCTCCCCACCGCGCTGACGATGCCCAAGGTCGCCGTCGGTTTATCCAACAGAGCCAGAGGGTAGCCTATGGCCAAGACGGGCTGCCCCACCTTGAGCTTCAAGGCGCTGCCGAGCGGGATCGGGGGAGCGCGTAGCTCGGAGTATAGAAGGGCTAGATCCTCGGCGGGATCCGCCGCTATGACGACGCCCTCAGCCCTATCGCCTTCGGGCGTCACCAAGACGATCTCCTCGGCGGAAGCCACGACGTGGTGGGCCGTGGCGTAGATCTTCTCCCCTATGGAGAAAGCCGTCCCGAACCCCAGATCGCCGGCGTATATATCCACCTGTCTGGTGACGACGCCTACGACGGACGCGGAGATCGCGTCCACGAGATCGCTGAAATCAGCGTAGATCCGCCCCATATCGCTAAGCTCTTCCTATTTAAATAACCCATCGATGGGCTACATGGAGGAGAAATGCTTCAAGAACCTCGGCTGCATCTCGGCTTTAGGTATAGGCACCTCCTCCATCGGAGGCGACCTGTGGCGCCCCGATACGTCTAGAGACGAGCGGCATCTGGCGGTCTTGGCGAACGCGTTGGCCTACGGCCTTTGGCTGATCGACACCTCGGAGATATACGGCGGGGGACACGCCGAGGAGCTGATCGGGAAAGCCCTGGCGACCTTCGGGAGGAGCGGCAGGGATAAGATAATAATCGTGACCAAGTTCTGGCCCGACGACGTGGGCAGGATGGTGCAAGCGGCTAGAGCCAGCGCCAGAAGGCTCGGCACCTATATAGATATATACATGCCCCACGGCCCTCTACCGGATATATGTAAAGCCGTGAGGAACTTCGAGGTCTTGATAGAGGAGGGTTTCATCAGGTACTGGGGTCTGAGCAACGTCACTGTGGAGAAGATAAAGGAGGCTCGTGAATGCGCAAAGAAATACGACATAGCCGCTGTGGAGAACGTCTATAATTACATCAATAGGCTCGACGAGTACGAGGCCTTGCCGTACGCCCAGAGGGAGGGGCTTCTATATATAGCCGCGAGCCCCTTGGCTAGAGGCCTCGTCGTGGAGAACTATAGGTTGAGGCAAGTGGCCCAGAGGCTGGGCAAGACGCCGGTCCAGGTGGCGCTCCGTTGGCTTATGGATAAGCCCAACGTGGTGCCGATCCCGAGGACCAGCAGGCCCGACGGGGTGCTGGAGTTCGCCGGCGCCTACGGCTGGAGGCTCCCGGAGGAGCACCTAAAGGAGCTAGACGTAAGATAATTTTTCAAATATCATTAAAATTTAAATATAACTATTTATAATTTTCAAGTTTCTTTCAAAAGTAGAATTACTATTTCACTTAAGATAATTTTTGAAGTATATTTAAAATAAAGTATTTATATTTATAATGATGTTTTCGAGGTGGCGTTGCTGAGAGTAGACCTATCTAGACGCAGCTGGCGGGTCGAGCCTATATCCTTCAGGAGGTTTCTAGGCGGGAGGGGGCTCGGCTCCTGGCTCTTCTACGAGTTGAGAGGCTTCGAGGCGGATCCGTTCTCGCCGGGGAACCCCTTGATAATCGCGTCGGGGCCTCTCGGCGGGACGAGGATCCCCATGGCCACCAGGGCCTACGCCGTCTTCAGGTCGCCTCTCACCGGCATATTCGGCGGCTCCAACGTGGGGGGTACTCTCGGCGCCGTCATGAGGTACGCCGGGGTCGACGCGTTGGCGGTGACGGGGAGGGCCGAGAGGCCGGTCTACCTCCTGGTGGCGGACGGGAAGGTCGAGTTTAGAGATGCGTCGCACCTATGGGGCAAGGACGCCGTCGAGACGGAGATGGAGTTGAAGAAGGAACACGGCAGGGGCGCCGCCGTCTTGGCGATAGGCCCCGCCGGGGAGAACTTGGTGAGGTTCGCCTCGATAAACCACGAGTATTGGCGCCAGTTCGGGAGGACGGGCGGGGGAGCCGTGATGGGGTACAAGAAGCTTAAGGCGGTGGTCTTCGTCTCGGACAGAAGGGAGGTCGAGGTTGCGATGCCCGAGCGGCTCGAGGGATGGCTTAAGGAGTTCCTCCCCCAGTTCCTACAGAAGACGGCGGCGTATAGGGAGGGCGGCACCTTGAGGCTCGTGGATCTAGGCAACCAGATGGGCTTCTTCCCGGCCTACTACTGGACCCGCCTCACGTTGGACGGCTGGGAGGCTCTGTCTTGGAGCAAGAAGATAAAGCCGGAATATTTCTTGAGGCCGGAGGCTTGCCTCTACTGCCCGGCCGCCTGCCACCGCCCGGTTAAAAGCGCGAAGCTGGGCCTCGTCGTGGATCTAGAGTACGAGACCGTCTACGCCCTAGGCGGCCTCGCGGCCGTCAAGGACGTGGACGCCATCGTTAAGATAAACGACCTGGCGGATAGGCTGGGTATGGACACGATCTCTCTAGGCAACGTCCTGGCCTTCGCCGTGGTCGCCTCAAGGGCGGGGAAGCTGCCCGTGGAGCTCGATTGGGGCGATGGAGAGGCTTTGTCCCGGCTGGCGGAGGATATAGCCTACAGGAGGGGCGTCGGCGATCTCCTGGCGGAAGGCGTGAGGAAGGCCGCGGAGGCGCTCGGCATGCCGGAGGTCGCCGTCCACGTGAAGGGGCTTGAGCCGGCCGGCTACGATCCCCGCGTCCTTAAGGGGATGGCGTTGGGGTACGCCATAGGCTATAGAGGCGCCGACCATCTGGCCACCATGGCCTACGCCTTAGATATAGCCGGCAAGGCCGGAGGGGCGGGTAGCCTAGGCCTCGAGAAGGTGAGGGCCGTGGCCCACATGGAGGAGGTCGCGGCCGTGATGGACTCCCTGGTCCTCTGCAAGTTCGGGAGGGATGCCTACGACGCCTACCCCGGCGGGAGGTTCTACGAGGTAACGGCCCAGCTCTTGACTTGGATAACCGGCGAGGAGTGGAGAGCCGATGATGTGAAGGAGGTGGGGGAGAGGATAGTGCTCCTAGATAGGATGCTCAACGTGGAGATGGGCGTAGACGCGAGGCAAGACGATCTACCGCCTCTCTTGAAAAAGCCGGCGCGGTTGGAGGACAGAGAGGTGAGGATAGACGAGGAGGAGCTGAAGGCCGCGTTGAGGCTCTACTACGACCTAAGGGGGTGGGACGAGAGGGGTGTGCCGAGGAGGGAGACCGTGGAGCGGCTGCTGCCGGAGATCGCGGGTGAATCATCATCTCACAGAGTTCCCTCCCCGACGTGAACATCGCCTCTCCGAGGAACTGCAACGAGGAGGCACGTTGATATCGCGTCTAAAGAAGTTCGGGTGAGGCGGCCCCTCTCGGCGGCTCGCCTCGGGCTTGCGCCGAAGGCCTCTGTCCGGCGTCCTCAAGGCGCTGGGGAGCAGAAACGGGACGAAAACCCTCTAGGGCTAATGCCATAATGAATAATTAAATAGAGACGTAGCGTATGGACTATGCCTTATGTTAAAGCAGAGGCGAAGCTCCCGGTCGGCGCCCGCACCTACAAGATATATAAGCTGAAGGCCCTAGAGGCGGAGGGCTACGACGTCGAGAGGCTTCCCTACAGCATAAGGGTCCTCCTCGAGAACGTCCTCAGGAATTTCGACGGGAGGGACATCAACGAGGAGCACCTCGAGGCGTTGGCCCGTTGGAACCCCAAGAACCCCGAGGGCGAGGTGGCGTTGAAGGTGACGAGGGTCGTGATGCAAGACTACACGGGCGTGCCGGCGGTGGTCGATCTCGCCACCATGAGGGATATAGCCGTCAAGTCCGGCGCCGATCCCAAGGTGATAAACCCGAGGGTCCCGGTCGATCTAATCATCGACCACTCGGTGCAGGTGGACTACTGGGCCTCCCCGCAGGCGCTCTCCATGAACATACGCCTAGAGATCGAGAGGAACAGGGAGAGGTACATCTTCCTCAAATGGGCGCAGAACGCCTTCAAGAACTTCAGGGTCTTCCCGCCCGGCACCGGCATAATACATCAAGTAAACCTCGAGTACCTGGCCAAGGTGGTCTGGACCGAGGGGGATACGGCCTTCTTCGAGACGCTCGTCGGCATGGACAGCCACACCACCATGATAAACGGGCTGGGCGTGGTGGGCTGGGGCGTCGGAGGCGTGGAGGCGGAGGCGGCCATGTTAGGCGAGCCCGTCACCATCAGGGTGCCGAGGGTCGTGGGCGTGAGGCTATACGGCGAGCCGAGGCCCGGCGTGACCGCCACCGACATAGTTCTATCGATCACGGAGGCCCTTAGGAAGGTCAACGTCGTCGACGCCTTCGTGGAGTTCTTCGGCGAGGGGGTGCGTAAACTCTCGGTGCCCGACAGGGCCACTATAGCCAACATGGCGCCCGAGTACGGCTCGACGGTCGGCCTCTTCCCGGTGGACGGCAATACGCTCGACTACCTCGCCGCGACGGGGAGGCCCGAGGACTTGGTGGCGCTGGTCAAGAGGTACTACGAGGAGCAGGGAGTCTTCGGCGGCGTCGAGGGGGCTGAGTACAGCCAAGTCGTCGACTTCGATCTATCCGCGGTCGAGCCCTCGGCGGCGGGGCCCACCTTGCCGTGGCAGAGGAGGGGGCTCTCCGACGTGCCCAAGAGCTTCGTGGAGTTCCTGGTCCAGAGGAAGAAGCGCGATAAGAGGAAGGCCGTCGAGATAGAGATAGGCGGGAGGAGGGTCGAGTTCGGCGACGGCGACGTGGCGATAGCCGCGATAACCAGCTGCACCAACACGTCGAACCCGTACCTCCTGGTCGCGGCGGGCCTAGTGGCCAAGAAGGCCGTGGAGGCGGGCCTGGAGGTTCCGCCCTACGTCAAGACGAGCTTCGCCCCAGGGTCCCGGGCTGTGGAGGAGATATTGAGGAGGGCCGGGGTCCTCGCGTACCTGGAGAAGCTCGGCTTCCACGTGGTGGCCTACGGCTGCACCACGTGTATAGGCAACTCGGGTCCTCTGCCCGACCCGGTGGCCAAGGCCATAAGGGAGAACGACATATTGGCCGCGGCGGTCCTGTCCGGCAATAGGAACTTCGAGGGGAGGGTGCACCCCGACATAAGGGCGGCCTACCTCGCGTCGCCGCCGCTGGTGGTGGCCTACGCCCTCGCCGGCTCGGTCATGAAGGATTTGTCCAAGGAGCCGGTCGGCCGCGGAAGGGACGGGAGGCCCGTGTATCTAAGGGACATCTGGCCCAGCCCCGAGGAGGTGAACGAAGCCGTGTCGAGGGCGATGGACCCCAAGATATACGTAGAGAAGTACTCCAAGATAGGGGAGCTGGTGCCCGAGTGGAACGAGCTCAAGGCGCCTACCGGCGATCTCTACCCGTGGAGGCCCGACGATACCTACATCCAGCCATCCCCGCTCTTCGAGGGCAAGCCGACGGCGGGCGATATAATCAACGCCAGGCCTCTGCTCATACTAGGCGACAGCATAACCACAGACCACATATCGCCGGCCGGCTCCATACCTAAGGACAGCCCCGCGGGCAAGTTCCTAGAGTCCATGGGGGTCCAGCCCAAGGACTTCAACACCTTCGGCGCCAGGAGGGGCAACTGGATGGTGATGGTCAGGGGGACCTTCTGGAGCAAGGGCTACACCAACAAGATGGGCGGAGGGCTCGAGGGGGGATACACCATAAAGTACCCCGAGGGCGTCAAGATGACTGTCTTCGAGGCCGCCGAGAGGTACAAGCAGGAGGGCGTGCCGCTCGTGATACTGGCCGGGAAGACCTACGGCGCAGGCTCCAGCAGGGACTGGGCGGCCAAGGGGCCGAAGCTCCTGGGCATAAAGGCGGTCATAGCGGAGAGCTTCGAGAGGATACACCGCTCGAACCTAACGATGGTCGGCATAGTGCCCATCCAACTACCGCCCGGCGTTACCGTCGACAGCTTGAAGCTGGACGGGTCGGAGACCATAGACGTGGCCGGCCTGGAGGATCTGGCGCCCGGCAAGGAGGTGGTCGTGAGGATACACAGGAAGGACGGGAAGATCGACGAGATAAAGGCGAAGGCCGCCGTCTACACGTGGGCCGAGGTGGAGTACATAAAACACGGCGGGATACTGCCCTACGTCCTCAAGAAGTTGTTGCAGAAGTAACCACCGAAAAAGGATTTTTTAGACCTGTAGCTCCTTATCGGTATGCCTCCGTTTAACGGCCTTGTCGAATAGGATCCAGTTGCGGTACCACTCCTCGTTGGCCTTCTTGAGCTCCGTCAAGATCATCTTCGCGAGATCCTTGGCGGTGACGGTCTCGCTGTCCGACACGGCGCATTCTATCTTCCTCGCTATCTTACGCGCCACGTCTAGAGGCGCCCCCGCCTTCAAGATGCTGACCACTATCTTCTCCGGCGCGAACTCCTCCTCCCTCCCATCTCTCTTTATTACCTTGACCATATACAGAAATGCGAACATAATTAAAGCTTATCTATTCTAATCTTGTAACGATGATTTCTATGTATTTAGCCGAGTGGAAAAATAAAAAGAGGGACGTAGCGAGATGCGTGGAATCCTCAAAGGCCTTGAGGGCGGCGCTCCTGCTGGCGGTCTCCGCTTTGTTTCTGTCGTCGACCGCCGCGTTGCCCCGCGCCGCGTCTACCCCGTTCCTCGCGGAGACGAGTAGGACCTACTGGATAGGGTACTACGACACCGGGGTCCTGGGCCCGATGCTGTCGATACGCGGTTATCTAAACGGAAGCCCGGTCCCCATATCGGTCAGCCTATTTATGTACACGCCGAGGGCCATCTACGCCATCGGCCACTACTACGGCGAGGGCTCCGTCGATATAAACCTCACGGGCTCTCTAGTTAGATACATCGCGGGCAAATGGAGGCGCGACGACGGGTGGCCCTCCCTATTGGCCTTCGTCGACTACCTCTCCAACGACACCGTGAGGACAGCCATCTTGGCCGTGCCCTACAACCCCAGCTGGTTGCTGAACGG
Source organism: uncultured Thermoproteaceae archaeon (assembly GCA_964342785.1). Taxonomy (GTDB): domain Archaea; phylum Thermoproteota; class Thermoprotei; order Thermoproteales; family Thermoproteaceae; genus Thermoproteus. The sequence goes on from CAYFGI010000021.1 coordinate 17,514, forward strand.
CGATAAGATTCTGATCGCGATCGCCGTGAACTTCGGCAACATCAAGCCGCTCCCGTGGCCTAAGGCGGTACATCGGCCCAACATCACGTCGACCCCCGCCAGCTCTACGCGCAACGCAAGCGGGGATCCCTATGGCTACACCTACCTCGGCTCCTGTATGGGCAACACATCACTAGACGTCTATATACAGGGCAACGGGCCCGACATACCGGACCAATGGGTCCTAGAGAGCTGCTACGAGTTCGAGGGGCCGTTGCCTCTCTTCTACGTGGCTTGGGGATCCGGCGTGTGGAACAACGGCGTGATCAGTATAAGCATCAATACTGTCGGCGCCAACTACGCCGAGATGGGTAGCGGCTTCTATGCGTCTTACGCGATATATAACTCCACAGGGTATTACGTAATATCCGCAGCCTCGGCGGAGCCCACATGGAGTTTCACGCAGAATACCAATATCTTTATCTATTCTCCAAGTTGTGGGATCAGTGGGGTCGTATCTGTAGTTCACGGTAATTCCCTAGGGGTTAGCTACGCGGTCGGCGTGCCTATATACACCGTCCCGGGTTCGGGAGTCTTATATCTAGGGCCTGTGGGAGATATAGCCGCCGTCACCTTCTACGATTGCGCTATGCAGGCGGGCGTATGCACGCCTATTTACATCGCCAACGGCACTATGGTCTTAGACGTGACGTCTTACAGCTCGGGGAACCTCTACCTATACCCCTATATAGATGTGGGCAACGGCACCATCACCGCCACGCTCTCCTACCTCATAGGGCAGGGCCTTGCAGGTCGCGCCTTCACCCTCCTCGACGGGCAGAGCTTCTACTACAATCCCGGCATAGGCTACGTAGTCGAGACCTCTCCTTGTAGCAACGCGCCGGCGCCCACGATAGTAACCACTAGCTCCGTCGAATATGTGCTCCAAAACGTGATAAACTCGTATAAGGCTGGGATACCGGGCTGGGCCGCCGATGTGGGCGGAGCCATCGTCGAGTATCTGGCCGAGGCCGTGTTGGAGGATCCGCTGTTGAGTCATCTAGTGGGCTTCGCGGCCTCCTACCTCCTCAGCTATCTGGAGAGCTCGACGGCGTTGGTATACCATACCTATGCAGTCAGGGTGGCGACTAACAGCTCTCTGTGGGGCTTCTACGTGACCTTCGTCGGGACCCAGGCCGTGGAGACGGGCAATGGAGCCTCCAATTGGCCCATGGGCGTCGTCATCAACGGCACCGGCTACTACCTCTTCTACTCCCTAGGCGAGCAATGCCAGACCTGAGCCTCCACGCGGCGTCCCGCGAAGCCTACGGGGATCTAGCGGCTTGCACTATATTTTAAACTGAGGAAAGATAATACCTATATTATACAATTTTTCTTTATAAGTATTGGAGCTAGATTATTCAACCACGGCCACGACCGCCCCCAAGGCCGCTCCGCGGGCAACCGCGGGGTTCGGGGTACGGCTCGCGGCGTCGGGCGGGCGACCGTCCGGCGTTGCGGGCCTATCGGCGCCGACGGCCGTGGCCGTGGCTTCTATCGCCTTCAATGTCGAGGTTTTACTGGGTTTAACTATAGGGGGAGTAAGTTTAAAACCGGTGGAGATGGCTTGATGCATGAAGTTGCCGATTCTGATCATAAACTTCAAGGCGTATGGAGAGGCGGCGGGGCGGCGCGCCCTAGATATAGCTAAAGCCGCCGAGAGGGTCGCGAGGGAGCTCGGCGTGAGTATAGCCGTGGCTCCCAACCACCTAGAGCTGGCGTTGGTGGCCCAGTCGGTGGAGATACCGGTGTACGCCCAGGGGGCCGACGTCGATTCCCCGGGCGCCCACACGGCCCACGTGGCTGTGGATAACGTGAAGGAGGCGGGGGCGGCCGGCCTCATCTTGAACCACAGCGAGGCGCCCCTTAAGCTCAACGACTTGGCGAAGTTGGTGGCTAGGGCCAAGGCGGCGGGGCTGGACGTCGTTGTGTGCGCCCCCGACCCCAGGACCAGCTTGGCGGCGGCCGCCCTAGGCCCCCACGCGGTCGCCGTGGAGCCGCCGGAGCTCATAGGGACGGGGAGGGCTGTCTCTAAGTACAAGCCCGAGGCCGTCGTGGAGACGGTCCAGCTGGTCGGCAAGCATTTCCCCGATGTGGCGGTTATAACGGGGGCTGGGATAGAGTCGGGGGAGGACGTGGAGGCCGCGTTGAGGCTCGGCACGCGGGGCGTCTTGCTCGCCAGCGCCGCCGTTAAGGCCAAGGACCACTACGCCAAGATAATGGAGCTGGCGAAGCCCCTCGCCGGGCGCTAGAGCCTCTCGGCCGCCCTCTTGTTCACGGGGTCGAGGAACTTGTACTCCTCCCCCTCCCTCGCCAGTAGGCTCATGGCGATCAGCTTGTTCAACACGCGCCGCAGCGTCTCGTCGTGTATGTGCCTGCCCGTCCACGCCTCGACGGCCCTCTTTATTGTGCTCCATCTGTCGTGGCCCGCGGCGACAGCCCTCAAGACGTGCGCGTAGAGCTCGGAAGCCGAGGATAAACGCCTCAGCTCGCCCAGAGCCGTGCGGACGGCCTCCTCGAGCGCCGCCTCCAAGGCGTTGCGCTCCTTCATGCAAGCCGCCTTGTAGCCGTATAGAGCCAGCCAGCCGGGGATCCCGTCGAACGCCTCCACGGCCTTCTCCAGCTCCTCCTCGGCGGCCGCGGCCCCCGCCTCGGCGAATCCCGCCCTCAAGTACTCGAGGGATTCGCCTCTCGAGAACCTCTCCACCAGCACCTCGGCCCTCGCCCTCCCGTATAGAGGCGCGTCGTATTCGTCGAAGCGTAGGAAATCGTGTAGGAGCCCGACCTCAGACCCCGTCAGCAGGAACCTCAGCCGGCGCAAGTTGTCGTAGGCGTAGGCCAGCAGCTTGCCGAAGTCGAGCCCCTTCACGAACCTGAGGTCTTGCGCCTCGTCGATGGCCACCATCAAGACGGTCCCCCGGTCCTCCGCGTATTCATCCATCCTCTCCAGTATCGAGAGGATCGAGAGCCTCCTCTCGCCCCAATCGAGCTCGACGCCGAGCGGCCCTACGTGCACCCCCCTGAGCCTCCTCAAGTACTCGACCACATCGGCGAACTTCCCCCTCAGCCTCGTCAACGCCTCGGAGAGTATGGTGTAGAGGCCTTGCTTGGTGTAGCCGTAGGCGGACAGAGCCCTCGCGTCCACGTAGATATAGGGGAGCCCGCTCTCGTTGAGGAACGTCCTCACGACGGAGGTCTTGCCGATCCGCCTCACGCCTAGGCACAGAATTAGGGGAGGCCCGCCCCGCACGTATCCGGCGAGGGCGCTCAGCTCGCTCCCTCTATCGAAGAGCTCCTCGCGCCTTTCCTTAGGCCTCGGGTCGAACAACTCACATCCATGTGTGTTACCCACACCCATGTGTGTTAGTTGCTATAAAAGGCTTAGGCCTTGCCGCCGGTGCCCAGCGCGAGGAGCCCTCT
>CAYFGI010000022.1:0-1143 GCA_964342785.1 uncultured Thermoproteaceae archaeon
AAAAGCGTAAACTGTTCAAAACACGTTGGGCCTAGGTTCTAGCAATTAAGGCGTTCATCCGGCTTGTCCTATTTATTTCTCTGATCATGGTGCCTATGCCTATAGCGCCTACTACCGTGAGCACGAGTATCGTGCCTATGTTTATCGAGTCGAGATTTGGCACGGGGTTTCCTGTGGCTATGGCCCAATTGTCTATAGTGGGGAGCGCCAACACGAGGGCTCCCGCTATTATGAACAACAAGCCGCCGTAGTAGAGGGTGAACCCTGCAGTGCGCCTCGCGATCTTGGTTATCTGCTCCTCGGTGAGCTTCTTGAGCCTCATTATGGAGCCGAACAACGCGCCGAAGGCTATCTGCATGAGCATAGTGCCTATGCCGAAGAACAAGCCGGGGAGAGGCGCATACACGAGGGAGCCCACTTGGGGCGCCAAGACGAAGGTCAATATGCTCGCGTAGGCGCCGAAGCCGAAGCCTGCGATCAGCCCGTGCACAACGGTCATGCCTAACGGCACGTCTCTCTCCTCGAGCTCGTGCATAGGCACTCCCCCTACCTTGTTACTATGATGTTTATGTCCGCCGAGCAAGACGTCTATCGGTATATGTATATACCTTCCCCTCAGGACGTAGGAGCCGGCGGCGGCCATGGCTATACCTACGGCGATATATACAGGGCCGTCGAGGTTGTACTGGTTGTATATCTCGGCTAGCCCGAGGAAGCCCAGCGTAGTCAACAAAGCCCTCTGAACGGTGAAGCCGAGGGAAAACAGAAATCCAGCCTTCATGCCGCCCCTAGTGCTGTATTTACCCACGGCGTAACTGAAGGTGATGGGCCAAGTGTGCTCGTCCGGCGTTGCGCCGTGTAGCACTCCTAGAATGAGCGAAATCAAGAGTATCTCCCCTAGGTGTAGCCCACTCGGCGGGTTCAGCACCATCTGTAGCCAATTCATATCCTCCATGTCGGTTCCAGTTTAAAAGCTTGTGCACGGAGTTTGGGTCATATCTACGTTGTTAACGCAATGCCGTGCACTGCCAGCAAAACTTATAAGTGAGCTCTGGAGGAAAAACGGCAGGATCGGCCGCCGAGGGGGCCGCCCGGCCCACAGTGAGCGCGGCTCCGGTTCCCTACGGCTCCTGCATCTAACTC
>CAYFGI010000022.1:1243-17977 GCA_964342785.1 uncultured Thermoproteaceae archaeon
CGCCCGGCCCACAGTGAGCGCGGCTCCGGTTCCCTACGGCTCCTGCATCTAACTCCGGCATTTGTTATGAGATAACCTCCGACCGGCGGCCTCTAACGGAGCGCGGCGGCCGGCGAGAACGCTCCGCGCGGAGGGCCGTTAACAGCATTAGCCGGGGCCTAGGACGCTCGAGCGCGAGACGTAGCCGAATCTTGGCCTCGTCGCGCCCGCCCGGTCGTCTGCCGAACCTATCTGCTGGAGTTAACGGGGAACCACCCTAAGTTCGTTCTAACGAGGCCTCTTCTGTGTATGTAGCTCCTGGCCTTTTTCAACAGAACGTCCCAGTTATCCCCTCTGCCGCATAGTAGTATCCTGTCGTGTACTATATCCAAAATTAACATGCTACTTGCCAGCAGTTCGTCTAGTGCAGACAATGGCAGAAATACGGCTTGCCCGAACTCCTCTTGCTCAACGGCGTAGTTCCCGGCCGGCGTAATCACGGCGATGTCCCAATCGCTCAGCGCGTGGTGCTCGCCGCGGGACCTGGATCCGAACAAAACGACGTCTGCGTGGCGGCACCGCTCTAGCACGTATCGCCTCACCTTAGCCCTTATCTCCTCCTCCCTCGTCTTCGCTACCTCAGCCCATCTATCCAGCGCCATACTCCAGGCATTTCAAGCATGTCTCAGCCTCCCAACGCTCGTACTCGCCGATCCTAGCGTCGGGATATCTGGACTGTACGTAGTGTTGCTCCAACGCCTTGGCGCACTTAGCCCCTCCTCGCCCAACTCGGCGTTTTTCAGCGCCGATAGCCTCTTGGCCATTTCGTAGAGGCTATGGGTCATGGGCCTTGCTCCCACCTCCTTTATCAACACGGCCTTGAGGAGGAACTCGGCGGGATTGTTGCGCGAGGAAACACGCGAGGTCGTACGCCCCCATCTCGAAATTTCGCCTCGCGTATTCTCTATAACGCAACGCCTTATCGAACCATGATTCCACGTAAGGTCGCCTATCGGTAAATATATGTATCGCCGTACGTGCGGAAGTTCCGGGGTTCACAGGACGACTATTACGAAGCTGAGGATCCTCGGAGGGGCGGGTTTAGCCGACCTCGGTGAAACACGGTTTGAGGCGATGTACCCCTAGGCTGAGAGATTTGCGACATGGCCAAAGCGCCGCGAGAAAACACGGCGATTACCTTTAACCGCCTGGCGGGGTTGTGTAGACCCTACGGCTTTCCATAGCCTCCTCCGCCCGGCGTTTCTATAATTACCTCGTCGCCTTCAGCCAGCTCGATGACCTCGCTCCCGATCATACGGACCTCGCCGCCGCGTCTCCTCACAGTTATCTTGCCCGGCTCGCCGGGCTCTCCGCCCTCAAGCCCCCAGGGGCCTATGGCTAGCCTGCTCGCTATTATCGAGAGCGTGGTGGGGGCCAGGACTTTAAACGCCCTGATTATCCCGTCTCCTCCCGGATGCTTCCCGCGTCCTCCGCTCCCTTCCCTTATCCTATACATCGTGAACCTTATGGGGTACTCCCTCTCCGCGATCTCTATCGGCGTATTTAACGTGTTTGTCATGTTCACATGTACGCCGGATACGCCGGGGCCGTTGGGCCTCCCGCCCGATCCTCCCCCTATGGTCTCGTAGTAGGACCAATAGCGGCCGCGCCACATCCCGCCCATCATTACGTTCATCATGGTGCCAGACCCCGCCGCGGGTATTCTGCCCGGGAGGGCCCTCGATAGAGCTAGGAAGGTCACGTCGGCCACTCTTTGGCTCGTCTCTAGGTTGCCCGCGCCCACGGCGGCCGGCTTCACTGGGTTCACCAAGGATCCCTCGGGCGCTTTGATATCCACCGTGCTGTAGAAGCCATAGTTGGTCGGCAGATATCCGCCTATCGCCGACCTCACGGCGAAAGAAACGGCGGAGAACGTGACGCCGAGAACCGCGTTTAAAGGCGCCTCGACCTGCCTCGCTGTGCCCTCGAAATCGGCCTTCACTCCTCTCTCCGAGATCTCGAGTGCAAGCCTTATGGGGAGTAGCTCACCAGCCCAATCCAGATAATCCTCGGCGCGATACACGCCAGGAGGCCACTTGCTTATTTCGCTCAGAGCCAGCCTCCTGCCGTACTCGAGGGCTTCGCTCCATTGTTCCGACACGTCGCCGAACTTCTCGAAGAGATCCCTCACCCTGGCTGCCCCCACGCGCGAGGCGGCCAGCTGGGCCTCGAGATCGCCCCTCGCCACCACGGGCGTCTTGAAGTTCTCGAGGATGAAGCCAAGGGCCTCCTTGTTCATCTGGCCCCGCCTCAATATCTTAACCGGCGGCACCACGACGCCCTCCTCGTATATGGTCTTAGCCCTCGGGTTGAGAGATGCCGGAAGAGGTCCCCCGACATCGACGTAATGCGCCTTCGAGGCTATGTAGGCCACGAGCTTCCCGCGCCAATAGACCGGGTAGAGCACCATCACATCGTTGAGATGAGTGCCCGATATGTAGGGGTCGTTCGTAAGCACGGCGTCCCCCTCCTCGAGCTCCTCTCCCTCCTTCCGTAGGTGCTCCAAGAGGTTTCTAACGCCTACGTGGAAGGAGCCCAAGTGGACCGGTATATGCTCGGCTTGAGCCACTATTCGGCCCTCTGCGTCTACAACGGCGACGCTGTGATCCATGCGCTCCCGTATATTCGGCGAGAAGGCCGAGTTCCTCAACGCTATCCCGGCCTCCTCTGCTATATATTCGGTGGCTCTATGTACTATCTCCCACCTCATAGCCTCAGCTCCAACGTGCCGTATCTGCTCACCACGGCTTCCCAACGCGGCGGCACGACCGTGGTCGAGTAGTCCTCCACTATGAGCGCCGGGCCCTTGACCTTATACCCCAGAGGCAATGTAGCCCTTCTATATACAGCAACCTTGGTCCACCCCCCGAAGTAGGCCTCCTTCTCCGACGCCTCGGGGCTTCCATCTATCGGCGGGTCGGCTAGACGGGGCTTGGCCCTCCTCACCACGGCGAACGTCCTGATAGTGATCACCTCGATGTCTCTATCTAAGGTGAACCCGTAGGTGGCCGCGTGTCTCTCCTCGAAGGCCCTTCTGATAGCCTCCAGCGAGGCGTCCGCCCCCACGGGCACTGTCAGCTCCCATCCCTGTCCTTTATACCGCACGTCTGCATATCTCAAGAAATAATCTGGCTTGTAGTGAGATAATCTCTTCTCAAGTTCGGCGAAGCCCTCGGCGACGTCCTTAGGATATGCCATACGCGCCTCGAATTTAAAGTCGGCCATCAACATGCCTAGGGACGTGAAGACGCCTGGCATCGGCGGTATAAGCACGCGGCCTATGCCTATCTCCTCCGCGAGCTCCGCCGCGTGTTGAGGCCCGGCGCCGCCGAAAGCCATCAACGTAAACGACGACGGGTCGAGCCCTCTCTCCACAGTCACGAGCCTTATGGCTCTGGCCATCTCGAGATCCACGAGTTGGAGGGCTGAGGCGGCCACGTCCACGGGATCTCCGAGCTTCGCGAAGGCCCTCCTGGCCGCCTCCACGTCGAGCTTCATGCGTCCTCCAGCCAACACGTCGGGTATTCGGCCCAACACCAGGTTCGCGTCGGTGACAGTGGGCTCGGTCCCACCCCTGCCGTAGCTGACGGGGCCCGGGTCCGCCCCCGCGCTCAACGGGCCTACCCTCAAGGCGCCTCCGACGTCTCTCCAGATGATAGTACCGCCTCCTGCGGACACCTCGGCTAAGTCCACGAAGGGGAAACGAACGGGGTAGCCGGAGCCTTTCACGACTCTTCCCTTATGGCTCTCGCCCCCCACCTCGTACTCGGTCGTTATGGCAGGCTCGAAGTCGACGACGGTGCCGGCCTTGGCCGTGGTGCCGCCCATATCGAACGATATAATGCGTCGCTCTCCGAGGAGTCTCGCCAGCTCTGTAGCGGCGATTACCCCTGCCGCGGGGCCCGACTCGACCAACTGCACAGGCCGCCTCGCCGCTTCGTCTATTGTCACAAGCCCGCCCGAGCTGGCCATTACGTAGATCTTGCCTCCTCGGGACTCCACGTAACTCTTCAGCTTCGCCAAGTACCTCCCGACGAGAGGCATCAAGGCCGCGTTGACCAACGCAGTCGAGAACCTCTCGTACTCCCTCGGCTCCCACGCCACCTCATAAGACGCCGTGACGTATTCAAAATATTCCCTCAAGATCTTCACGGCGGCCTCCTCGTTGGAAGGATTGGCGTAAGAGTGGAGGAACCCGACGGCGGCGCTGATAGCTCCGGCGGCCTTGGCCCTCTTGGCCAGCTCGGCGATCTGCCCGGGATCCACGGGCCTCTCCACGGTCCCGTCCGGGAGGGTTCTCTCGTCCACCTCAAACCTTAACTCCCTAGGGGCGAGTTGTCTAGGCTTCTGGAAGTATAGATCGTATAGTCTCGGCCTATTCTGCCTCCCTATCTCGACGACGTCCCTAAAGCCCTTAGTTGTGAAGAAGGCTACTTTCGGCACCTCGAGCCCCATCTGTCCCAAAAGCGCGTTGGTGCCTATTGTCGATGCGTGGAGGACCTCCGAGAACCTAAAGGCGGAGAGCCCCTCCATTACCGCCTTCTCTGGCTCTCTGGGCGTCGATAGGATCTTCAAGGTCTTTATCTCGCCCTTCTCGTCCACTACGACGAAGTCAGTGAACGTCCCCCCTACGTCGACTCCAACTAGGCTCACGGCTCTAACCGGCCTTCCTTTTATCTCTTAGGCCTATACACCACAACTCCTATCAGCCCTATGAGCGCCAATATTGCCAGATAGACGCCGGCCCATATACGGCCGTAGCCTAAAATCACTGTCATCACATAGGGAGCCGTGCTGGCTATAACGGTGTTACCTATTTGGTATGCCGATGAGACGCCCGTGTTCCTTGCCAACGTCGGGAAAAGCTCGGCGAGATACGCGGCCTCAGGCGTGTACACTATGCCGTGTGCTATCCCGGTCAAGGCGGCTAAGGCCACCAACCCCGCTAGACTCGAAAGCCCGAGGTCTACCAGTAGAGCCGCTATTATGAACAAGACGAAGCCCGCGACTATAGGTACGACGTTGCCGAAACGTTCGGCGAAGAATCCACTGATCACTATACCCACGAAGTCGAGCACGGCGAATAGGATGATCACGGAGAACTTCTCGGCCGCCGTGACCAACTTAAGCGCGCCGGCTACGTTGGGCAGGAAGGTGTTTCCGTAGTAGAAGACGGCCCCCGCCGCGCCTGCAAGGAATATACCAACGAGTAAGCCAGCCCAGTATCTGGCGAAAACCTCCCCGATGGGATTCCCCATGCTGGTCGCCGAACGCCTAGCCTCAAGGTACTCCAAGGTCTCGCCGAATTTATACCTGAAGAGGAGTCCTATGAATACGATTATCAACGAAAGCAGAAACGCGATCCTCCAGCCCCACGCCGAAACTACGGCGTTTCCTAGCGCTGCGGTTAAGGCAAACATAACGCCGGCTGCCAGCAACAAGCCGAGCGGCACACCGCTCTGAACGAACAACATGTAGAGACGTTTACGATTAACGTTTTCAAAGAGGTAGTTAACGGCCGACCCCCACTCACCGCCGAGCGCAAGGCCTTGAAGGAGGCGTAGTATAACCACAGTGATTATCGCCGCCGCGCCCCACATCGAGTAGGAGGGCACAACGCCTATTAACGCCGTCGCGAGACCTGCCAACGCCAACGTCCACAACATAGCTTCCCTCCTGCCGTGTCTATCCCCTATGTATCCAAACAACAACGCGCCTATGGGGCGGGCGAAGAAACCGAGAGAGAACGTCAGGAAGACGTTGGCCAGCTCCGTCAGAGGGTTCTTCGAGGGGAAGAACGCGGCACCTACATAGGTGGCTGCGACGACGAAAAGAAAGGCGTCATACCACTCGAGGAGGGTCCCGGCCATGACGCCAGCCACGAGACCAGCTCCGACTTTTGGTTGAGCCATAGACTCAGGATGAAATATATACTTATATGATTATAGTAAAAAATTCATGGGCTCAAGGGGCTATTTCTTCAAATATGCAGGGCTTGCGGCCTCTGCGGTCTTCTGGACGACGGCCGCTGTCTCGATCTCGGTTAATCCGTGGTTCGATTTCCTTAGGGACGCGTTCAGCGATCTGGGAGGGCCCCGCGCATATGACCCGTGGATCTACAACGCAGGCTTGATCGTCGCGGCGATCCTCCTGGGACTTTTTTCGATGGATATAATCATATCTTCGTTAAATAAGCTTGAGACCGTCGGCGGTGCATATCTCTCGGTTTCGGCGTTCTTCCTGGCGTTAATAGGTATATATCACGAGGGCACTAGGCCCCACGTCTTCGTCTCCACGTGGTTCTTCATACAGGCGTTCCTCGGCTTCTTGATCTACGGGGTAGGCCTCGCCCTAGCTGGCAGAAAACAACTCGGGATCGCCTTTGTGACCCTATTCGTTGCCGCTTTGTTAGGCGCGTTAGCGGTTCCCTGGCCTTCCGCCGCCACTATAGAGGCTTACGAGATAATACTACTCACAATAGGTGCTGGGCTCTACGCCTTTAAGAGGTAGTTGCGGCGGGCGGCTCTGCCGTATGGCCGGACGACGCTCGGCCGTCTGCTGACAGGTTGATATAAAAAGAGGCGGATAGTTCCCTGCATGAATATCCTCGTGACTAACGACGACGGGATCTACTCGCCCGGCCTCCGCATGTTGTATTCCTTCGTGAAGGATCTGGGCAAGGTCTACGTGGTGGCCCCCGAGACCCCTAAGTCGGCCTCGGGCCTGGGGATCACCCTCCACAAGCCGCTGAGGGTCTCTAAGATGGAGCTCGAGGGGCTTCAGGTGTACGCCACTTCCGGCACCCCATCGGACACGGTATATCTAGCCGTCCTAGAGATAGTCGATAGGATAGATCTAGTGCTTTCCGGCGTGAATATAGGCGATAACACCTCATTACAGGTAATACTGTCGTCGGGCACGATCGGCGCCGCTATGCAAGCCGCCCTCCTGGGCATACCCGCCGTCGCCCTTTCGGCTGACGTCAACGAGCCGGAGGAGTTGCTCGAGGATCCGGCCTTGATATCAGCGATAAGGAACATAGCCAGAGTTGTCGTGAGGTTCATCTCGGAGGAGGGGATGCCGAGAGGCGTCGACGTAATCAGCTTGAACTTCCCCCGTAGGTTCAAGCCTAACGTAGAGGTCAAGCTGGCTCCTGCCGCCAAGGTCAAGTTCTCGCAGAAAGTAGACAAAAGGAAAGATCCAAGAGGGTCGCCGTACTACTGGCTTTACGGCGAGCTGGTGAAGGCAGAGCCTGGCACCGACGTCTATGTGGTCCACGAGGAGGGCAACATAGCTTTAACTCCCCTTAGCTTCAACATGAACGTCCTCGGGCCTAGGCCCGAGCCGGATCTGGCGTCGTTGCAGAGGCTGGTCGAGGTCTTGAATAGATCTATTAAGTGAATTCGGCCCGTCCATGGAGAGGGCTCTCTCCAGAGAGTGCGCGAAGCTCGAGTATAAGAGGGAGTGGCCGCCGGGGCAGATCAAGGCGCATCGCTTCGTGATATACGACGTCTTCGATCCTCCCGAGATAAAGCCGGAGGATCACGTGATAGTGATCTCGGGGGAGGTCGAGAAGAGGCTGGAGATCCCCCTCAAGACTTTGGCCGAGGAGTACCCCTGCGTCGATCTGGTGGCTCCATTCCACTGCGTGACCGGCTGGAGCATCGAGCGGGTTGTGTGGCGCGGGACTCCTCTTAAGCTGTTGCTCGAGATGGCTAAACCTAGAGGCGAGCACGCGCTAGTATGGGGCGCTGACGGCTACAACGCCTACCTGCCTCTCGCCGCCTTGATGGAGGATACGACTATAATAGCTTGGGCTATGAACGGCCAACTCCTACCGAGGAAACACGGAGCGCCTGCCCGGCTCGTAGTGCCGAGCAGATACGCTTGGAAGATGGTTAAGTACTTCAAGGAGGTGGAGGTGTTGAACAAGCCGGTGCCCGGCTATTGGGAGGAGGCAGGCTACTCAATGAATGGAGATCCTTGGCGGGAGGAAAGGCTCGGCGGGCCTATGGTCGGCCGGCGCGTCTCGTTCTAGCCGTGCAGAAGTTGCATCTCGCGAGCGGTTTTTAGCCGTATTAGAACATCTAGCTCATGATGGAGCTGAAGAAATACATCACGTCGTCTCATCTACTCGTGTTGCCGTATCTAGACGTGAGATGTTTCGGAGTCGGCAAGGAGCTGTGTAGCGATAGAAAAGAAGTTAAGCTTGTTAGGTACTCGCTTCTAAACTAGCTCCATTTTATTGCTACATACACGCCGTATATCACGGCGTATATCAATATGGGGTATACCACCGGCCTTTCGACGATCGGCGGCTCTCCCAACGCTATATACGCCGCGAGGGAGACCAAGGTCACTCCCCCTAACGCCACGCCGAGCCACCTCAAGGCTTTCGGCACGGCTGTGTAGAGCCCCAACGCGATTATCGCTATGCCGCCGAAAAGAAACGCCAAGAGCGCAAAAATCGTGTGGAGATGCATCGGCGATCCCTCGGGGAATAGGCCGACGCCCAAAGCGCCGATGCCCGCCAGCGCCAGTAAGGCTGTGGACAACGCGCGTCTTGTTGTGATCCGCCCTAGGCCGTAGGAAGATGCGATAACCAATATCCCTAACGTGAATGCGGAGGCGTTGAACATGGTAGCTATGGTGGGTCCCGCCAAGCTTCTGTTGCCTAAATCGCTGATGTAATTAAGCCAGACGTTGTACCCTGGGTAAAGGGCCTGCGCCGCCTGGATCACGACTATGAACTGGAGGGCAGCTATCGTCAGCAGTAACCCGTATATCCTTGTGGCCATGAAGGAAAAAGACGTTTAGTTTTTAACAGTAGGAACAGATGGTCTCTTTAATTACATTTATTCTATCTCTCAATATAGTATATTCAAGTAAAAATATAAGCGCTATAGAGCCCACGAAGAGCCCCAACACGGCTAGATTGGTTACGGAATAGTAGAAAGTTATAGCGAGCAACGCGGCTCCCAACGCCGATATGAGCTTACCCCAAGTAGGGGCTATCTTGAAGGCTGCCGCCGCTAAGATGACTAGCGAAGCGACGTAGTAAAGCGAATCGACCGCGTAGGCGTACTCCATGGCGTTGTAGGTTAACGAGATAGGCTCAGTGTATCCGCTGAGGTAAGATGCCGCGTAGGCGCCTAGGGCCGTGGCGGCGGCAAGAGCCGTGCTTAGATAAATGGCCTCGGCGGGGGCCTTATATCGATTAGTCTCGGCGTATCGCTTGGGCATAAGCCCGTCGCGGGCCATGCCGTATATCATCCGGGCGGTGGCGTTAAGCGTCGCGAGGTAGCAGCTGAACACGCTGGTTATGACGGCTATGGCGAAGAGGGCCTCGCCGAGAGGGCCTAGGTATTTGCCTATCATGCCGTATATGGGGTTCTCGCCCGACGAGGCTTGGCTTACATATTGGCTTATAGCCGACGGCGAGTAGGACAGATCAGCCGCTATGGCGTAGGTCACAGCCACATAGAGTAAACCCATCAATAACGTCGCGAGGAGAGTTCCCATAGGCACGTCGCGCCTCGGGCTTGACGCCTCCTCGGCTATCTGTGTGGAGACTTCGAAGCCCATGAAGAACGTGATCGCGAAAAGTAGTCCCCCGGAGAGCGCCCCTAAGACGGGCAGTAGGCCTGTGGCGAAAGTCCCCTGGGGCGTGAAGGGCAGAAGCGAGAGGGAGGATCTATTCCCATAGAGCGAGATGCCGACGAAGACGAGGAGTATGCCGATCTCCACGCTGGTCAAGATCACCTCGGTCTTTATGCTAGGCCTTATGCCCATCGCGGCTGGTATCAAGGCTAAGACTATGGGCAGAGGCACTAGGTATATGGGGTTTACCTCCAAGCCCGTCAGCGCCATAACCCCCTGCGAGGCCAAGTAGCCGAAGGCTATTGCGACGGAGCCCAGGCCCAGGGTGGCGCTGTAGAGAATCGTATAGAGGACGCCGTTTAAGAAGCCGATCTTAGACCCCAGCGTGTTGGTGGCGTATGCGTAGAAACTAGCCGCATGGGGATACCTCCGAGCCAGGAGGAAGATTGAGTAGACTATAGCCATGACTCCTAACGTAGTCAACAACATGGCTAGCGGCGATGCCGCGCCTGCATATTGCATCACTAGAGCCGCCCCGCCAGCTATGCTGTAGGCAGGCGCCTGTCCGGCCAGGGAGTTATATAAGGCTCCCCTCAAGCCTGTAGCCCTCCTCTCCAGCTCGCCCATACGCCGAAGGGAGGGCTTTCCTAAATCCTTTATTGAACGTTCAATATATTCCCTTCGCTGAGTTTTTTCATCTTCTCCACTAGATCGAGCACACGGGGCACGTCCTCTCTCCTCGCGACTATGTAGAGCTCGTTGTCGTGCCTAAGCACGTGCTCCGGAGACACCCCGACGGCCCTCATGAGCTGCACCAAGAAGGTGACGGCGCCCACAGGAGCTTGTCTGGAGAAGACGATCCTCACCAAGCCCTTATCTGCATCGCTACGACCCAACAAGCGCGCCGATGCCAAGATCTTAGTCCTCATGCCGTCGCTTATAGCTATGAAGGGCTCGCCGGAATTCCTCAAGGCGTTTAGGTCTATGCCCTCTCCCTCGGCCTCTGCCACGCCGCTGTGGGTGAACACCTCCACGTCCTTAAAGCCTATTAACGGCGCCGTCGCCTCCTCGGCGGCCTTCCCCAGTCGCTCCAAGGCCTTCACTATAGTCGGGATCTTGACGTCTTTCCCCGTGGCGGCATCGATAAGCGGTTTTATTGCGCGAGCTACCGCCGATAGGTTTGCTAAGCCGGTCGAAAGGATTAGGGCATAAAGCGGATTGCCCTCTATTGCCGATCTAACAGCGTCTTGTATCTTCATAATGTTATATTTTCCTTAAAATATATATTTCTTTTCTTATTGACTTTTTATAATATATTCATAGAATTAGATAAATAGTAATTTTTTATCAACAACGGAACTATGTCATAAATATGACGAAAAGTTTATATTTTTGATTCAGACGAAGGGGGCATGGAGATTTCAGTACTCCAATACGTCTTGTCGGCTATATCGGGCGTGCTAGTGGGCTTCTCCCTGGGGCTTATCGGAGGAGGCGGGTCGATACTCGCGGTCCCTCTATTCCTTTATTTCGTCGGCTTATCTGCTCTGCCGAACTCGGCGCATATAGCCATAGGCACGACGGCGTTGGCCGTCGGGATAAACGCCTACATAAACTCCTATATGCATTTCCGGAAAAGAAACATAGCCCCTAGGGTAGGCGCTATCTTCGCCGCGGTGGGGCTAGTCGGCTCGTTGGTGGGAGCGTACCTAGGCCATCTAACTCCGGGCACCTCCCTCCTCACGTATTTCGCCATAGCCATGATAGCGTTGGGCATCTACGTCGCCGTAAGGAAGGAGTCGACGCGGGCGGGCGGGTCCGAGGAGATAAATAGGTTATTGGAGGCGGCCAGGAGGTGCCCTAAGCTGACTCCCTCGGTTGTAGCTAAGGTGGTCGGCCTAGGGTTCGTCGTGGGTCTTCTCAGCGGTTATTTCGGCATAGGCGGCGGGTTCCTTATAGTGCCGAGCCTTATGTTCTCAGCCGGTCTCTGCATAACTAGAGCCATAGGGACTAGCTTGATCAGTGTAGGCACCTTCGGCGTCGCCTCGGGCGCGGAGTATTGGTACTACGGCGACGTCCTGCCCTTGATAGCCGTGTTGTATGTGTTGGGCGGCGTCGCCGGGGGGTATCTCGGCACCAGCCTCGCCGTGAAGGCCCCCAAGGATATCTTGAGGAAAGCCTACGGGGCCATAATCGTGGCCGTCGGTATATACATGCTCTATAGGATCTATGTATAGGCGCCTATCAGAGCAGATCCTTTATCGTCAACTCGGGCCTGAAGCGCCTCAAGAACGCGAAGCCGTTCACCACGGGGTGGAAGGGGCTATTGCCGCCATCTTGTAGCTCGACGTATCCCTTCTGCCATAGGTCGCTCAACAGACGGGCGTATATCAACCTCTTCTCGACGGTTTCTTTAGCGACCTCGACCTCCCTCGGGGCGTACTGCATGGCTATCTTAATGTTGCCCATCTTAACTAGATCGCTCGGCCTCAAGTCGGCCTTCACCACAGGACAGAGCGTCGACATAACGAAGTTTATCTCCATCCTCACCTCTCTGGCGATCGGATCTAGCTCGTATTTGATCACCTTAGGGAGGTAGGGGAAGGAGCGGCAAGTCAACGGCTTATAGAGATCGTGGACGAGGCATTTAGTGCCGCGCAGGAAGGGGCATTTCCCCTCTTCATCTAGGAGCATCAAGTAGCTCAAGGCGATTCTAACTCCGCTGATCGTATCTAGCAAGGTGTAGGCAGGGGCGAACTTAGCGCTTACGCCGAGCTCCCGGGCAAGCGACTCGAGCACATAGACTTCATGCGGCAACACTGTCACGGGGCTCACTCTACAGCATAATGCACAGTTAGGCGCGCATTGGAATTGGCGCACAGATATGTAAAGCGTCTTGGAGATTAAAAACTTTACAGCGAGATGCGGAGGAACCTTAATTAAAGGGATATATATGGCATATTATGATATCAATCACCCAAGTGCTAGCCCTAGTGGTGCCGTTTATCTTCGGATTGCTGATAGGCGTCTTGATAAGACGGCTTCTAGGCGTAGCGTTGGTGTTGCTCGCCATATTGATCCTGGCGGTTGCCCTAGGCTACATCACCCCCTCGGCGGCTATAGGCATAATCCAAAGCCTTGGCTACACGGCGTATCAAGCCGCCGAGAAGTTAGGCGTCCTTAAGGCGATGATACCTTACTCCTCATTGACGTTCATAATCGGCCTCGTGATAGGGCTTCTGATAAAGTAGGGTTTCTGAACTCCTTAGTTTTGTTGAACAAGATGAAGAAGATGGCCGAGATTACAGCGACTGAGGGAGTTAAGATGAGCCACATGGCGTCGTAACCCCACAGCTCTGCGGCGACGCCCAAAGCCGGCGGCACGACCATCCCGAGGATGACCAAGTATGAAGAGAACAAGGAGTTCACGGAGTTCCTCTCCTCCAGCGGCGTGGTCCTCACGATCATTATGGTGGAGAGCGTGAAGACGCTGCCGTGCGGCACTCCGAGCACGGCCATGGCCGCCGCCAACAAGGCGTAGTTCCTAGCCGTATAGAATATCGACAAGCCCAGTAAAGTCAAGGCCACCGACGCCGCAAATGCTTTGTATAGATTTCTAACTGGGCGGAGGAACATATAGAGCCGTGTCAACATAGAGGTGGCGAAGAAAGGCAAGAAGAGCGAATAGGCCGCGGCCTTGGCGAAGCCGAGCTCCTCGGAGGCATATATGGGGAGGTATGTCGTGAGGGCTATGAAAGGCACGTTGTACGACGTGACTGCAAGCGCGGCTGAGAGGAAGCCCTTGCTTGATAACGCGGCCTTGTACGTGGCGCCTATATCCGTGGATCTAGCTCCTATTATTGGGATCTTCGGCGATAGGAGCGCCAGCAGGACGGCCAGCGGAAGGAAGAACAAGAACACATATCTATAGCCATATCTCGTCAACACGGCGGTCTCGTAGGCGGGACCCGCCACTAGGCTTATGCTTAACGACAACGTGTAAGCCGCCAGTAGCCTCTCGGCGTATTCCGGCCTCATCGACGCGAGGTTTATCAAGTTCGGCATTATTACGCCGAAGGACAGACCAGATAAGAAAGCCGCAATCCAGAACAGAACCCCGTTGGAGAGCCAGAACGTTAACAGCACCAACGGGATGACGGATGCCGAGATCATCAAAGCCCTCTTCCTCGGCTTGGAGCCCAGCGCTATGTTCACAAAGGAGCTACCGATAAGTTGGCCGACCGCGCCTACTGCGGCCAGTGCCCCTATCGCCGAGGGGGCGAAGCCGAGCTCCCGCGCCAGCGGAGGCACGGTGCTCTGCACCATATAATTGACGGATCTCGTAGCTATGGTCAACGTAGCGATAAGCGCCAAGAGGCTCGCCGCCTCTTTATTCAGACGCATGCCAGCATCGAGGGGTTTTTATTAATGCGATAAGGTTACTGATGGGGGCGCCGAGGGGACGGGGGCGGCTCGGAGACGGCCGCCCTCTGGAACCTCCCGCGCCGCCCGCGGAGGCCTCCGGCGGGCCGCCGAAAGGCGGGGGTAAAAACCAGCCGGGGGCGCGGCCCCCAAGCAGGGCCTATGAGGCCGCGGCGAGGCCCGGGTAGGGGGCTAGATCGATACCCCAACAGAAGCGGGGGTATGCGGCGCCCCCTTATATATTAAGCCCCTATATGTGACATGAGGGCGCCCGAGGCGATCAAGAAAATATATCTGCTGACTTTCGAATACGCGGGTCTGGTCAAAGTCGGCGGGCTGGGGGAGGCCGTAAGGCAGTACGCGTCGGCGCTGGCGAAGGGAGGTTACGACGTGACCGTGCTGATGCCGTCTCACGGCAGACACCTAGACCCCAACAGGGGCTTCCCGTTATCTCAGCTCGACTTCAGGGCATGCGGCGAGAGGCGGGGGCTCGACGGGAGGACCTACCCCTACTGTCTAGGCGCCGAGGTGACCTCGGTAGATGGAGTGAAGGTGGTCATGTTCAAAGGCCTCGACACGGCGACGGGCTTGGTCTTCGATAGGTGGTATCCCTACGAAAACGTGGAGGAGAAGGCGGCGTTATTCGCGAGGGCCGCGGTGGCCTACGCCGAGAGGTACGGGATCCCCGATCTCATACACGCCAACGATTGGCACTCGGGCCTCGCCGGCGTCGCCTTGAGGGACTACGCGGAGAGGCGGGGCATCGCTGTGCCCCTCGTCTTCACGGTGCATCTATCTTCGGGCTACTCCTTCCCTTGGCACTACGCGTCGTCTGAGTGGGCGGGGCTCGGGGATAGGCCCCATCTGGTCTGGAGGGTCTGTTGCCACAAGGCTGAGCTCTACTCCTCGGTTTGGAACTCGGTGGGCGGATCTGCCGAGGGCTTCGCGGCCGTCGAGAGCGACGTGTTGTCCAGCGTGAGCTGGGGGTACCTCAACGAAATCCTCTCCAAATACGGCGATTGGATGCGGGGGAAGTCCTGTGTGTTGTATAACTCCACGGACTGGCGCCTGGAGGAGGCCGAGGCCCACTTCCGCAGACTCGCGCCAAGCGGCTCGCCTTGGGCCCTCGTGGAGCGCGTGGAGCAGATGGGAGGCCACGGCTGGCTGGACAGAGGCGGGGCCTTGTTCTTGGCCGTGGGCCGCGCCACATCACAGAAGGGGCTCGACCTGGCCATCAGAGCTCTGGACCGCGCCCCCTCGGCGCGTCTGCTGGTGTTGGCTATACCGGTCGGCGACGTGGGATACGAGGAGTATCTGAAGAGGCTCGCCGGAGAGAGGGGCGGGAGGGTGTTCTTGTCCTTCGCCAAGATCCCGAGGGATCTCTACATGGCGCTCAACTACGCCTCGACGGCGTTGGTGATGCCGTCTCGCTGGGAGCCCTTCGGCATCTCCGCCATCGAGGCCATGGCGGTGGGCACGCCGGTTGTAGCGACGGCGGTGGGCGGCCTCCCGGAGGTCGTCGTGGATTTCAGAAGCGGCGAGGGGACGGGGCTCTTGGTCCCGCCCGAGGACGTCGACGCGCTCGGCGCGGCCATGGAGTCCTTGGCCAACTGGCTTTGGCGCTTCGAGCCCGACGCAATTCCGGATCCCCGCCTTAGGGAGATCGCGTATAGGCGCGGGGCGGAGTATGTAAAGAGCCTCAAGCGCTATATATCTGCCTACGTCGATGCGAGGTTCAGAGAGAGGAACTTGCTAGACCAGCTGATCGGTTGCTACGAGAAGGCCAGGCAGATGGCCTACTACAAGGCGATAACGGCGTAAGCAATCCACGCCTTGCGGAGAGCCCGACGAGCTACGCGGCGAGATCACGACGGCAGGAGCCGTTGTATTGCATCTATCAATTTCTTTATGTCATCCACTACGAACTGCAAATCGGGGTATCTGCTATATACGCCCGACTCGTCGAGACCGTTGTGCCGAAACTCGTGTAAGTTAATCGCCACATTGGTCAAGTCGGCAAGCGGCTTGCCGATCAGTCCCTCGAGGACCTTAGCCACGGCGAGCATGTAGCCGGTGGGCATAAAGGCTATTATGAAGTCCGCTAAACTCACCCTCTTGCCGTCCTTGGTTCTCCGCGCTCCCTTAAACCATCGGGCCAGCTCCTCGCCGTGGTCCACCGCCAGCGCGGCCAACAACGCCTTCCAGGCTTGGAAGGCCTTGCCCGCGGCGTTTCTATAAAGCCCAGCGTCGAGGAACTTCAAGGCCAGCTCAGCCTCGTACCTGGCCTCCATCAAGCGGCCCTTCTTGTACTCCTCGGCGTTTTTCCACGGCTTGCTGAGCCTCAGAGGTGCGGAGCTCACGGGTGAATATACTCTGTCTTTATTGCTTATCACAGACGGCGAGCAAATGAGCTCGCGATTCGATGTCGTTGGCTATGGCTTAATTTACAAACCGCGAGGGATTGAAGGCTTACCGATATGTAATTAATGCCGGGTGTTGCGTAGTAAACCGAGTTTTAGCGGGTCTACCCGCGGTTGCCCCGACATGTTGCGCCACAAAAGCGGCGGCTTCCCCCTTAATATTTATTATTGCAATCACGTAATATTATGGGCGTTAGAGTGGCCGTCATCCCCATAGGCGGCGAGGCCGTCCGCCTCCGCCCTCTAACGGTGG
>CAYFGI010000022.1:18077-19252 GCA_964342785.1 uncultured Thermoproteaceae archaeon
GTGGCCGTCATCCCCATAGGCGGCGAGGCCGTCCGCCTCCGCCCTCTAACGGTGGAGACCTCCAAGGCCATGATCCGTATCCTAAACCGCCCTCTCGCCGAGTTCACTATTGTCAACCTCGCCAGGCAGGGGATCGAGGAGATAATCATGGGCGTGCGCGGCTACTACAACTACAAGGATGTATACGACTATTTCGGCGAGGGCTATTGGCTCGAGAGAGAGTACGGCATCAAGGTCAGGCTCAGATACATGCCGAGAGCCGAGACCAGAGGCAACGCCGAGGCGGTCAAGATCTCCCTAGAGTACTACAACATAAGGGAGCCCGTCCTCGTGGTTCAAGGCGACAACTTGTTCGAGATAGATCTGGACTCCTTCTATAAGGTCCACGAGGCCAATAAGGCCTTCATGACCATAGCCTTGAAGGAGGAGGAGAGGGTGGAGGAATTCGGCGTGGCTGCTATAGACGAGAGGATGAGGATATTGAAGTTCGTGGAGAAGCCCAAGCGGAGGGAGGACGCGCCCAGCAATCTGGTGAACACAGGGCTTTATCTGCTTTCGGAGGATTTCTTGAACTTCTTCGAGGGGGAGGTGGGCTCCAAGCTGTACCAAGAGGGCCTTATGGATTTCGGCTCTAACGTGATACCGGCGGCGATAAGCGCCGGTTTGCCGGTCTACGGCTACGTGACCAAGGGGTTTTGGTTCGATGTCGGTAGCCCCGAGCGTTACCTGAAGGCGGCCCTATATCTGCTCAATAATCTGAGCCCGTCCGATTTGGCGTCCGAGGAGATACTGCCCCGTATATTCGTCCAAGGCACCAGCCCCGAGTCTCTTGCGTTGAAGAGAGAGCTGAGGGAGCGTATAAACTCGGGCGACATACAGGTGGAGGGCAGCGTTCTGATAGGTAGACACGTCAAAATAGGCAGAGGCGTCCGGCTGGAGAACGCCGTGATAGATAACTACACCGTGATAGGCGACGGCGCTGAGATAGTCGACTCCGTCGTCATGGACAGATCGGTGGTCGGAGCGAGGGCGCAGATCGAGGGGAGCATAGTGGGCAGACATTGCCTCGTGGGCGAAGACGTACGGTTGGCGGGCTCGGTCCTCGGCAACGATGTGACTATAGGCAATAAGGCCGTGTTGGTGAACGTCAAGGTATGGCCTCATAAGGCCGTGGG
>CAYFGI010000023.1:0-18329 GCA_964342785.1 uncultured Thermoproteaceae archaeon
CGGGAACCTATGTGATCGACCCGATGGTGTTGACGCAACTGGTCCTTAGGTTCGCCACTAGGCGCGAACGCGGAACCACCTTGAGGCGTTATTTTCGATTCCGCGCGGATCGCTGGTACGGCGGCATAGCGACAGCCGACGTGGTGGGCTGCAATCTTAGGTGCGGGATGTGTTGGGCTTGGCGTAACAGCTCGTTTAGACTAGACGTAGGCGAGTTCTTGGCGCCGGCCGACGTGGCGGAGAGGCTGGAGGCCTTGGCTAGATCCAGGGGTTTAAGGCAGTTGAGGATTTCGGGCGGGGAGCCGACGATAGCTTCCGAACATCTACTCGAGGTCTTGCGGCTGGTCCCGAGCCGTTATATCTTCGTAGTGGAGACCAACGGTATATTGATCGACCGGGTCTTGGCGGGCGAGCTAGCTCGGTTCGACAACGTCGTGGTTAGGGTTTCGCTTAAGGGGGCCACTCCGGAGGAGTTCGCGATGATCACAGGATCGCCCCCCGAGTATTTCCATAGGCAGATAGAGGCCCTCCGTAATTTAGTCGAGGCTGGGTTGAGGCCTTGTGGGGAGGTCTACCCGGCCGCGATGATCGGCTTCTCCACCGACGAGAGCTTGAAGAGGCTTGAGAGATATCTCTCGGACGTGGATCCGCGTCTCGCCGAATGTATCGACGCCGAGTACGTGATCTTGTACCCCCACGTGGTCAAGTTGATGAGGGCAAGGGGGCTTAAACCTCTGAGGGCCGTGACGCCGAGAGGCGTGCCGGCTTGGATGGTATGAGCTGTTGCTTGGAGCTCTCGTTGCTCCCCAGCCCCGTCTTGGCCTTGGTGGAGAGACGAGACGACGGCTACGTGAAGAGGTTCGGGGTTAGGAAGGGCGCGCGGATCTGGGAGGATCCATACCTCTCGGGTAGGTGGTTCGATCCTTGGCGTTATCTTAACGATGTGGACAAGCCGTTGGCTGACCGCGTGCACGGTTTGTTGGAGAAATACGGCGATTGCATCGGTATATCCATCTCGCCGGGCGACGAGGGGCTTATATTCGTCGTCTCGTTCCTCACGCAGAACACCGACTACTATTCCAACGTCTTGAGGTGGACCAGAGCCTTGTTCGAAAGATCGGAGAGGTTGGAGGATATAGCGGCGGAGGCGCCTAAGGTGGGCGGGAGCTACCAGCTCCGCCGTCTGCCGCGCGCCGTCGAGAGGTATCTATCCCTCAAGCCTAAGACCAGACTCGATCTGTTGGCTATCGAGGGCGTAGGCCCCAAGACGGCCGACCTATACCTATTATACACAGGCGACACCTCCGCTGCCCCCGTAGATAAACACTTCGTCCGTAGCGCCTCCGATCTAGGCCTTGCGGGCGAGCCGCCGAACCCTAGGTACTGCAGACGTTATTCATGCGCCGAATGTCCCCTCGCCGGAAGGTGCATCAGAGGACAAGCTCAGTTTAGGCTGGGCAGACTAGCGGGGTGGGTGCAGACGGTGGTTTGGCTCTCCTCCAACAGGAGGACGGCGCAGACGCTCAGAGGGTGTTCCGGTGGGCGCTAGCTTGTGGGCGCGGGGCTACCTCCTCGAGGCGTCTCGCGTCTAGCTTTCTGTCGAGTAGCTCTGCGATAACTCTTCTCAGCTCTGAGTACATCATATAAGATATACGGGATTATAAGCTACTGACGCGCGAGGACCTCTTGGACGAACTCCGTGAACAGCTCGTCTAGGACGGCCACGTAGTTCCTCCTTCCGTTCTCGACGTCATCCATGTACTTCTCTATGAGCCTCGTCCTCTCCTCGCTGATCAGCTTCCCGTAGTTCTCCTTGAGGTATCTATATACCTCTATCCCTCTCTTCGTCGGTATCATGAACTTCCTCCTGCCTTTAACCACGACGTATCCTCTTTTCGACAAGACCTCTAGTATCTTGGCGTACGTGCTGGGTCTTCCGATACCTCTCTCCCTCATGAGTCTCAACACATCGGCTTGTGAGAACAACTCAACGAGCCTCTTGGCGTAGGCTATCTCCACATCGACTTCGCCTGTGGGCAGCCTCGGCTCCGGCTCCGCCGACTTGTACTCGGCTAGGAACCCGAGTTCCTTTATCTCCACGACGCGTCTGACCTCGGCCGTATGGCCGTCTACCGATATTGAGTACCTCTCGACGACCGCCACGGCTTCACGCATCTGGCTGGCCATGAACCTACGGAATATCAGATCGTACGCGGCGTAGTGGTTCTTGGTGAGCCTTATGGCGGGCTGTATGACGCCGGCCGCGACGAGCCCTCTGAGCTCCTCTGCATCTATAGGCCTGGTGGGCCTTATGGCTTCGTGCGCTCCTTCCTCCTCGGCGGCCCACGTCCTGGGCTTGAAGGCGTCGGCGCCGTGGCGTCTCGTCACGTACTCCTTGGCCACGCCTATGCCTGTCGCCGAGATCCTCGTGCTATCCGTCCTGTGGTATGTGATGAAGCCGCTCTCGAAGAGATCTTGCGCTATGCTCATAGCCTCCTCGGCGCTTATGCCCAGTTTATTTACGGCATCTCTTAGGTACTCATCCGTAGTGTAGGGAGGAGGCGGCGGCAGAACCTCCGTCTTGGACTCGAGCAACTCCACCTTGGCCTTCTTCCGCTCCTTTAAGGCCTTGTACGCCTCCTCCGACAGGGCGAGCCTCACTTGGCCCTCGCCTATGTTCAACACCACGTCGTATTTACGCTCGGCCTTGGAGCTCTCGTAGCGCTCCACTATCCAGCCGAGGACGGGCGTCTGAACCCTCCCCGCTGAGAGGAAGGAGAGGCCGTGCACCTCCTGTACCTTCTTGCTGAGGCCGAAGCCCAGCCATCTGTCCTCGACCCTCCTCACTATCTGCGCCGCCACCATGGACAAGTTCACGTCTCTGGGCGACGCGAGGGCGTTGATTATCGCGCGTCTCGTCACCTCGTGGAACTCTATCCTTTTTATCGAATTTACGTAGGGCCTCAACGCCAGGTAAACGTCGTACGCTATCTTCTCGCCCTCCGAGTCGGGGTCCGTGCCCAGATATACGAGATCCGCCTCGAAGGCCAGCTCCCTGAGCGTGGATATTATGTCGAGAGGCTTACAGCCCTCGGGCACGTCGAGGTCGTCCACGTAGGACGCGCCGGGGCATTTGTATATCCTGTTGTAGACGGGGACGTAACCTCCTTCTGTCTTCACCACGGCGTAGTCCATAGGGCTGTAGGGGCCGACCGCGATCGGCTTGGCGAATCTCCACACCCTCTCGGCCTCCTCCTTCGCTATCCTCGATAAACTGGTCGGCAACTCATAGATATGGCCCATCGTCGCTATAACGGTCAACATGGCGTCCCCCGTGGAGACCTCATACGCGGGCATGCCCCCTATTATCAACATGTTGGGCCTTCCGAAGAACGACGCTATGGTCCTCGCCTTAGTCGGCGACTCGACGACCAGCAAGATGCTCCTCATGAGGTCCTTGGATGCCAGCTCCTCGGGCTTTAGCCTGCCCGACATAATGCGCCTTATGGTCTCCCTATCTTCGTCGACGCCCTTGAGGATCCCGTCGAGATCAGCCTTGGGGAGCTCCTCGAAGCGCACCTCGTCGAACCTCAGCTCCATCTCCCTCTTGAGGGCGTTGAGCACCTTCTCGTCGTCCACCAGTATCACGCTGAGCCCCCTCGAGAGGCCGCCGGCGTAGAGGCGCGAGGTCCTCCCACTGCCTTGAATATACGTAGTGACGTCCGGTAGAAGCACGTAGAGCTGCCCCTCTATATACGTCAGCTTTATCTCGGTGGACGTCTCTATCGCCCTCCTCACATCCTCCCTGCCGAGCACGTCCGCCACGAACTGAACCGCCGACTTCGCCACGTTGGCCATATACTCCTCGAAGGAGTTGGCGGGCCCCTCCCTCAACACCTTGTCGAGCCTCGCGGCGTAGGGCGCTATGCGCCTCAGCTGGGCTATCAGCCTATCGGCCTTGAACCTAAGCTCTTGGGGCAACACCGCGCGTACGCTGTAGAGGAAGCTGAGATACGCCGGCACCGAGAACTCGTCCAGCTTAACTCTGAACTTATACTTAGGTATGCCCACGAATATCACGTATCTTATCACGTGGGGGAGGTCTATGCCCCTCACAAGCGCCGATCTGGGCGAGGCGAGGCCCACCAAGACGTCCAGCTCCCCCCGCTCGAAGGCCTCCAGGGCTCTCCTCCTGGGCCTGAGGAGGTGCTCGGCCCTTATGCCGGACGATTTCAGATACTCCACGAGGTCCTTGCCGAAGTCCTTATCCAACACGTACACTATCCCGCCTCCTCCGAGCCTCTTCACGAGCTCGGCAACTTGGCGCTTGGGGTCTTCCGACATCTTCACGTAGAGATCGTAGACGTTCCTCAGCCCCTCGGCTCTGCCCCCGACGTCGAAGCCCAATATCTCTCTGAACAAGAGGAGCCTCGCCGTGCGCCTAGCCTTGGCCAACGCGCCCGACGCCACAAATACGCCGAGCTTCAGCTCGTCCTTCATCCTCCTCAGCTCCTCCCTGGCCTTCGCAATCTCCTCCTCTATCTTCTCGGCCTCTTTCTCGTCCCCCGCCAGGACGGCCTTGCTCCTCCTCTTGCCTAGATCTATCAGCTCGAATGCCTTGTTCAGAACTTCGTCGGTAGCGCCGAGGAGCTTGAGGAGCCTCTCTATGTTCTTGCTGGTGGCCCTCAATACGCTGTCCACGTCGTCGGTAGCCACGAAGGCGAACTTATGCCTGGACAGCAGCTCGAAGTACTTAGGCAAGAAGGCCGACGTGATAACTAATATGTCGAAATCCCCGCTCTCTATCCTCTTGAGCGCGTCTTCCTTCTCTTGTTGTCTCAACATGGAGTTATAGGTCACTATAGAGCCCGCGAAGCCGGCGCGCGACGAGTAGTCCATCAGCTTCTTATACGCTTGATATGCTAAAGCCGAGGTGGGGAAGACCAAGAGAGCCTTCCCTTCCCTCGCCATATACAACGCCGCTATCAGGAGGAAGGTCGTCTTGCCCGAACCCGTCGGCGCCACCACAGCGAAGCTCTTACGCGCGGCCAGCCTCTTGGCCCACAGCCTCTGCGCTCCCCACATGCGGAAGCCCACGACCTTCTCGAAGAGGCTCGAGATCTCGTCGTAGCGCCTCAACACCTCGTCCACCCTGGCGAGGCCAGCCAAAGCTTTACGTGATCGCAACGCCTCCACGACGCGTCTTATATCGACTTTGCTCAACTCCTCCGGCAAACATAAAGAACAGGGAAGCCCTTCGGCTAGTCTGTACGATTCCACCGCCCCGCCGCAGTTGGGGCAAGAATGCAGATATACCGCTGGCAAAGCTCTGAAGTCCACTGAGATAACTACGGGGTATAAAAAACTCCCATTGTAGGCGCCAAGATATGATCCAGCCGGCTCTCCCCCTTTGCTACTTCTTGAACTCGCTGACTTTCCTTATTAATATCGGCACTATCTTGTATAGATCCTCGACTACCCCGTAGTCGGCGTATTGGAATATCGGCGCGTTCGGATCGTTGTTTATAGCCGCTATTATGCGCGAGTCCAATATGCCGGCGATGTGTTGAGGCTGGCCCGATATACCTATGGCTAGATACAGCTTTGGCCTCACCTTATGGCCCGATAGGCCCACCCAATGATCCTCCGATAGCCACTTGAGGTCGGCGGCGATCGGCCTCGAACAGCCCACTTGGCCGCCGAGCGCCTTGGCTAGGTCGAACGCCATGGCCAAATCCTCCTTCTTCTTGAAGCCTCTGCCCACCGAGACTATTATCTCGGCCTCCTCTATCTTGACGCCTCCCGACGCCTTAGGCTCTACGCTCGATATCTTGAAGAGGCCAGCCGCTTGAGGGGTCAGATCGACCATCTTCGAGGCGGCCTTCGGAGGCTCCCCGAGGAACTTGCCCGGAGCGATCGTCAACACAGCGGGTAGCCCCACCCTCAGCGCTACGGTGGCCTTATTCCCGAAGACGAACCTCTCGACGAGGATCTTACCCCCCTCGGCCTTCAGCGAGATCGCGTCTGTGACAAACGGCGCGTTGAGCCTCTGGGCCACGTACCCGCCTAAGGTCTTGGACTCCTTCAGGGAGGGCATCAACACCACGTCGTATTGACCGGCTAGTTGCAACACGGCCGATATCCTAAGCCCGAGATCCCTCGGATCTCCCTTGACGTTGTATATCACAGGCGCGCCCTCCGCCGCCTTCATCTCGGCATCGCCTACGGCCAACGCGGCGTATTCGCCTAGAGTAGACGCCGCGTATAACGCCTCCTTGTTGGGATAGACCACGAGGATCTTCATATCACCCCCTCCTGTCTGAGGTATTGTAGTAGCTTATCGGCCTTCTCCTCCGGCGTGCCGTCTTTTATTACAACCCTCTTGCGTTGTATAACGACCGGCTTATACTCGACCACCTCAACCTTCGGCTCCGGCTTCACGCCCAGATCGGCTAAGGTGAGCTTATTGACGGGCTTCTTCATGGCGGCTCTAATAGCCAACAAGGTGGGTATACGCGGTTGGTTTATCTCCCGCGTGACCGAGACGACGGCGGGCAACTGGGCCTCCACGACCTCAACGGAGTCCTCTAGATCGCGCCTGGCGACGACCTTACCGCCCTCTACCTTGAGCTCCCTGACGTATGTCAACAAAGGCCAGCCCAGCTCCGCCGCGACGCGAGGCGGCACCTCGCCGGTGTAGTTATCTATAGAGGCCTCAGCCGCCAGAACCAGATCGGCGCCTATCTTTTTAATCACAGCCGCTATGGCCTTAGCCGTAGCGGACTGATCCGCGTTTATAAGGCCCTCGTCGGCCACCAGATACGCCTCGTCTAGGCCCATGGCCAACGCCTCGCGCAATAAATTCTCCGCCTCCTGTACTCTCTTCTGAAGAGGAGGCCATTTGAGGACCGAGACGGCGTAAGCCTTATCGCCTCCCTTGAGCTTAAGGGCCTCCTCGACTGCATTTCGATCGATATCGTTTATCTTGAGGGGCGTCTCTTCGATCATGACGCGGCCCTCCCTAACCCTCAGCTGGCTTGTGTCCAGAGCCGGCTTGACCAATACGGCTATCTTCATAGGAGATCGATGATTCGATTTTTTAAATTATAGCTTTCGACTTTTCGGGATAGCCGTTACGCCGATCGCCAGCCCAGCTTGCCGTTAAGGTAGTCGTCCACGAAGGGCACTGCGCGCATGCCGGAGCCCAGAGCCTTGCCTATAAGCGATGGCCCGTGGACCACGTCGCCGACAGCGAAGACGCCCTTCCTGGTGGTCCTGAAGGCCTCGTCCACGTTTATGGTGCCGTCTGGGTTCAGCTTTATCCCGGCGCACCCGTCGGGGAACGGCGGCGTGGGCTCCTCGCCTAACGCTAGAAGCACCGTGTCGAACTCCTCCGCGAACTCGCTGCCGGGTATCGGCTCCGGCCTAGGCCTGCCCGACTTGTCGGGCGCCCCCAGCTTCATCTTGACGAAGACGACCCTCTCCAGCTTGCCCGAGCCCTCGAAGCGCACTGGGTTTATGAGCTCCCTGAACTCTATGCCTCTATCTATCAACTCCTTCTTTATGTTGGTCTCACCCGCCGGAGCCTCCTTTATGGTGCGTCTATACGACACTACCACCTTCTTGGCTCCGTGCATCAAGGCCTCCACAGCCGCGTCGATGGCCGTGAGCCCTCCGCCGACGACCAGCACCCTCGAGCCCAACGGGTACGTCTTCTCCTTCGGGAGGTAACCCAGCTCATGTGAGTAAAGACGGAAGAGGAAATCGAGGGCTTGATACACGCCGGGCAGATCCTCGCCGGGGACCCCCATACGGCGGCTCCGCCAAGTGCCCGTAGCTATAACGACTGCATCGTAGTTGTTTATTATCTCGTTGAGATCTACGAACTGCTTGACGAGCAATAAGGCGTCGTGCTCCTCGGGCTTGCCTCCGCCACAGTAGACGAAGGTCGACGTGTAGAACTTGACGCCGACTTGTCTCAACTCCTCCACGCCCTCCCTAACGCCTTCTTTAGACACCCGGAAGCCAGGTATCCCGAATATCAAGAGGCCGCCCGGCTCAGGCAAGGCGTCGTATACATGTATATCGTGCCCTAAGCACCTCAGCTGACCCGCGGCGCCGAGCCCGGCGGGCCCCGCGCCTATCACGGCGACTTTCTTCCCCGTCGGCGGTTTTATGGTATTCGGCTTACAACGCAATAGGAACTTCATATTTAAAGCGGAATCGGGCCGTTAATATCTTTTACCTACGTGGAAAGGCGCATAAACTCTTAGAAAATTTAGCTGACAAGGCAGTACATACGAAATCGAGCGCTATCCTCACCACATCGTTCTGTGAGAGATACGTCGTGTCCACGACCAGATCGAAGGGCGCTAAGTCCGAGATATCTATATTGTATATCTGCTTATACCTCCTTCGGTTCAGCTCCTCGCGCTCCAATATCTCCTTGAGGGCCTCCTCGTAGCTACGTCCATCCCTCAACGCGACCCTCCTGGCCCTGACCTCGGGAGCTCCCTTGAGGTAAATACATATATCGGCGTAAGGCCGCACGACCCAAGCCGTGAGGTGGCCTTCCAACACGGCGTCCCCCCTCTTGGCCTCCTCGACGGCCATGGCGTCGATCTCCTTATCGATCTCGGGGTGCTCCTCGGCGTATCTATGGAACTCTATGAGGTCCATGCCGTACCTCTTGGCGAGTTCCCTGAAAAAAGCGCCGGAAGATCTCAACCTAAGCCCCAAAACCCTCGCGATCTCCTTGGCGACGGTCGTCTTGCCCGAGCCGGGCTGGCCCGAGATGGCTACGACAACCATCAGGACCTGACGGCGAGCCGCAAGGCCCGCTCGAGGACTTTATGCGAGACGTAGCCGCCGTATGGCCTCGACGGCGGTCTGAAACCTCCTCTCTCGGTCTTTATCCTCTTCCCCACGCCTTGTATGGGCTCTCCCGTTATCGCGCTTCTAGGCGGCGAGGCGAACCTCTTGTAGTAGTGAGTCACGGTGCGGCCGCCCGGCGTCCTCCTCTGGACCCTCCTGAGGGATCTAGAACGCAGAGCCGGCCTAACCATAGGAGGCCGGGGCGAGGCGGTTAAAAACATTGCGCCCCTCCGGTCGTCGGCCAACCTCTATGCGCCCAACGCCGAGTTGAGCTCATCGATAAGACGCCGGAGGAGCTCCTTGGGTATACGCGCCCCCGCCGCGTTGGGATGCCCGCCAGCAGAGACGCCGTATCTCCTCGAGAAAGATCTCAAGATACCGTTGAGGTCCACGCCGGGCGTCGACCTCAAGCTGATCACATATATATCGCGTCTCGACTCTGCCGCGACCCCCACCAACGCGCCGGTGAGCCCTCTGGCCAGATTTGCGGCGAGGCCTAGAGGCCCCGGGGGATCTAGAACTACGGCCACCCTCCCCTCCATCCTCGCGTTGCGCGGCACCCATTCGACGAGGGCCTCGTTGGCCTTGCTCTGCTCTAAAGCCCTCGCGAGGAGCTCCGGGTGGGCCGAGGGCGCCTTGTTGGCGGCTAGATGCTCAACTACATCTCTTTTTATGTCGTGATGTCTCCGCAATCCCTCCAGCCCTTGCATCAAGATCCCAGCCTCGAAGTATACTATCCTCTTATCCCATCTGGCGAGGGCCTCATCTACCCAGGGCGTGTGATCCAGATAATCGCTGATGGCGCCGTATAAAGCCACTCTGTCGAGATTACGCGGGAGGAAATCCCTTAGGCGTCTAAACGTCAGCTCCGACGCGGAGACCCCCAGCTCGTGTACTATCTCGACGCGCTTAGGGGCGAACCCCTCGGGCAGAGGGTGATGATCTATGTACACCACCTCCCCCTCGTGTTCTTCGAAAACCTTTCTGGTCTTATCAGCGAGTGCCTCGTCGATGGCAACATCCACCACGTATACATCGCCTTTAGCGAACTCGGCGAAGTCGCCGGGGAGACCCACGGGGTGCGTGAAGAAGATCCTTACCTCCTCCCTAGGGAAAGCCGCCCTTATTAACGCGGCCGAGGAGACGCCATCGGCGTCGCCATGGGCCAGCACGGTCACCACCATGGGATCATCCGCACAGAGGATTTTAAGCGCAGCGCCGCGGGCCACGCCGAGCAGATGCGAAGACGCCGACATATTCACAACAGCTACGAGACATGGCGATGCCTGCAGTACGCCAAGCGACGAAGTAGATGAGTCCGCCGTAGGCGACCTTATGAGCCCATATGGGGCAAGAAACGAGCACGCTACCCGCGGGCCTCAACGCCGAGATCGACGCCAAACCCCCTCGACGCGGCCGGAATGCCTATACCTCCTCCATATGCGTATGGGGCGCCTCGGAATATTCGAGGAAGAGGCAGTGCGGCGGCCGGGATTCGAACCCGGGATCAACGGCTTGGAAGGCCGCCATCCCTAGTCGGGCTCTCGGCGCCCTTAAACCATGCTAGACTACCGCCGCCATACTCGCTTATCTCTCAGTTTTATAATCTTTACGCCTTTAGGAGCCGTGTAAGGTAGCGGACGGTTTTATGAGCTTAGGCGTCGACTTTTCCCTCTATTCCGCCAGCTTGAACGGCTCGAAGAGCCTCCCAGAGCCCTTATAGAACTTGGAGAGCGTCTCGTAGTAGATAAGCCTAAGCGATTGTATCGCCGTCAAGAAGCCCTCGAAGCCGGCTATAAGCAACTGCGCCAATAAATACAGCGCTATGCCGCCGGGCAGGCCGAGCAGGGACATCGCGGCTGATGCGAAGACTCCGTGGGCTATGTACACGATAGTGAGCCTCGCGAAGCTCAAGACGTTGGCCGTGGCGGCTATGAACGCCTCGATTATCGAGAAGGCCAGCTCCCCGCTTATATCCCGAAGGCGCGAGGCGCCGTATTTGAGCGCCAATGCGGCGAGGCCCGCGGCCATCCATGTAGGCCCCGCGGCGACTGCCTTGGGATCGGCGAGCGCGTAAACCGCGTAGGTTATCTGATCCGCCAGCAACCTGCCGCGCAGGTAGGCGCCTACGTCTATGTAGCTCAGCAGGCAAGCCCCTATCGATAGGTATATGGCCAATACGGGCAGGTGGAGGGCCAGCGCCAGCGGCGCGTCGCCGGATAGGATGGATTGAAGCGCCTTGAGGGAGAAGGCGAGGGCCATCAGGAAGTAGCCGAACACGAGCGCGGAGGCGACGCCCACCATGTAGCCGGCCTCCTCGGCCCGCCCCCACATCTTCAGCCCGAGGAAATCGCCGTAGTAGAGGCCGAACGCTATGGTGGACGCGGCGGCGGTGAGCCAGATGACTGCCCAGTCCCTCCTCCCCATCTTGAACAGAGCCAACGACATGAGCGTGAGCAAGAGGCCGTAGCCCACGTCTCCGAACATCCAGCCGTAAAAGAGCGGGAATAGAAATGCGACGAGAGGCAGAGGCGAGATCTCCCCCGGCTCCGGCGCTCCGTACATGTAGAGTATCTTGGAGAAGGCTTGTATGGGGTACGGCCACCTCTCGCTCACCGGAGTCCTCACGAATTTTTGAACCGCGCTGGTCTTGTACGAAATAAGCCTCCTCGGCACGTAGACGCCGCTCAACACGCCCGACAGCACCTCGTCTAGCTTTGCCGCGTCCTTCTCCCTCACGTAGAAGGCCACGGCGGCGACGCCCGCGTGCTCCTCCCACTTGTAGTCCCCGAAGGCCGAGTAGCTTCTATACGCCTCATCCATACTCCTCGCTATTTTTCTCAAGTTCTCTATCGACGCCTTTATGTCGCTCAAGGTCTGGCCCAAGAGCGTCTTTGCCGTCGGTATGTCCAATAGATACTCCCTAGGCACCTCGACTCCGCCGTAGGATCCGCGCCCGCCCGCGACGAAGGCGACCTTGAGGCCCCCCAGCTCGAACACCTGGTGGGGCTCCCCTATCTTCTCCCGCGGCTCCAGCAAGATGCGGTAGCCCTGCGGGATCTCGATCGCGGAATAGCCCTCCCCCTCCAGCCACTCCATGAAGGAGTGCAGCAAGCCGAGGCGCCTCGCCTCCTCCTCCCTAGCCGCGATCTCAGCCGCAATCGAGGTGAAGCTCCTGCCCGTGTCGGGCCCCTCCGAATAGGCCGAGCTCTTGTATATCTCGACCACCCTTCTGGCCGCCCTCAGCGCTCCCGCGATCTCCTCCAGGGGGGAGCCCGCCTCGGCGAGACAGCCGATCACGGCGCGTTTAGCGGCCTCCCTCCTGATCACGTCGTCCGGCTCGTATCCGGCGGTGCAACGCCTTAAGGCCTCCAGATGCCTCTTGAGGATATCGGCGAGGCGCCCCTCTGGAGGGCGGCGCTGAGTCGCGGAGAGGCCGAATCTGTTCAAGAGCCCCTCGAGCGATTCGACGTATCTCTCCACCTCCGGCGGCGGGGGAGGGGCGAAGTAAGGCGGCCTCTCCTCGAACACGGCAACTCCGGCGATGCCCAGCCTATATATCGCCTCGATCAAGACGTCGGGAGGCGCCGCGAACCGCACTAATAGAAGCCTCTCGAAGGGCACCTAGATCAGCTCGACCACCTTCCTCAAGGCCTTTCTGAAGATCTTGTGGACCGCGACCTTGGACCTAGAGCTGAAACGCGCCATATCTGCTATGGTGCTCCCGTTGGCCAACGCCGATAGGATCTCCCTCTGCTTCCTAGTCAACACCAACGAGGTGTGTCTGAGCTCCTCCACCGATATGACCTGCTCCTCGTGTTGCCTCAATATGGCTCTAGCCGTCCGCGTGTCCGCCACGACTATTTTTATCACTCCGTTGTGTATCGTAGGCGTCCCGCGGACGTACGTGCTGGAAGCCAACTTATAGAATACGCAGTCCTCGCATCTTTTGGACACCACGACGGGCCCTCTGCTCGTGAGCACCAGATGGCGCACAACGCCGTTTTCTACCTTGAAGCCTAGATGCGCCTCAGCGTCGCGAGGCACCGCGTTGCACGCCTTAAGGCGGACGCGGAGGAACCTCACGTCTATCGTCGTCTGGTTATTTAAAAATATTCAGGTTCACGGGGTTAACCTCAAGCCATATCTCTGCCAAAAACACGTCCAAGACATGCCCAATGGAAAAAGCATCTGGCCCACCGTGGTTTTGGCGGTCACGATCTTCGTATATGCGGCTTACGCCGTCATGGCCTACTACACGTTCACCCACATACCGCCGATACCTAGCGAGGTGGTAACTCCGAACGGGACTGTTTTATTCACAGGGGAGGACGTGATCAAGGGCAAGTACTACTTCCAGAAGTACGGCTTGATGGACTACGGCTCGGTGCTGGGCATGGGCGGCTACTTCGGCATAGACTTCACATCGTACACCTTGAGGATCTTGGAGGACACGGCTGCCCACAGCCTCGGCTTCGACGCGGTGCCGCAGAACAACGCCACGGCCATGGCCGCCATAAGGGCTGCCTTGTTGCCCGACCCCGACGGCGGCAAGGTGGTCGTAAGCGACGTCTTCGCGCAAGGCTTCTACAACGCGGTGAGCTACTACGAGAAGATGCTGGGGCCCGACTCGGCCGAATATAGGCTGAAGCCCGACCTCATAACCAACGCCACGATCGTGAAGGACCTAACGGCGTATTTCACGTGGACTGCCCTCATAGCGCTCGAAAACTACACCAACGGCTTCCCCTACACCCCCGGCATCTTGACGTCGACCAACAACGTGTTCTACGCCTCCTGGGGCATGGTGATCTCGATACTGCTCATCGTGATGCCCATGGCCGCCTACGTGTTGATGAAATTCCTCGACTACTGGCGCGACCCCAGAGCGCCCATCCAGCTGCCTCCGCCCAACGAGGCGCAGCGCGTGACCCTATGGGCCTTCGCCCTCTTCGGGATAGCCCTGGGCGTCCAAGGCCTCCTCGGCGGGTACACGATGCACCTATACACGGAGCCTACGCTTTACGGCGTTAACCTCTTGTCCATATTGCCCTTCAACGTCTCCCGCGCCCTGCATTACAACTTGGCCATCCTCTGGATAGCGCTGACTTGGGCCGCCTTTTCGCTCTTCGCTCTGCCCTACTTCGGCCTCAACGTGTCGAAGAGGCAAGTCGTGGCCGTTCTGGCGCTCGGAGTCTTCGTGGCGCTCGGGGACCTCTTCGGCATTTGGCTGAGCTACTTGGGCTATATACCATCTCCCTGGTGGTTCATAGTGGGAAGCCAAGGCAGAGACGTGATAGATCAAGGAACCCTCTGGCTGTTGCTCCTCACGGCGGCCTTGGGCTACCTCTCGTACCTCTGGTACAAGGCCTCCAAGACGGCGCCCGATGCGCTGAAGCCGTTCGCCAAGATATTGGCCATAGCCATAGCGGGCACGGCCGCGGGCACCTTCATAGGGGCGCTCCCCATCGTTGCCCCGTGGCCGGACTTCCAAGTCGACGAGTACTTCAGGTGGATGACCATACACGCCTACGTCGAGGGCTTCTGGCCGCCCATAGTGGTCACCGTCGTCGTGGTGCTACTGCTGATCGCAGGGCTCGTTCCCCAGAGGCTCGCCTTGGCCGTGGTCGGGCTTGACGCCACGAGCGAGATAATAACGGGCATGATAGGGACGGCCCACCACTACTACTTCAACGGGCTTCCGACGTTCTGGATGTACGTGGGATCGATAGTCAGCGTCCTCGAGGCGGTGCCGCTAGGCTTCATGATAATATACGCCATAGTCCTGTGGAGGAGGGGCGAGGTGAGGACCGAGTTCCAGAAGACCTTGGTCACGTACGCCCTAGTCGCCGGCGTTGGCGGCGGGCTCGGCGTGGTGCTCTTCGGCGCGGCGTTTATAAACGCCCCGATCTTCAACTATTACCTACACGATGCCCAGAGCACCATGGCGCACGCCCACCTAGCGTTCCCGCTGGCCTACGGGGTGCCCAGCATATTGATGTGGGTCGTAGCCTTCTACCTCTCCGGGAAGTTCACCGATAGGGAGCTGAAGTACATGAGGTGGGCCGCCGTGATTATCGGCGTGGGCTTCTACCTCCAGGCCCTGCTGACGCTGGAGCCGCTGGCCGTGTTGCAGCTACAGCAAGAGCTGGCCAAGGGCTATTGGTTCATAAAGACGTTGGTCACGCCGTCAGGCGCCCCGGGCTTTTGGCAGGAGCCCATCGTGGACGAGGTGATATGGCTTAGGATGATCGGCGATCTCGTGGCCGCCGCCGGCTTCGCCATAGTCATATTCGGCATGCTCGCGAAGCTCTTGAAGAGGTAGCGAGGCCAGGACGTCCCTAAATCTCACGCCTTTTAGCTCTTTCCTCCTCCCCACTAGGTACATCTCCACGTCGGTGAACGCCTCCCTCGCCTTCTCGAACACGGTTGCGTCGAGCGAGTCATCTTCGCCGTCTGTTATCACGATAAGCCGGTACCTACGACGGCCTAGACGCGCGGCCTCCTCGGCCGCCGCGGAGACCGCCTTGGATATGCTCGTGCCGCCGGACGGGGCCACTCTGAGCAACAGCTCCATCACGTCCCTGGCCTCGGGCTTATGCACCCCTACATCGAAGAGGCGGAGCAGAGAGCCCCTCGACTTGCGCCACAACGCTATCGCCAAGGCAGCCGCTATGGATATGCGCCTTATGCCCAGCTCCGGCACCACGTCGTACATGGAGCCCGATTTGTCGAGCAGAATGTAGAGGGGAGGTCTCCTGGTCATCGAATACCGCTTGATCGAGAGCGTCGAGGTGGCCAGCTTGTAGGCGAACAACGTGCGGGCCGCTAGGTAGAGCGCCTTCGTGGAGTACGTGGCCCTCCGCAGAGCCGAGAACGAGCCGTGTTTTATTCCATCTATCGAGATCGCGCCGAGCTCGACGCCTTCGTCCACGTCCTCTACGCCTATCTTGGAGGCCAGAGCCGCCAGATCCGTTATTATATCGGCTAGCTTGATCCTAGCCGGATCCGCCGCTATGGATATCGCCAACGAGGCCGGATCCCCCGACCTGCCCGAGCCCAACAATTCGCCGAGTTTTTTAAGCGAGGCGTAGAGCTTATCGACGTCGGCTGGATCCCCCATGAACCGCCTTATGTTCCGCAGGGCCTCCGACCATCTAAGCCAGAGGCCTCTCCCCAGCCAGAACCTTCCCCGCCCCACCTCGAGGGAGTCCATAAAGGCTTGGTAGGCCCTCAAGAGGCGTAGAGCGGCTTCGCGCGAGGCCTTGGGGTTCAAGCGGCAGAGCGGCCGCAAAGTCTTGTAGTAATGCGATTCGACGTACATCTTGACGAAATGAGCCCAAGCCTCGTTGGAGGGCCTCCCGCCGAAGATAGGGCTTCTGTAGTGTAGATAGAAGGCGTCTATGGCTTCCTCCTCCCCCACGTATTTAGTCGAGGGAAGCCTCCTCAAGACGTCCCGGGCCCTCATCCTGGCGAGCATATCGCCGTAGTCTACGTTCAGGAGGAGGCCCACACTAAAATAGTTGTTCAATAAATGTAGTGCCCAGCAGGGTTAGGTACCTCCTAATAGGCTTCGTGGCCATGTGCTTCAACTCGCTTTATCAATACACCTGGAACGTGCTGGCGCCTCTTCTGGGCAGAGAGCTCGGCGTAGGCGCGATCCTCACGGCCACGGGCTTCTCGATCTACGTCGTGGCGTCTACTCTAGCCCAGCCGTTCGGGGGAGGGCTGGCAGACGTCAAGGGGCCGAGGGCCGTGGGAATCGCGGCGGCCCTCCTATCGGCGTCGGGCTTCCTGGGGGCGGCCCTGGCGCCCAATCTGCCGATCCTCTACGCCTTCTGGGCCCTCGGCAGCATAGGCGAGGGGATCCTCTACGGAATAGCCTTCAACTTAGCCGTGAAGTGGTACAGAGACAACATGGGGCTGGCCACCGGGCTCGTGTCCTTGGGCTTCGGCCTCGGCTCCGCCGTCGCCAACCCCATCATAGCGGCTATCGGCAGCTTCAAGACGGCGGCGTTGTCCATAGGCTTGGCCGAGGCCGCGGTTCTGCCGGCCCTCATGGCCCTCGCCGACTACCCCGCGGGGCTCGCGGGGAGGACCCCGTTGCAGATGGCTAGAGACGCGAGGTTCTGGCTCCTGTACGCCTCATATGCCCTCGGCTCCGTCCCCCTCTTGACGCTGGCCTCGTCGTTGCATCTGTTGAGCTCCGGGCAGGAGCTAGTCGCCTTGGCCTCCATATATCCGCTGGCCGTGGGCTTGGCGAGGCCCGCCTTGGGGAGGCTAGCAGATAGATGGGGCGTTTTCAAGGCGCTATATACCGCGCTCGCCGCCTCGACACTCGGCGCTGCGCTCTTCGCGGTGGGCGCGCCGACGGCCGGCACGTTGCTGATAGGCTTTTTCGGCGGCTCCCTCATACTCCTCTATCTGAACGCCTCGAGCCGGATATTCGGCGCGAGGTACGCGACCGTCAACAACGGCATCCTCTACACTGGCAAGGCCGTAAGCGGCGTGTTGGGCAGCTTGGCGTTCAGCTACATATACGAGGCGGCTGGGAGCTCCGCGGCGGTTCTCTTCGCCTTGATCTCATCCGCCACCGCCATGGCCATGCTGGCCGCGGTCAGCCGCGGCTACGAGCCGCGATAGAGGTATGCGCCTCGGTAAATGCATACGACGAGGGGCCCCGCCCGACTCGACATATGTCGATATTATTTGTGTCATAAGGTAATATCTTATAACTACGCGAGTAGAACGCTACATGAGCTCGGAGACAGCCAAAAAAGCGGGTTCCGCCATAGCAAAAACCGTAGTCTACATCGTGATCTACGTGATAGTATCGGCGGCGGTCCACTGGCTCATGGGCACGTTCTTGCCTCAACACAATATAGCGGCACAAGGCTACGAGTCCTACGTCCAGATACTGCTCGCGCTAGCCTTCGGCTACCTCATCGTATCGGGGATAGCCGAGTTCTTCTACTGGACTCTGAGAGCGAGATACGACCACTCGGTGGCCGCCTCCATAAGGAACGTGGTGAGGATCCTCGGCATCGGCGCATTGGTGGCGGCCATAGCCGGCGGCGTCGCGGGCGGCGCGGCCGGGGTGGCCCTCGGCGGCTTCATAGGGATCGTCATAGGCTTCGCCACCCAGCAGGTGCTGGGCCAAGCGGTGGCCGGCTTGTTCCTCTTGATAATTAGGCCCTTCAAGATAGGCGATTCCGTCAACCTAGTCGGCGAGGACGGCGTCGTGGAGGACGTAGCGACTTTATTCACCACGGTGATCAAGAGCGACGGCACCAAGGTGCTGATACCCAACAACGCCATAATAGGCAACAAGATATACCTAAAGCCGAAAGCCCAGCAACAAACCCAGTAATTTTTAAGCACAAGCTTAAAAATCCCTTTTCCCCGTCCCTCCGGCGTTAGGCGTCTTGCTGGCGCCTCCCTCTCAGCGTTAGAGC
>CAYFGI010000024.1:0-18053 GCA_964342785.1 uncultured Thermoproteaceae archaeon
GAATCTCCTAGAGGGAGGCTAGATATAAGAAGGGGAGATAGAGGGCCATGTTTATAGCTGTAATCACCACGCCTCTCTTGACGAACTCGCCGAACTTTATGGTCTTGGAGTATCTGCTCTCTATAACCTCAAGTATTATGATGTTTGAGGCGGCCCCCAAGAGGGTCAGATTGCCGGCTATAGTGGCGGCGGAGGCCAGCGTGAGCCAAGCCCAGACATCTTGGGGGCCGTACCCCGCGGCCTTCATGTACTGTATGAACAACTCGGTGAAGGGCACATTGGATAGCGCCTGGCTGAACAAAAGCGACTCGATCGTGATGGCGGGGATCCCCGCGGTAGGCCCTTCTCTTCTCGGCATCAGAGCGCCTATGGCCGGCTGTAGGAGCCCGCTGTTCCAGACCCCCCTCATCGTTATGAACATGGTTATGAAGAAAACGATAGTGCCCCAGTTTACGCCCTCCAGCACCCTTCTGGGCTCCGAGGAGAAGATGTATACGGCCGCGGCGATCACGAAGGGTATGAAGCCTATGTTTTCGACGTGGGGTAGCCCCATCACGGCGAGGACGTCGTTAACTAGTAGCGCAGCTATCACCGCGATCAACGCGGCGCCGGCTAGGTAGGCATCCCGCCTATTTTTGATAAACTCGGCGGGCACGAAGGCGGTTTCTATCTCCTTGTTGGGTAAATTATACCATCGTGATATCAAGAGCGGCGTTATCAAGAGGTTCGCCAAGGTGGGCACTAGTAAGTACTTAAGGAATGTCAAGAGGGGGGCCGTTATGCCGGACTGGACGGCTATGAGCACGTTCTGCGGGTTGCCTATAGGCGTGGCGACGGATCCTATAGTGACCGAGAAAGCCAAAAGTAACACTAGGGGCTCTAGCTCCACGCCGGCTATCCTCGCCGCGGCGGCGACTATGGAGGGCCCCATCAACGCCACGGCATCGTTCACCGTAAATGCTGCGAGCAAACCGAAAAGCAACGATAGAAGTAAGAGCAGTCTTCTCGTGGAGCCGGCCTTGGCGAGGAACCAATAGGATACTGCGTCGAGGAGACCCGACGATTCAGCCATGGAGATTATAGAGAACATGCCTATGAGGAAAAGAATCACGTCGAGATCGACGGCGGCGCCGAGCTCGTTTATTGGCAGTAAACCTCCGGTGACGATCATGAACGAAGCGAAGGCCATTATTGACCACGCAGGTATCTGGGGGAACCTAGACTTAGCGGCGAGCCCTCCGATGAGCACGGCGAGAGCCGCGGCGGCTACAAGCTGATGGACTAAGTTCACGCTGTGCGTGGAAGGCGGGGATTATTTAAGATATCCGCGTATATCTTTAAGTAAATGTTTAAATGAATACCGGATAGCTGGGCAATTCGTCGGCGTTTCTATGAAGTAAGATTTATAATTGGCTAAGGATATCGGCGCGTGGCGCAATCTAGGAGAGCCGTAGTGGTGAACTTCGGAGGCCAATATGCGCACCTTATAGCGAGGCG
Organism: uncultured Thermoproteaceae archaeon; assembly: GCA_964342785.1. GTDB lineage: Archaea > Thermoproteota > Thermoprotei > Thermoproteales > Thermoproteaceae > Thermoproteus. The sequence goes on from CAYFGI010000024.1 coordinate 1,498, forward strand.
CCTCAGGGAGGCCGGGCTCTTCGCGACCTTGGTCCAGCCGGAGGAGCTCGAGGAAGTCTTACGTCGAAAAGACGTGGCCGCCGTAGTCCTGTCGGGGGGTCCCAAGAGCGTCTTGGAGGAAGAGATATCTATACCTTCCTCGGTCCTAGAGGCGGGGGTCCCGGTTCTGGGCATATGCTACGGACATCAGCTTCTGGCCAAGATGTTAGGAGGCAGGGTGGACAAAGGGCCCGGCGAGTATGGGAACACGAAGGTGAAGATCCTGGAGAGGGACCCCCTGCTGGAGGGCTTGGCCCAGGAGGAGATCGTGTGGATGTCCCACGGCGATTACGTGGCGTCTCCGCCCCCCGGCTTTAAGATCTTGGCGGTGTCCGAGAGGGGCTATATAGCCGCCATGAGGTCGGTAGATAGGCCCATATATGGGGTCCAGTTCCACCCAGAGGTGTCCCACACGGCTAAGGGCAAGCTTATCTTCAAGAACTTCGTGGAGAGGGTAGTCGGGTTGGAGCCTTCGCAACGTTGGGATCCGGCGTCCCAAATACCGAAGATCATAGAGGATATACGCGCGTCGGTGGGACCCGACGAGAGGGTCCTCATCGCGGTCAGCGGCGGCGTGGACAGCACGGTCACGGCCGTGTTGGTGGCTAGGGCTGTGGGCGAGCGGGCCGTGCCTATATTTGTGAACCACGGCTTATTTAGAGAGGGCGAGCCAGAGGAGGTCCTCTCGGCGTTTAAGAAGCTGGGCCTAAACGTGGTGTACGTCGACGCCTCAGAGAGGTTCTTGGCCAGACTTGAAGGCGTCGAGGACTGCGAGGAGAGGCGCAAGATAATAGGCGAGATCTTCGCGGAGGTCTTCGCCGAGGTGGCGGCCAAGATAGAGGGCGCTAGATGGCTGGCCCAAGGCACCCTATATCCAGACGTCGTGGAGAGCGGCGCCGTCAAGGGGGCCGACAGGATAAAAAGCCACCATAACGTCGCCGGTCTGCCACAATGGTTGGGCCTCAAGGTGTTGGAACCCCTTAGGGATTTCTACAAGGACGAGGTTAGGGCTATCGCCAAGGCGTTAGGCCTCCCCGACGAGCTCGTGAGGAGACATCCGTTCCCAGGCCCTGGGCTAGCCGTGAGGATCATGGGGCGTTTCACCAGGGAGAAATTAGAGATAGCAAGGAAAGCCTCGCACATAGTCGAGGAGGAATTAAGGAGGGCGGGCCTATACGACGACGTATGGCAAGCGTTCGCCGCCGTGGGGGACGACAAATGGGTCGGGGTCAAGGGCGACGCGAGGGCCGTGGGGCACGTGGTGGTGGTGAGGGTCGTCCAGAGCGAGGACGCCATGACGGCCGATTGGCCCCAGCTGGATAAGGAGGTTCTGTCGCGTATATCCTCGAGAATCACGTCGGAGGTGCCCAACGTGGTCATGGTCGCGTACGCGATCACGCAGAAGCCGCCTGCGACCATCGAGCCTTGTTAATACACGAAGTTATCGCCAACGCAAGATAAATCCCCCCTGTATAGGGCGTAGCCCACTATGGCGCCGTCGAAGCCGGCCCTCTTGATGATATCCAAGTGGCCGCATCCCGATATGCCGCCGGCATAGTACGCCCTCTTGGCAACGCGCTTGAGCAGGCCAGCGTCGATCGCCAGAGGGCCTGCGCCCGTGCCCTCCACATCTATAGACGTATATATCACGGCGGCGAGGTCGAAGCGCTCCAGTAGCTCTATGGCCTCCTCGAGCCTCATGAGCCTCGTCCTCCAGCCGTCGCCCATCACCCAGCCGCCCAACACGTCGAGCGATACGACGAGCTCTCCGGGGAACCGCCTCGCCAAGTCCTCGAATGAGCGGGGCTCCCTAAACGGGAGGGTCCCCACCACGGCGTAGTCGCAGAGCTCCAGCGCCTTGCTCACGTGCTCGTAGCTCCTCAGCCCGCCTCCCAGCTGGCAAGCCCCCTCGAGCGCCTCGGATATGGCGGCGACCACGTCGAGATTCGCCGGGGCTCCGCGCTCAGCGCCGTCTAGATCCACTATGTGGACGAGCGGCGCCCGGGAGAACCTGCGCGCCAACTCTAAGGGATCGCCGACAAATACGTATTCGCCCCGCCGTCCTCTAACCCTTTTAACCGCCTTGCCGTTCTCGAGATCTATTGAGGGGATTACTAGCATCGATTTAAGAAGACGGCGTTGTTAAAAATAGTGATGAAGTCTCGGGGAGTCGGAGCGGTGAGGCGTGCGGTTATCCGGCTGATCACTTGGTGGTGACGGGCTTATTCGAGGGAGTCAGCGCTTGCTTAAGCGCAAGTCCCAGCGCTTTATGGGCCGCCTCGATGATGTGGTGTGGATCCTCGCCGGACGCTCTTACGTGTATAGTAGACTTAGACTCGGAGGCTAGAGACCTCACGAAGTGCGGGAACATATAGAGGGGATATCCGCCCAGGACCACGGGGGGAAACCTCGCCTTAACCGACCAGAAGGGCCTGCCCCCCATGTCGACGGCGACAATCGCCTCCGCCTCGTCCATCGGCACTATAGCCCAGCCGTATCGGGCAATCGAGCGCCTATCGCCGGCAAGCTCGGCCAGAGCCATGCCTAGAGCCAACCCAACGTCTTCGATCACGTGGTGACCCTCGTCGAGTTCTCTTAACACAATAGCCTCGACTCTGCCCTCCAGATCGGCGTAATACAGCAGGGTCTCTACCATGTGGGTTAGGAACGGCACAGGCGTGCTCACTGAGAGTTGCCCCCCGCCTCTTCGTAGCTCCACGACCACCCTAGTCTCCTTGGTCTCTCTGACGACCACGAGGCCGTAACTTCCTCTATATAAGATATATTTGGCTCAAAATTAGGACGCGTGGTCGCCGTGAGGGTGATACCTTGCCTCGATATAGACGGCAGGAGGGGGGTCGTCGTGAAGGGGATTAACTTCCAAGGCCTCAGGGAGGTAGGCGATCCCGTGGAGCTGGCTATGCGCTACGACGAGGAGGGAGCCGACGAGCTGGTCGTGCTCGACATAACGGCGAGCGTCGAGGACCGCCCCACCTTCCTCAAGGTGGTCAAGGAGGTGGCCACGTCCGTGTCTATACCCGTCACGGTCGGAGGCGGCGTCAGATCAGTGGAAGACGCCGACAAGTTGTTCAAGGCGGGGGCCGACAAGGTGTCGGTGAACACAGCCGCCGTTAGGAGGCCCGAGCTCGTGTCGGAGCTTGCGGAGCAGTTTGGATCTCAATCCACAGTAGTCGCGATAGACGCCAAGAAAGTCGGCGGAAGCTATAGAGTGTATATACGGGGCGGCAATACGCCCACGGAGCTGGACGCCGTAAGATGGGCGGCTGACGTCGTGAGGCTAGGCGCCGGCGAGCTCCTCGTTACCTCGATAGATAGGGACGGCACGCGGATGGGGTACGACGTAGATTTGATAAGGGCGATATATTCGGCGGCTAAGGTGCCCATCATAGCCTCCGGCGGCGCCGGGGAGCGCTCGCATTTCTATGAAGCCGCGGCGGCGGGCGCGGACGGTCTGCTCGCCGCTAGCCTATTTCATTTCGGCATAATTAAGATAAGGGAATTGAAGGAATATCTAGCCTCTCGAGGGATCGAAGTACGTCTGGACTACTAGCCTATTATCACTTTACTAATATTGATATATATTTTTACTTATATAAACTTCTTCTTATTATAAAGCTAAAATAAATAAATATATTTATTCATATCGTCAAAAATTGATTAAGGTTTTAACCATAGGCCCAGATCAAGGTTTTAAGCACGTAAATAAGGCACGACTATGCGCGAGGTCTGGATCGTTGGATTCGCGAGAACTCCCATCGGGAAGTTCGGCGGGGCTCTTAAGGACGTGAAGACCGCGCATTTGGCGGCTTTCGCCATACGTAAGGCTCTCGATAGAATCGGGCTCGACGGAAAGTTGGTGGAGGAGGTGGTGATAGGATCGACGCTCCAAGGGGGGCAGGGCCAGAGCTTGGCCAGACAAGCGGCGCTTTACGCCGGCCTTCCCGTCACGACGAGCGCCTATACTGTTAACAGAGTTTGCTCCTCGGGCATGCAGGCGGTGATAGATGCCTATAGAGAGATAGCGTTAGGAGACGCCGATATAGTGATCGCCGGAGGCGCCGAATCTATGTCGACGGCGCCGCTGGCCTTCGCCCCAGAGACTCGTTGGGGCGTCAAGCATCTGATAGGCAGAAGCCAGCAGCTCATAGATCTAATGGTTTACGACGGCCTTATGGATCCGACGAACGGCTTGTTGATGGGGGAGGAGGCCGAGATGGTGGCTAGGGAGTGGGGTATAGGCAGACAGGAGTTGGATCAAGTGGCCTACGAGAGCCATATGAGGGCGTGGAAAGCCACCGAGAACAAGTGGTTTCTGGACATGGAGCCCATAGAGGGAGATCTAGGAGGCGTTCGGGCCAAGCTGGATAGAGACGAGGGCATAAGGCCGGACACAAGTCTGGAGAAGCTGGCTAAGTTGAAGCCTGCGTTTAAACCCGACGGAGTTCTAACTGCGGGTAATTCCAGCCAGCTTTCAGACGGCGCAGCTGTTCTCGTCTTGGCCTCGGCCGAGAAGGCCAAGGAGCTGGGGCTTAAGCCGGTGGCCAAGATATTGGGGTATTCGTGGCATATGGTGGAGCCTTGGCGTTTCATCGAGGCGCCTATATACGCTGTGCAAAAATTAGTGAAGAAGCTGGGCATCGGCTTAGATCAATTCGACTACTTTGAGAATAACGAGGCGTTCGCCGTAAACAACGTGTTGTTTCATAGAGTGTTGCAAGTGCCCTACGAGAAGCTCAACGTCTTCGGCGGCGCCGTGGCGTTAGGCCATCCGTTGGGCGCCTCCGGCGCGCGTATAATAACGACCTTGATATCGGTCCTTAAGGTCAAGGGAGGCAGGCGCGGCATAGCTGCGTTGTGCCACGGCACGGGCGGCGGGACGGCGATCGCCATAGAGCTTATTTAAACTCGATCCGGCCTACATCCGGTGGGGCTCATCGACGTGCTTTTGTCCTTAAGCCCTCCGAGGCTGGAGGCCGACTACAGATCGCGCGAGTTGCCGAGAGACTACGTGGAGCCGCCTCTAGCCGTGAGGCTAGATGGCGTTAATTTCGGCAAGGCTTTAGCCGATCTCCCGGGCCCTCGAAACATGGGCGTCCACAGGGTTCTGCTCATCTCCGCGGTGGATCTGGCTAGATCCAGCGGGGCGAGCTGGGCCTACGTAGTAAGCGACGAGGTGAACCTAGTATATAGATCTCCCCCTCCATATAGAGGCAGGGTCTTGAAGCTTATCAGCGTCTTACCATCAGCGCTTTCGGCTAAAGTCTCGACGTTGTTAGGACGGCCTTTATATTTCGACGCGAGGATAGTGAAGCTTTATGATGAACGAGACGCGGCGCGTTATGTAGCCTATAGGGCCAGGATAGGCTTGAATAACTACGCCATATCTCTAGCCAGATCCAAGGGGCTCGTGGGGAGCACGACCCCGCCTATCGACGAGATCTTGAAGAAACTTGGAGACGCCGATCTATCCCTAGGCTGGGGCACCTTGGCGACTGAGGACGACGGATGGAAGGAGGTCGATCTATGCGGATTCCTGGCTAGATACGGGCTATGTTGAGAGGAGTCGCCGCCAGCTTTTACGCCGCCTTCAGAGTCCTGTCGAGATCCTACGGCACGGCTATCTTCGTATCCATACTTCCGCCTCTCTTCGCCTCCATGTTGCTGGCCGGCGGCTGGTTGTTCTCAGGCTCAATGGACCTCGATAAGTACCTCTACCAGTTGGTGGGATCGTCGTTGTTGGTGTTGATACAAATAGCTATAGGCGAAGTGGTGTGGACAGTGCGTGATTACGTAAGGGAGGGTTTATATGAATATATACTTGCATCGCCCTCGCATATGCTGGCGACTCTCTACGGAGTCTTTCTCGCCGAGGTCGTCGTCGTAAGTGGGCTCTCCCTGGTCCTCACCGCGGTTATAGTAGGTTTGTTGAAAGGGCCTATATACGGCGCGGCCACGGCCCTCGCCTACATCTTCGCGTTGATAGGAGCGTTGCCGGTCCTAGGCATAGGCTTGATCCTCGCGTCCCTAGTGCCGTTCGTCAGAGATCCAGGGGTTTTGGTGATGCCGTTGGGCGCCCTCTTGACCCTATTAGGCGGCGTTATATATCCGCTGAGCTTATTGCCTCCATATCTCGAGGCAGTTGCTTGGTTGTTGCCCGTAGCGGATCTGGCCGATATAGTGAGGAACATAGCCCTCGGCCTCCGGATACAGATAGGAAGCCTCGGCCTCCTGGGGGCCTACATGCTCTACACCGCCGTGGGGTTGTTGATCTTCCAGGTAATCAGCGCCTATGCGAAACGTCGCGGAGTTCTTTAAGGCGCTGGCCCGGGAGCTCGAGAGGGAGTACTTGAGGTTCTCGCGGCAGAACTCTCGGGCATGGCAGAGGGTGGTCTCCGGCTCGGTCTCGATGTCCTTATGGTTGCTCGCCGCGATAATAGCGATGTCTTGGTACGGCCTCGCCAGAGTCAGGGTCGATAGATACATATATTGGATATTCTTGACATATTTTCTGTACTCCGAGGCGGTGTGGGCTGCCGCCGACGCCCGCGCGGATCTGAAGAACGGCATAGCCGAGCAAATACTGGCGGCCCGCGCTAACATCACTGCCGTTTTGCTGCAGAGATTATTCGTAGACTCCCTGATCTGGTCGTTCGTGGACTCGATAATATTAACGGCGATCTTCGCCGCGATTTTCGGCGGTATTCCGAGGCCCGCCCAGCCTCTGCTCTTCGCGGCGGCTCTGCCTCCCCTCTTGTTGTTCTCGCTAACGGCGGGCGCGGCCGCGATCCACGTAATGTACGCAGTCGAGACCACGTGGGTAGTGGGCTTAATGTTGCAACTCGTCGTGCCGTTGCTTGGAGGCATAATCCCGCCCACGGCCTTGCCGCGAGGGCTTTCGGAGGCCTTGCTATATTCGCCGTTTCAATACATCATAGCGCCCGCGATATACGCAGGGACAGGCTCGTGGCCCTTAGCGCCATCCCTAGTTTTATTACTAGATTACATTATTTCAATTACTTTATTTATAATAGTATTAAAAATAGATAAATATATAAATCATTTATATTTATTATCTAAGTAGTTTAATAGATAGGTCGGGTTGTAGATCTCGCCGGTGGCTCTCTTCACGATCTCCTTCGGCGGATAGATAGCGCCCCATCTATGTATCTTATCGCGTAGCCACTCCTTGATCTCGGAGAATCTCCCGGCTGCGATCAGTTCGTCTAGTTTGCCCATGGCGTGGCGTATCTGCGCCGCGATGACGTTGCCGAGGGTATACGTTGGGAAGTAGCCTATACTGCCGTGCGACCAGTGGATATCTTGTAACACGCCCTCGGCGTCGTTCCTAGGTCTAACGCCCAGTAGTCTTTCCATCTCCTCGTTCCAGAGGGCCGGGAGGTCCGATATCTTGACCTCGCCGGTTATCATGAGCTTTTCGAGCCGGTAGCGGAGGAGTATATGGAGGTTGTACGTTACTTCGTCTGCCTCGGTCCTTATTAAACTGGGCCTCACCGTGTTGAAGTAGTAGTAGAGATCTTCGTCGGAATACTTGGATAGGAACCGTAGGTGTCTCCTCAATATAGGCGCTATATGCGGCAGAAATCCTTTGGATCTCCCTATTATGTTTTCCCAGAACCTGGATTGCGACTCGTGGACGCCAAGCGAGACCCCCGTGCCGACGGGCGTGAAGGCCAAGCTCTCGTCTACCTGCAGCTCGTAGAGCGCATGTCCGAACTCGTGTATCGCCGAGAAGAGCGGCTCTCTGAAGTCCTTAGGAGGATAACGTACTGTTATCCTGACGTCGAACGGCGAGGCCAAGCCTGTCGTGAAGGGATGCGGCGATACGTCTATTCTGAACCTCCTCTCGGGGTAGCCTATGGCGGCCAGGATCTCCCTTATGGCGGCCTCCATGCTCTGCCTATCGTAGGGCTCCTCCTCCAGTGGATGCGACTTGGGCCATCCTCTGGCCTCGAGCTTCTCCAGTAGATGTTTGACGCCGGGCTCCAACACGGAGAATATAGAATCGACGTCGCGCGAGGTCAAGCCCTCCTCGTATAGATCCAGCAGAGCGTCGTATGGATGCTCGTCGTAGCCTAGCTTATCTGCTATCACTCTAGCCAGCTCTACTATCCGTTCTAAATACGGCGCGAATATCTTGAAGTCGGCCTTCTCCTTTGCGTTACGCCACGCCACGAAGGCCTCGCTGGTTATCTTAGCGAACTCAGCCACAACCTCGGGGGGCACCCTTCTGTAGAACTTGAGGTCTCTCTCCAGCATGCGGATGATGCCCCTTTCGACGTCCGTAAGGTCTTTCTCCTCCTTAGCCTTATCTATCAACTTAACGAAAGATTCGTCGAGCATGAGCTTCTGCACTAATTTAGCTATCTCAGCGCTGGCGAGGGACCTCCCGCCTATGCCTTCCTCGGGCATATACACCTCCCTATCCCATCCCAAGACAGCTGAGGCGTGGTTCAAGGCCCAGATCGTTTTATAGCGTTCTAGGATCTCCTTTATCGTCTCCGATTTGATTTCCATAGCTCCCTGACGTTGCGATGTTATATCTATTAAGTTATATTGTGTCGGCGGCCTCTCTATAGTCGTCCTAGCCAGCGGCCGCTACTCTACAGGCACCTCGACCTCCCTCGCGGCTGACATAGCCATCAATAGATCTCTTATAGTGGCCTCGGGCCTCGCTCTGATGATGGACACGGCGAGCTTGGCGCGCTCCGGGCAGTAGACGCTGGCTATCTCCTCGGCCTCCTCCTCGGTCAAGACGTCAGGTAGTTGGACTGAGACAGCCGATAGTATGTTGCCCAACGGCGGCACCTTGGAGACGAGCTTCTCGTAAACTTCGGGTAGGAAGGACACCACGAAGCCTGCCTTGTCGAGGCCCATATTCCTTATCCTATGTAGAGCCGACGCCGCCTGGAAGAACTGAGGATCCTCAGGGCTTGGGATCCATTCATCGAGCGCCACGATGATCCTTCCCGGCGCTAGATCTAACGCCGACGAAAGCGTCCAAGTGGGGTCCCCCTGGGCCAAGGAGAGTATGCCTTGGAAGCCGTAGCGCCTATAGACGTCTGTTATCTTCGTCTTGACCTTGGAACCAACCGCCAGCCTCCAGGCGACGAGGGCGGCTATATGCGCCATATCCCTCTGGGGCATCTCGGTGGCGTCGATATAGATGCAGTTAGTCCTCTCGCAGAGGGCGTACAGCAACTGGGTTTTCCCCATGCCCGCTCTGCCTATCAACGCGGATAACGGATACCGCGACGCTATGGCGGCAAGCTCCTCGAGGGCATCGGCCCACCTCCTCCCCGCCAGCTTCGCCTCGCGCCTTGCTACGGGCCAAGTCGGTATAGTACACGACATGTGTGTTATCGCGGACGGCAATATAAGATGCCTCGTGATACCCCCTTTATACTCCTGTATTCTTAATGTAGCCGTACCCCTTGCCGTTGATATACACCTTCTCGTCGCCTCCCTCCAGCAGTATGTACCTACCCCGCTTCTCCGATAGAAGCTTGGCCAGCCTCTCGACGAACTCGGCGTCGGATATGCCGAGCTTGCTGGTGACGAACTCCTTAACGGCCTTCATGGGCGCGTAGCCGGTGGGCCCCGCCGAGTGTTTGATGGCTTGATCCAAGACCTTGCCGAAATCTTCTCCAGACCGCTTCCCCTCAAGCTTAGAAACCCTCTCCTCCAGCTCCATCAACTTGCCTAACACGACGCCCCACATGTCGTCTATGACGTACCTAACGCCTCTTCCCGATTGCTCAGGCCTAGCGCCAAGCCTCGCCGCAAGCTCGTCGACTGAGACGCCGATCTTCCTGGCGACGCGCTCTAGGTCGCTTCTCCTTATGTAGACCCTGCCTTGCTCCGTGAGCCCGACGGCCAGATCCACGATGTCGATCTCCAGCTCGATTAAAAACGCCATGAGTTAAAGTTAATTATAGAGAGGTTCTTCGCCTGTGTCGGCCGAGGAGATGGTCAAGTTGGTGGCCTCCTTCGTTAAGCTCAGAGAGGACGAGTTCGTGGCGCCCGTCTTGCGGCGCGCCGGCGTCGATATCTTCGAGCTGTTGGTGGCGGTTATATTGACGCAAAACACGTCCGATAAAAACGCCTTCCGCGCATACTACAATCTCAAGAACGCCGTGGGGCGGATAACGCCGCAAGCGCTACTCGCGCTGGGCGAGGACAAGCTCGCCGAGCTTATAAGACCTGCCGGCATGCATAGGATAAGAGCTAGGAAGTTGATTGAGCTCTCCAAGGCTCTCTCGTACCTCGATCTATCTAGGATAATCCATATGGACGTGGAGGAGGCCCGGCGTCTTCTCACATCTCTGCCGGGCGTAGGCGAGAAGACAGCGGACGTGGTGTTGGTCAACCTAGGCAAGCCGGCGTTCCCTGTAGATACCCATATAACTAGGATCGCTAGTCGTTGGGGCATCGGCAAGAAATACGACGAGATAAGCAGATGGTTTATGGAGCATCTTCCCCGCGAGAGGTACCTCGAGGTCCATTTGAAGTTGATACAGTTCGGCAGAGACTACTGTAGGGCTAAGGCGCCTCGATGCGCCGAATGTCCCGTTAGGGATCTCTGCCCGTGGCCGGGCAAAACTAGCGGATCAACAAGGCGAGCGCCCTCTTAGGGCCTAATCTAAGCGTGAACATCCCATCGCCTATCTCGACCTCGCCCTCGCCGGCCACCTTCTCCACGGATTTCATGTTTCTAGCCGCCACAGCGGCGGATATAGCCTCGTAGGAATGGTTCACGGCGATCAACAGATCGCCTTCTTCGCCCGAGAACCTCGAGATCTCTACCCTCGGGTCCGATGAGATGTAGGTAGGCTCGACGCCGGCTTTTTGCGCCAAGGCCATGTAGATCCTATGATAGCCTCTAAGCCAATCTACGTGTTCCATCTCGGCCAGAGCTAGCTCGAGAGGTATAGTTGAGAGCACGGCGTTTTTAGCGGCCGTTATGACGGGCCTATTGCGATGATCCACCGCGACGACATCCGCATCCACCGGTTTTATCGCATATGTATAGATAGGGGCATCGAGGGAGAATTCGAGCTCCTCGCCGGCCTTGATGGGGCCGAAGTCCTTGATGAACTTCAATCTAAATATCCCGCCGTAATGTAGCCCCACGCTGCCGGGCAACAAGACGTTCTCAACGCCAAAAAGCTCGCGCCATAGATGGGTCGGCGCGTCGTGAAGCGCCGCGACGGTCCCGAACCTTCTGAATACGGAAGCATAGACGAGGCCTCCCGACGACGCCACCTCGTAGGCTAGACGCCATGTAGTGGCCAAAGCGCTGGGTATCGACGGAAAGATCAACAACTTCTTGCCTCTAAGCTTCTCCCTGGAGAGCTCATACGTGGCGGAGATGCGGAGGCCCGCCATGAAGCCCAACGACAGCGCCATCAGGGCCGGCTTCGCGCCTGGGTAATCGCGCCAAGTGCGCGGAACGAACTCGAAATCTCTATACATATAGAACGGCACGACGACGGTTGCAAGCGCCGCCGGTCTTCTGAACCTTTCGCCTAATCCCAGCTCCTGTAGTTTTACTAGATCCTGCGAGAACTTTCTCACAACGTGGGCCGCCGGCTTCGGCGACCCATCAGCCCTTATTAGGCCGAATCCTAGCTCCAACAGCCTCCATTCATACGGCGGATCGCCCTCTTGCGCGAAATCGGAGAAGCACCAGATGAAGGCCCCTATAGCGCCGTGGGCTAGCGACGACCACAACACATCGTTTATGAAATCCGCGTGTTTCTCCTCCGAGAATTGGTATGTGCTGAAGCCGAACTCCTCCAGAAGGACCGGCCTATCCCCATCGTTGGAGAACAACTCTATATACGCTGGGTACAGATACGCGTGTCGGATCAGATTCGTGTCGTATAGATACAGATGGGGCCCCACCCAATCGACGAGATCCTTTACGTTAGGAGTTTCCTGAAGATAGGAGTTAGGTACATCCCCCGACGAGAATAGATGGACGGGATCGACCGCTTTTATCGAGGCGGAGTACGTTCTGAGCAAGCTCAACGCCTCCTCCCTGCTTTCAGCCCTCTTGACGAGGCTCAACTCGTTGCTTAATATCCAGCCGCCAAGCGCCTTGTGGTCTTTCAACGTCTTGACTATCTCCAGGACGGCCTTGACGCCTCGCTCCACAGCCTGAGGGGAGTAGACGTCCCAATCAGGGGCCCAGGGTATGACCCAATTACGGCCCGACATATGGCCTACGATCAACGTGGGGAAGCCCACAAGGCCCCGCTCCTCCAGGAGATCCATGAACTGCCTCAGCCTCACCAAGGCTGTTTTCGACACGCCCCCGTATTGGTCGAAGAAGTCCTCGGCCAATATGAAGAAGCGCACTGCCTTAATCCCCATATCCTTCATCGCGTCTAGATCCTCCTTAAGATCCTCTGGACTCCATTCCTTCCACATCTTTATGTTATGTTTACGCGGCCAGTAGTTGACCCCGAGTAGGAACATGGAGGTAGATAACTACTTGGTAATAACAGTTCTAAGGAGATCTCCACTCGCCTTCTCTAGATCTGTAGCCATAGAGGCTTATCAATTTGTCCAATGAATTTACGAACTGCCTCTGGGCCGGCGTTATAAGAGGCCCGAAGGACTCCGCCACCGGTTGTCTCTGGTCTAGCTCCAGCCTATCGGCTATATTGAGCAACATAGAGTAGACGGTGGCTAGGCTCACGGGCTCTCTTAGCTTCGGGCGCCCTCTGGCCCTAACCCATAGAGGGACCTTTATCACCTCGTCGTAGAGCCAATAGCCGTGCCCCAAGGCGCCATGCTCGCCCAACATCTGGCCGTGGTCAGATACTATAATTATCGAGAAATCCTTCAGGAAGGACACGATATTTCTAAGGATCTTAGAGAGGTAGGAGACTTGCCTCGGGTAATGCTTCCTCCAGGTCCTCACGATGCCGGGCGGCGCGCCGCCGTAGATGAGAGCTCTTATGTAGGCCCTCCCCGATCTAGCCCAGTCAGTCGCCGTGTAGGGCTCGTGCGCCTCCATGAGGTTGATGAACAAGAAAAGCGGTCCGTCGTCGGCCAGCGCCTCGACTATCCTCGAGGCAAGCTTAGCTCCCTTCTCCCTGGGGATCCCCAAGGTCAACAGCTCTATGGACTTCGCGAGGAGCTTCACGGAGGAGATAGGGCCGTTCCTCACGAAGGCCTTCAACACCGTCTTGACCGTAGCTCCCTCCTCGAAGATCTCCTTTATGGCCTTCACCTCCTCCTCGTTTAATTTAATGCCCTTGTTTAGATAGCCAATGCTTATGTCGTGAAATTCGTCGAACTCAAAACCGAAGTAGCTATTTATGTAGGGGTTCGCGGAGAGGCCGACCGTCTTGTACCCGAGGTCCTTGAGGTAGCCCAGCGCCCCGCCGCGCATCTTCCTCATGAACATAGCCGATTTCTCTCTGACGAGGCTCAACCAATTCCACCCGATCCACTTGCCGGGCTCGTGGACGCCGTGCTCCGAGGGGTACAGACCTGTGAACATCGAGACGTGGGCCGGCAGAGTCCACGGCGCCGTGGTCCAAGCTTCGTACTTCTTAAAGCCTAGATCGGCGAGCCAATCGAAGTAGCCAGAATAATCCCACCTCAAGGTATCGAGGACGATCAAGGCTATGTTATCCACACGCGATAGGCGCAAATCCGGTTTATATAGGTCGCTCACATGTGGTGAGTAAAGCAATAGGTACACTCAAACTATTACATAATAAAGGTAAGTAAGATGAGACTATAAAGGTTAAATATATGCATCGATACTCTCGCCATGCGAGGATATACGCTAACCGATAAGTTCAAGGCAATATTCGCTAGGCGCGGGCATTCCATAATACTTGCGTACGATCACGGAATAGAACATGGGCCAACCGATTTTATGGACAATCCAGATTCCGTCGACCCTGAGTATATACTGAAAATAGCCCGCGACGCAGGCTTCGACGGAGTGGTCTTCCAGAGGGGGATCGCCGAGAAGTACTACGACGGTAGCGTGCCCCTAATATTGAAACTAAACGGAAAGACGTCTTTATATAACGGCGCGCCTATCTCGGCGCCTAACTGCACGGTCGAGGAAGCGGTGAGCCTCGGCGCCAGCGCGGTGGGCTTCACGATATATGCAGGGAGCGACTACGAGTGGAAACAAGTGGAGTACCTAGCCCAGATCAAAAAGGACGCCGTGAGGTTCGATATACCTCTAGTGGTGTGGTCCTACCCGAGGGGAGGCAAAGTGGACACGAAATACAACGGCAACGAGCACCACCCCGAGGTGGTCGCATACGCCGCAAGGATTGCGTTGGAGCTAGGCGCCGACGCTATGAAGATAAAGTACACAGGAGACCCCAAGACCTTCGCCTGGGCTGTTAGAGCCGCCGGGAGGGTGCCCGTGCTCATGTCGGGAGGCCCCAAGACAAAGACCGACGAAGAGTTCTTGAAACAAGTCGAGGAGGTTATCAGCGCGGGCGCTCTCGGCGTGGCCGTGGGCAGGAACGTCTGGCAGAGGAGAAACGCCGTCGAGTTCGGCAAGCTACTAGGTCAAGTAGTCTATGAAGGCAAGAAGGTAACCGAAATCCTTAAGGTGGCGCCATGAAGATCGGAGTATTAACCGGCGGGGGCGACGCGCCTGGGCTCAACATAGCCGTATATACGTTCGTAAAGCTAGCCGAAAAGAAACACGAGGTCTACGCGATATTCCACGGCTGGAAAGGTCTTCTCAACAAGGAGGTGAAGAAGATCACGTCGGCTCAACTGCTCGATTTCGCCTTCACCGGAGGCACCTACATAAAGACGTCTAGAACCAATCCGTTCAAGGACGAAGAGAGGGCCAAGACGCTCGCTAAAAACGTGGAGGAGCTAGGCCTAGACGTCGTCGTGGCGATAGGCGGAGACGATACATTGGGCGCCGCGGGCGAGGCGCAGAGGCGCGGGATACTAGACGCCGTGGGGATACCGAAGACCATAGATAACGACGTCTGGGGCACCGAGTACACAATAGGCTTCGACACCGCCGTGAACGAGGCGATCAAGGCTACGGAGAGCTTCAAGACCACCTTAGTATCCCATGAGAGGGTCGGAGTGGTGGAAGTCATGGGGAGGGAGGCCGGGTGGATAGCTTTGTTCACAGGCCTAGCCACCATGGCCGACTTCGTGTTAATACCAGAGAGGGAGGTCAGTTGGGATCACGTAGCGGATAGGGTCAAGAAGGCCTACGAGGACAAGAGGTGGGCGTTGGTGGTGATATCGGAGGGGATTAAGTCGTATGGAGGGCCCGTAGACGAGTTCGGCCACGTAAGGCTAGGCGGCGTGGGCAACGAGCTGGCCCAATACCTAGAGAAGAAGACGGGCTTGGAGACCAGAGCGGCGATACCTGGGCATATAATCAGGGGAGCTCCGCCTACGGCCTTCGATAGAGTGCTCGCCGTGAGGTACGCCACGGCGGCCTACGAGGCGATAGAGGAGGGCAGATTCGGCGTTATGACAGCCTATAGAGACGGCGAGATAACCTACATCCCCATCACCGAGGTAGTAGGCAAGAATAAACTAGTAGGCGGCAGTTGGTTAAAGCTATACGAGACATACTGGGGCGTCGAATAGAGAAAACTAGCCTCTCAGCGTAAAGTTTTTAAAGGATAATATCCAAAAGGGGTTAGAACACGCTTTTCTGATATTTTTCATGGAGAGCATCTCCTACCAATAGAGAAACCTTCGCTGAAAAAACGCCTATTTTTTATAGTTAAGTTTTTATATTTGCTTTTTCATTAAGCACATGGCGACCGCAGAAGAACTAAGACTAACCGACAGGCAAGTGCAGATATTACAACATCTACTGCAACGTGCTCAACCCATGAGGGTCTACACCGTGTATGGAGACCAGGACGAGATAGCGCGAGAGCTGGGGATGACACGCCAAGCGCTTGCGATCCACCTGAAGAGGCTCAAGGAGCTCGGCCTAGTGAGGACAGGCCGCGAGTTCGTCGACGTGACGGAGAAGGCCGTTAAGTTCCTCAAGGGCCAGAGCAACGACGTTATAGTTCTGGTCAAAGTAGAGCCGAGATATCGCGATAAGGTGTACGACTTCTCGAAGAAGCTACCCATAGAGAAAGCCCTAAGGCTAGCGGGCGAGTACGACCTAGCCGTAATCACGCAGGAAACCGTGCTGGACAAGGTGCTCGACGCCTTAAACAATCTGGAGGGCGTCAAGGAGACCAAGACGTTCATCAGCATAGGCGCTATAAAAGAATAATCGAATATAAAAAATATATATTTTCTTGCAACACTTCTTGTTGCAATCCAAATTATGCGTAACAGAATATAGTCAATTACAGCCTCTTAACGCCTTAGCGGAATCTTAGGATCTAGAAGATCTGAAGATCTCTAGAGAAGAATTATGGCGGGGCCGGCGGGATTTCTAGGCGGGATTTCCCTGAACCCGCGACCTACGGCTCCGGCGAGTATAC
>CAYFGI010000025.1:0-17700 GCA_964342785.1 uncultured Thermoproteaceae archaeon
TCGTCGATCATCATGTGAACGCTTTGAGATATGGCTATAAAAACCTTTTGCTTAAGCCAGAATTTATTCAAGATAGATGCGGGGTCTTATATTTTTAATTATAGAGCTCCCTTTTTTCATATATAGGAAATCGAATATAGATGAAAGTATTTTCTTTCTTTATCTACATTAGTCGGTTTGACCTAAATTACACTCATGTTATACTCCAGAGGAGTTGTCCGTCGACAAGCGTAGCGACCGGCTTAAAACCTTTATCCATCACGGCTATGTCGGCGCGGCACCCCGGCCTTAAGCATCCCAGATCCAGCATCCCCAACGACTCGGCGGGCGTGCGCGAGGCGACCGCCAGCGCTGTCTCCGGCCTTACGCCGATTTCCACTAAGCTCCTCACGATTTTGTCAAGCGTCGAGGCCCCGCCAGCTATGGTTCCGTCGGGGAGAGTCGCCCTCCCGCCCGACACGATAACCTCCTGGTCGCCCAGCTTGTAGACCCCGTCGCCGAGGCCCGCGGCGGCAATCGAGTCCGTCACCGCCACGGCGCGCCTCGGGCCCGCCAGCGATAGGACGAGCCTCACGGCCTCGGGCGATAGGTGGACCATATCGGCTATGAACTCGACGTAGACGTGTTCAGACTCGAGGAGCGCTAGCGCGGCGCCGGGCTCTCTGTGGTGGAAGCCCCTCATGGCGTTGAAGATGTGGGTAGCCCGCGAGGCGCCCAGCGCCACCGCCCTCTTCGTAGTGGCGTGGTCCGCGTCCGTGTGGCCGACGCTGGGGATCGCCCCGGCGAGCGAAAGGCGCCTTACGAGGTCCATGCCGCCGTCGACCTCGGGGGCCAGCGTCATCACGCGCAAGACGCCGGAGCCCACATACGCCTCGACTTCGTCCGGATCGGGCCTCCTTATGTGGGCGGGGTTCTGGGCCCCCCTCCTCGCGGGGTTTATGTAGGGCCCCTCCATGTGGATGCCCAGGACCCTCGCCCCCCTCCCGGCGTAGCTCCTCACAGCCTCCACTGCCCTCTCCAGAACCGGCCTAGGCGCCGAGACCGTGGTGGGCAGAAACGCAGTTACGCCGTATTTCAAATACGCGGAGGCCAGCTCCCCCAACCTATGCGGCGAGCTCGTGAAGTCTATGCCGCAACAGCCGTGGGTATGGGTGTCGATGAGCCCGGGGGCTGCTATATATCCTCTGAAGTCCACGTCGTAGGGGCCGGAGGCTATGTCCACCACGCGGCCGCCCTCCACCGCCAACACGGCGTCGTGCACCGCCTCGTATGGGGTGTATATAACGTCGAACCTAATCCTCATGATGCGCCGCTGCGAGGGAGCTCCCGCTCACCGCGGCCCCTCCGGGCCTCTCGCGGGGCGAGGGCCGCCATATATTGCCCACAGCTATATATCTATTTTCAGCGTGATTATCTCGTAGTTGCGGTAGGAGAACACCACGCCGCGCTCCTCGACCTGTACGTCCCGCGGCACCTCGCCCAGCTCCAGTATGTCCGTAGAGGAGACCCGCTTGGGGCGTCTCCATAGCTTCAACTCGCCGCGGCCCCTCTTGTTGTAGGCCTCGTATATCCTGGCCACGACCCCGCCGCCGTCTTCCGCCCTCTTGAGGGATTCCAGCAACAAGTTCTCGCCGGACAACTCGCCGAAGGAGAGGGATCCACCTCTGCCGCGGACCACCATGGGCTTATATATGGCCGAATAGGCCTCCCTCGGCACGGAGGCAACGCGCCAATCGCCTCTATGCGGATAGATTACTATCAACGCCTCGTTCTCCTCGGCGTCCGTCAGGGGGTCGGGGAATATGGGCGACGTGGCCAAGGAGATCCCGGCCCTCGACCCTCTTATCGACACCCCGTGCTTCGAGTCGGAGAACACGGCCACGCCGTAGTCGCCCTCCGAGATGTCGAACCAGTGGAGGAACGGGACCTCGAACTTGGCTTGATCCCAGCTGGTGTTGGCGGTGGTCGGCCTCTCGACGTTGCCGAAAGGCACCTCGAAGACGGCCTTGTCGGCATTTACGTCGAAGTCGAACCAAAGCTTTAAGAGCCTCTCCCTATCCTTGAGGGCTGTCCTCACGGCTATCTCCACCCTCTTGATACCGGCGTAGAACCTCACCAGCTCCACGACCTTGGAGTTCAGGAACTCGAACTCCAGCCTCAACGACGCGCGGTGGGGCCCCCTCTCGGCCAGCTCGGCGGATTTAAGGGAGGCCCTAACGCCCGATCTATCGAAGAAGGGCTCCACGTCCCAAGCGTCCCAGACGGGGATGTTCTCGTGGGCTATAAGCACGTTCCCCTCGCCCCTCAAGACCTCCCGCCCCACCTCCTTGTCGTATATAGACTCGAACGCGCCTGTCTTTCTGTTGACGGTTATCCTCAACAACTTGTTCTCGAGCACGTAGCGATCGCCCTCCTCGCGGGCGGCGACCTCGTCGCCCACAGGGGCGTTCCCCACCTCGGCGAATCCCAGAGGGGGCAGCTCGACCGGCGCTACGCGGCCGTCGACCTCAACGTACTCCAGCCGCCTCCACGGAAGCGAGTTAAAAGCCAAAAGCCTATCGCCCTCGCCGGCTATCGCGACAGCTGCCCTCTCGGCCTGCGCTCTGGCCTCCCTCACCACGGCCTCCAGCTCTTCGTAGACGGTCTTGTACACGTCGTGGATGGCGCTTCCCGGCAAGACGTCGTGGAACTGGTTTTTCAACACGATCTTCCAGAGCCGCTTCGAGTCGAAGTCCAAGCCGGCTACGGCGCTCCAGAGCTCCGCCTCCCTCAGCCACCTCTCGGCCTCCGCGTGTAGCCTCTTCATCTTGCCGTGCGACGTGTAGACGCCTCTGTGGACCTCCACATATAGCTCCCCCCTCCAGCGGGCCTTGGGCCTCGGCTCGTAGGAGCCCGCGAGCTGCACGGAGGGGAGCAGGGGCATCTCGTCCACGGCCTCTGCGCGGTAGAGCATCTCCTCGGTGGGCCCGCCTCCGCCGTCGCCCCAGCCGAAGGAGTAGAGGATCGGCCCATCGCCGTTCCAAGCCCTTGCTTGCTCCAGCACGGACTTCGCCGTGAAGTCCGCGTTGTATCCGCCGGGGCCGAAGCCGAATGCCACCGCCGGTATGGCGGTCCCGTCGAGGGCCTCCCAGAGGAACTCGTTGTAGGGGAACCTATTGGTGTCGTTCCAAGCCACTTTATGCGTCGCGAAGAGCTTGAAGCCTGCCAACCTCGCTATCTGGGGGAGCTGGGCGGAGAAGCCGAAGGTATCGGGGAGCCATAGGATCTCGGCTGTGCGGCCGAACTTCTCGAGGAAGTACCTCTGCGAATACAGCATCTGGCGCGCGAGGGACTCGCCGGAGACCAAGTTGGTGTCGGGCTCCACGTAGCCTCCTGCCGGAACCCACAGCCCTTCCCCCACGGCCGCCTTGATGCGGTCCAGCAGCCCGGCCTCCTCGGCCCATTCGTAGTACAAGACGCTGCTCTGTATGAAGCGGAACCTCCTCCTGGACATGAGGGTCAACACCGTCGAGAACGTCCTCTCCACCTTGCGCTTAGTCTCGTCGAAGTTCCAGAGCCACGCGGCGTCTATGTGGGCGTGGCCGAAGGCCGCCAGAACGCCGTTCTTCCCGTGGCGTCTTCTCAGCTCGGCGAGCCCTCTCCTTAGGGCCTCCAAGGCCTTGCCGAAGTCGGGCTTAGCCTCTCCGAAGCCCGCCGCCGCGGCGTCGAAACCCTCGGGGATGTAGTCGAGGTAGTAGGAATATCTCTTGTCGAACATCAACGCTATCTCTATCTGTTCCAAGGAGACCCTTTGGAATAAGCCCCTTAGGGTTGAGTCGAGGAGGTCGAGGAGATCCTCCGCGGGCTTGCCTGGGCCGAGCGCCTCAGCCAGCTCCAAGGCCGTCTTGGCGTATATCCATAGCTTGAAGCCGTCCTCGTCCCTCTCGGCGTATATAGGGACGCCGGGCGATGCCCCCACGCGTTGCCCGAAGTCGGCCAGGGGGCTCGTCCTCAGCTCCACCTTGTGCCTCCCGGGAGGTAGAGGCACGTAGAAATGCGCCGAATCGAGGCCAAAATAGGGCCGTCCGTCCAGTAGGACGAGCGCAGATCCCTTCCTATCCTTGAAGAACAGATAGGAATTCTCCCGCCCCTCCACGTAGAGAGCTCCATCGTTGCTCCATTCCAGCCTCCTCACGTTCCTGAAGGACGAGGCGAGGACGAAGAAGATACGCCTCCTCAAGACCTCCAGCCTCGCCTCCCAGCTGGACATCATGAAGGAATATCGAGGCGCTTTTTAAAAGAGCGTATGTATACTATCTCCTAAGGAGCTCCAGAATCGCGGCGAAGTCTTGCTCCGAGAGCCCCATGGCCTCCGCAAGTCTGTAGAGCTGTAGTGAGATAGCCGAAAGCGGAACTGCTGCTTTAAGCCTCCTGGCTTCTTGCTGCACTAACTCCAGGTCCTTCCTCATGTGCTTCATGGCGAACTGCACGGAATAGTCGCCGGAGGCCATCTTAGGCGCCTTCAGCTCGCTGGTAGGAGACCTCGCCGAGCTGTACTTAGTCAAGAGATCCACGAGGAACTTGGGATCCAGCCCTGCCTTGAGACCGAAGTTGAACGCCTCGGCTAGAGCCGCCACGTAGGCGCCGAGGAGGAGGTTATTCACCAACTTGGCATATAGCCCGTATCCGTTAGGCCCCACGTATACCACAGTGCTTGCCGTATGCCTAAGGATCCCCTCGACGACGTCGTATTTATCCCTAGGTCCGCCGACTAATACCACTATCTGCCTTTTCTCCACGGCGATGGACGTCCCTATGATGGGCGCGTCGAACATGACGCCCCCAGCATCGGCGACCTTGGAGGCCAGCTGCTGAGAGGTCGTGGGCGATATAGTCGACATATCCACTAGGATCTTGCCGGCGACCGCCGGGAGGAGCGACGACACCGTCTGAGCCACCGCGTCGTCATCAGACAACACGGTCAAGATCACGTCGGTCCTCGCCGCTAGATCGGCCGGACTCCCTGCAGCCTCGACGCCGTATTTCCTGGAGAACTCGAGGGCCTTCTCCCTTGTCCTGTTGTAGACGTGGGTAAGCAAGCCGTCGGCCGCCAGATTGGCCGCGATGCGCCACCCCATTACCCCCAGGCCTATCAAGCCGATCTTCATGCCACGGCCCTCGAACGTCCTTAAAATGCTTGCAAGTTTTTTATCCAGTGTCATGTTCCCTCCGTGATAAAGGCTGTCTTCTTCGATTTCGACGGCACCTTGGTCGACGATTCGGAGGCGAAGAAGAGGGCGCAGTTCGCAGTCGCCAAGTTCTTGACTGAGCGCTACGGGGTTAGGCTCTACAAGGTCGCCGATCTGGTGGCCCAGATAGACGAAGAGATGGACGAGAGGCTTGAATACGCCAGAGACGCCAGGTGGAGAGAGCTCTTCAAACGGCTGGGCTTGTTGTATAACGACGAGATCGGATCTACGCTGACCGATATATACTTCTCCGAATATATGGGCGCGGCTAAGCCGTATAAAGACGCCTTGGTGCTTCTCCACTTCCTGAGGGGTAGGGTGAGGCTGGGACTGATAACCGATACAGACGGCGTGCCTGGCCTCAAGCGGGAGAGGTTGAGAAAAAGCGGGATACCGCTGGAGCTTTTCGACGTCATCGTCGTGGCCGGCGAAGACACGGGCTTCACGAAGCCTAGCGCAACGCCTTTCAGCTTCGCGTTAGCCAAGATGGGCTTGGGCCCCTGGCAGGCCGTGTACGTGGGCGATAAGGCCTACGCCGATGTGCCCGGAGCCAAGGAGGCCGGCATGTACACCGTGATCATATATAGAGGCAAGAGGAGCGAGCCTAGATCGCCCGAGCAAAAGCCCGACGTGGTGCTGGGGAGCTTAGCCCAGCTGCAGTTCGCCTTGAGGTGGCCCGAGAGGCGGTTTTAGCGGCTAGAGGAAATCCCTCAAGTCGCGAGTCCTCCTGGCGGATTTCCACTCCTCCTCGGCGGTTCTACAGACTACGCCGATCTCGGCGCATCTAGCCTTTATCTCGGCCGCCTTCGCCCTCCACCACGACGCGTCGCCCACGGGCTTTATCCCAGCAGAGGCCAACATGGAGTCCGCCCCTGGGCGAGGCCTGTATCTATCTATGGTCACCTCGCTCCTAGTCCTTTTGGCGGCCTCCAAGATCGGCATGTAGTCCTCCTCGCCGTCGTTGACCCTAGGTATCACAGGCCCTAGGAATATCCACGTCCTCACGCCCAGCTCCGACAACATCTGGAGGGCGTACGCCCTAGCTCTCGGCGGAGGCGCCATCGGTTCCAATAACTTGGCCACCTCGTGTCTGAATGTCGTTATAGTGAATCCGACGTCCACCTTATCCCTATGTACGAAGAGCAGATCCATGTCCTTCAAGACGTAAGTCGACTTGGTCTGCACCGAGGCCTTGAAGCCGGAGGCCAGAAGTATCTCCAGGGACCTCCTGGTCAGCCTATACTTGGCCTCCACCGGCTGGTAGGGATCTGTTATCGTCGATATGCCCACGACGCCGGGCTTAAGCGTCTTGACCTCCCGCGCGAGGACCTCCGGTAGATTCACCTTGACGTAGACCACCTCGCCCCACGCGTCTCCCGGCTCGCCTTTAGTGAAGTCCTTAGCGTAGCAGTAGCGGCAACCGTGTTGACAGCCAAGGTAGGGGTTCAGAGCGTAGTCGTACTCGGGGAGGCCGGATTTGACGAGCCCTCTCGAAGTCTTGATCTCGACTATTTTCACAACTCCACCTTACACCTCTCGGCAGTCCCCTCGAAGCTCGAGGCCTTAATTGAGCGGGCATATAGGGCGTTGCCCTCCTCTGTGAACAAAATCGCGTTGTCGGAGAAGGCGAGGAGACCTCTTTCCTCGGCCACCGAGGCGACGAGCGCTATGCCGGCCTCCTTCAGCATCGAGACGTTGCGGTAGTATATCTCGAGCGCCAGATCGCGGCCCAGCAACGCGAACTCCACGTCGAGCCAATCCGTCATAACGACGTCGGGCTGCACCTCCTCCACGGCCTTGTAGAGGCCGTAGGTCAGCCACCAGTACCTCTCGGGCCTCACCTCCACCCTCTTGGTCACTATCTTGCCGCCTAGCTTCTCCACGCGGGAGTAGAACTTAAGCGGATCCACGCTCCTCGCCGCGAAGAGGACCTTCGCGCCTTGTTGCGATAAGCTGGCGGCTAGTTTGGCCAAGAACCTCAGGTAGAGGTTCGAAGATGGCGCTATGGAGAGCGTGCCCCCGGGCTCCAAGCCGCCTAGTAGCTCGTCGATACATGTGCCCGTGCGTATAGTCCTCCCGGCGCCGCGCCTCGCGGGCTTGAGATCGTCGAGGAAAACTATGCCGACTCCCTCCACTATCTCGAAGGGCTTCACGAAACCGGCGGGCCTCCCCCGCATCTTCTCGAAGTCCATATACCTAGTGGAGACCCCCCTCTCCGAGACCTTCCTGACTAAATGGATTATGTTATCCGCTATATAGTTTAGGGGAATCGCGCCCTCCTCCTCCGCTGTGAGCAATATATCGACCCCTGTGGGCTTTAAAGCTCTATATATGACGTTAGTGAGGTGCGTCCTGAGATCCAGCCCCTGCAGTTGGCTTATGGAATCCACCACCAACAACGAGGGGGCCTCCTCCGTCGCTAAGGCCACTATGTAGTTGAAGACGCTCTGCGGGTCTGCCAACACCGCATCCCATAGGTGGGCCTTCTCTAGGTCGTAGCCGAGCCCCTTGGCATTTTTAAGCAAGGTATCCCTATCCTCGTAGAAGGAAACCCAAAGGACCTTCTCGCCCCGCCTCAGCCTCTCCGAGGCCATATGCGCCGCTAGGGTCGTCTTTCCGGTCCCCGGCCTGCCGTATATCAGAGTGATGCCGCGCAGATCCACGTATACAATCCTGCGCCTATTTTAAAGTAGTTCTAAGTATCTTCACCACGTGGGAGCGCGAATACCATATGTCTAGAGGTAGCTTCAGATGCGAGGCCATGTAGGAAAGAGCTTCGCCGAGGTCGTCGAACTTCTCGGGCTTGCTCCTGAATAGGGCCCTCACGTTCTCCCGGACGAACCAAACCCCTATGGGCAGGTCGAAGCCGGGGTATATCTCGCGCCAGAGGACCACCGCGGCTTGTCTGCCCATGGCCTCCAGAGCCTCGGCGGCGGCCAGCCGAGCCGCGTAGTAGCATCCGCCTATGGACGGGTAGGTCGACCTCCCGCGGGGGCCCTCCCAATCGACCTCGACCTCCGGCGAGGAGCCGAAGTAGTTCCACGTGGTCGAGGGCCACCAGGCCTCGCCCCATTCGTACATGAACCCTCTAGGCGCCAGGAGCCCCACGAAGGTGTTCCCCCTCGTCTTCCTCACGTAGACCAGGTAGCGATCTATCACGGGCATCCTCTTGATTCTCTCGAGGAGCCTATCGGAGATCTGTTTGTCGACGGCAGTTATGCTCCAGCGCGTGGGGACGAGCCTACGCCTTACGCCCAAGGCTCCTACGCTGAGGAGCCTCGATATCCTATGGACGTCGACGCCGGATCTGTAGAGATCCCACATGGCCTCGCCGGCGGGGTAGTCCAGGTCGGAGTAGGCCCTCTCGACGATCTTCTCGGGAGGAGGCAGGGAGCCGAGGCGAATTGAGCGGAGGGGCGAGGCGGGGCCGAAGGGGGGCGAGTGCTCGTCTAACGCGGGCTCCGGCCTTAGGGGTTTCTTCAGCTCCAGCTCGGCCTCGGCGGGTCGCGGCGAGAGGGCAAGTATCTGGACGTCCTCCAGGACTCTGGGCGGCCTCCTGGCGGAGTCCACGTCGACCTCTAAGGCGCCTCTGGCCAGTATGAGGCGTTGGGAGAGAAACTCCTCGAGGCTCATCTCGAGCCAAGCCCTGGGGTCCTCTAGCCGCGATGTATCGCCGTCTAGAGGCGGGACCGAGGGGTAGACTCGGACGCGCGGCCACCCGACGCGCCCGACGAAGACGCTGGGCGGCGACGAGCCCGCAACCGAGGTCCTTCCGGCGAGCGCCTCGACGTATGTCTTCACCCTAGTCCTCACCAAGATCGGGCAGTAGGGCAATCCGCAGAGCATCTTGGTCCCCCTACAGCGTATGCATAACGCCGGGTCTATCCTCACGTCAGTATACATGCGGCTCAATATAAATCTAGGCGCCATCAAGAAGCGTTTTTAAACCAATTTCGTCTTAACGGCGTGAGGTTCCTCGACGCGTTGTACGCAAAGCTCGCGGGGAGGCCCTTGGCTCTCTGCGATGCCAACGATGTGGACGGCATAGCCTCCGCTGCTTTGTTCCTCAGGAAGTACCCAAACGGGGTCGTGGTCCTGGCCTACCCCACCGACGTCCAGAAAGGCCGTTGGATCAGATGGCTCCGTTGGAACTTCGTGGCGGACCTCCCTTGTCCAGGCAAGGCGGATCTGAGGGCGGACCACCACGAGACCAACAAGCCATGCGCTACGGAAGAGTTCTACGACCCCAAGGCGCCGGCCTCGGCCGTCTTGGCCCTCAAGGCGCTCGGGCTCTCGGGCGATCCGATAGCCGAGGAGATCGCCGAAGCGGCGAGGCAGACGGATACAGCCGACGTAAGGGACCCAGCGGTGAGGGATCTAGACCTCGCCGTGAGGTACGCCGCCTATAACGAGAAGATATTGGTGGCTAAAGCCCTCGCGAAGATGGGGCTCAAGGCCGTGGGGGATCCCGCCGTCGTTCAGCTCGTGGAGCGCGGCAGGAAGTTCGCCGCCTTGGTCGAGAAACTCGCCGAGGCTATACCGTCCGAGAGGACGCTCGCCGTATATAGCCCCGTGAAGTTGCCCATATCCTATAGATCCCTCGCCATAGCCCTCCAGAAGAAAGGCGCGATATACGTCAACATATTCGTGAGGCTTAACCGGAGGACCTACAGGCTATATTGCGGCGCCGATAGGGATAGCGAATATGATTGCACCAAGATAGCCACAGCCCTGGGGGGAGGAGGCCATAAATACGCGGCGGGCGCCGTGGTCAAAGCCCCGCTCCTCGACCCAGAACAGCCTCTGAGGAGGTTCCTGGAGCTGGTGCGCCCGGAGAAGTTGTACGCCATAGGCGGATGCCCTAAGTTAAAAACCACGTGCGTCCAAGTGAGCTATGATGAGAAGGGGGTTCAGACGAGAGGTGAAGCAACTTCAGCGGGACTGACCCCTTGAGTTGCCGATCCGCGGAAACGACCTTCGGCGGCTTTAGACCTCCCAAGTAACTTTATACCCCCCAAGTTCGCGTCTAACGTGTACTTCGATCCCCGGCCCAAGACGTCGAGAGGAGATTTGTTCGACAGAGAGGCCGAGGTGGAGGCAGTGAAGGCGCTGAGGGCGCCCATAACGCTCGTGTTGGGCTTACGCAGATCGGGGAAATCCTCCGTGATTCTGGTCGCCGCCTCGGAGCTCTCCCACCCTGTGGTCTACATCGACGCGAGGAAGTTCGAGGCGGAGCCGTATTTGACCTTCAAGCACGTGTCTGAGGCGCTGGGCGAGGCCTTAGCCCAGCCGATGCGGAGATTCCCTAAGCTTGGAGACTACTTGAAACACATAAAGGGGATTTCTGTAGCCGGCTTTGAGGTGAAAATATCATGGCGGGAGAGGGGCTCCCTGGCGGAGATTCTCGAGGCCTTAAACCGCTGGGCGGATGATACAGGGAAGAAGGCGGTTGTGGTGATAGACGAGGCGCAGGAGCTGGTCAAGCTCAGGGGGTACGACTTGTTGAAGCTCTTGGCTTACTCATACGACAACCTCCGAAATGTGCACTTCATCATGAGCGGCTCGAAAATGGGGCTTTTGAAGAAATTCCTGAAGCTGGAAGACGCGGAGTCTCCCCTCTACGGCCGCTACATGGAGGCAGTTGAGCTAAGGCCGTTCACGTTGGATGAGGCTGAGGCGTTTCTGGAAGAGGGCTGTAGACAATACGGCGTGGATCCGCCCGACGCCGAGAGGGTGTACAGAGCCGTGGGCGGCCTGCCGGGGTGGCTCACGTATTTCGGCTACACCTATGTGTCGGTAAGGAACGAGGAGGAGAGCATAAGGCGGACGATTTCATACGCCGTTGAGCTCATAAGGCAAGAATTCGCCCACTTCCTTGAAGGCAGGTGGGCCGCGGAGAGGAGGTACCAGGTCATCATGGAGGCGGCGGCTGAATGCGCCGCTTGGTCCGAGCTGAAGAGGGCGGTAGAGGCGGCTGAGGGGAGGCACATAAACGATGCAGAGATAACGCGCCTAGTGAGGAACCTAGTCGATTACGGATTCCTCGAAAAGAGGGGCGATGTGTACTGTCCGCCGGATCCCCTGATATCGACCGCGTTTAGAAGAGGGCGCCGTTGAGCCGCCGCGCGTCGAGCAAGGCGCCAAATATTAATACTCCAGATGCCACCGGACCGTGCTTTCAACTAGGCTATTCGAGGTCGAGCATTTCCACAGGAAGCAATGCCCCCTGTGCAAATCCTACTTCTGGACCAAGAGGGCTGATCAAGTCTACTGCGGCGATCAGCCCTGCGTCCCCTACGGCTTCATAGGGAACTCGCCCATAAGGGTAGCCGTCGACAGCATAAAGGACTTGAGGGAGCGGTTTCTGTCGTTCTTCGAGAGGCGCGGCCACACGAGGATCAAGCGCTACCCCGTGGTGGCTAGATGGCGCGACGATGTCTTCCTCGTGGGGGCGTCCATATACGACTTCCAGCCTTGGGTCACCAGCGGCGCCGTCCCGCCTCCCGCGAATCCGCTGACTATATCGCAGCCGTCCATTAGGCTAACCGACGTGGACAAGGTGGGGAGGAGCGGCCGCCACTTGACGGGCTTCGAGATGATGGCGCACCACGCCTTCAACTACCCCGATAAATACATCTACTGGATAAGCGAGACCACCGAATACGCCTACGAGTTCTTCACAAAGGAGCTCGGCATACCAGAGGACGAGATAACCTTCAAGGAATCCATATGGGAGGGCGGCGGCAATGCCGGCGAGTCCTTCGAGGTGCTTGTGAGGGGGCTCGAGGTGGCCACGTTAGTGTTCATGCACTACGAGGTCAAGGACGGGAAATACGTGGAGCTTCCCCTTAAGATAGTGGACACAGGCTACGGCCTCGAGCGCATCTACTGGATGGCCAAAGGCTCCCCGACCGTATACGACGCGGTCTTCGGCCCGTTCCTATCCGCGGCTAGACAGAAGCTGGGGGTGCCCGAGCCGCCCGCCGATATACTCGGCAAGGCATCGGTCTTCTTCGGCCAGATGGACCCCGAGGTCCTGGGCCTCGAGAGGGCGTACGACGAGGTGGCCAAGAAGATCGGCATATCGCCGCAGGAGTTCCGCGAGATCATGAGGCCGCAGGAGGCGCTCTACGTCTTGGCCGACCACAGCAGGACGGTCTCCTGGATGATTGCAGACGGGGTCATCCCGTCGAACACAGGCGCCGGCTACTTGGCCCGCCTCCTCATACGTAGAGCCCTCCGCGGGCTGTGGCTAGCCGGCATCGAGGCGTCGCTAGTCGAGCTCTTCGACCTACACCTCAAGTACTTGAGGGACGACTACCCCGAGGTCTGGGAGAGCCGCGACGTGATACTAGAGCTGATAGATCTGGAGGAGAGGAAGTACAAGGACGTGCTCAAGTCGGCGCCTTCTTTGGTGAAGAAGGCCTTGGAGAAAGCCGGGGGCAAGGCCCTTAAGGCAGAGGACCTCGTGGAGCTCTACGACAGCTTCGGCGTCCCGCCGGAAGTGGCGCGAGACGTGGCCAGAAGGCTGGGTGCAGACGCCGAGGTCCCCGACGATTTCTACTCCCGCCTGGCGGCTCGCCACCAGGCGAGGAAGCCCGGCGAGGAGACTACGAAGTTGCCCATAGAGTTGGCCAAGATAGTAGATCTGCCGAAGACTAGGGAGCTCTTCTACGAGGATCCCTACAGGAGATCCGCGAGATCTAAAGTGCTTAGGGTGATCGACGGCAAGTACGTTATTTTGGACGCCACGGTGTTCTACCCCGAGGGCGGCGGCCAGCCGGCCGATAGAGGCGTGTTGAGACATGGCGGCGGCGAGGCGAAGGTGGTCGACGTGCAGAGGATCGGCGGCGTGATAGTACACGTCATCGAGGGGCCGGCGCCGAGGGAGGGGGAGGAGGTCTACGGAGAGATAGATTGGGATCGTCGTATATCGTTGATGAGGATGCACACAGGGACCCACGTCTTGATCCAAAGCATAAGGAGAGTTCTAGGTAAACATATATGGCAAGCGGGGGCGCAGAAAGATATACCGTTCAGCCGCCTAGACGTGACCCACTACAAGATGCCCACCGAGAAGGAGATCTCCGAGATAGAGAGGCTTGCCAACAAGGTGGTCATGTCGAACCTGCCGGTGAAGGCCTTGATGATGCCTAGAAACGAGGCTGAGGCCAAGTTCGGCTTCATAATATACCAAGGCGGCGTCGTGCCCGCGAGGGAGATTAGGATATTGAGGATAGGGCCGGAGGACGATCCCTACGACGTACAAGCCTGCGGAGGGACCCACCTCTCGAGCACCGGCGAGATAGGGCCGATCAAGATAGTCCGCGTGGAGCGCATCGCCGACGGCGTGATCCGCTTCATCTTCACGACGGGCGAACACGCCGTTAACTACATGCAGAAAGTCGAGGCGGATCTATCGGCCGTCGCGAAGGCCTTAGGTGCGGGCAGGGAGGACGTGGCGAGCCAGTTGGCTAAACACCTAGAGAAAATCGCCGAAATTGAGAGACGCTACAAGAAGCTCGCCTCGTCCTACGCCGAGCTCCTCGCCGAGAGGCTACGCGTCGAGAATCTGCCTAAGGCAGATCTGGCCTATCTCGAGCTGGACGACGGCGATATAGCCAAGGCCGTAGCCGCCGCCGCGACGAGCAAGAACCCGCGTCTTTTGCTGGTGATCAAGCTAGGCAACAAGCTGGAGCTATACAGCGGGCGTCAGATAGACGTAGGCCCCATAGCGGCTGAGCTTAGAAAACACGGCTTCAGAGGAGGCGGCTCCAAGACCTACGCCGGAGGCGTCTACGAAGGCGACGTGGGGGAAATCCTTAAAGCGATCCGCGACTTATTGGGCTGATGTTCTCCCTCAACCCTCGCGACTTAGAGCGCTACTTGAAGAGGATGGGCATAAAGATGGAGGAGGTAGACGCCGCCTACGTCGAGATAGGCCTTAAGAACGGCGATGTTCTGCGGATAGAAGGCCCCGCCGTCGCTCTCCTCAAGTTGCCCAACAAGATGCTGGTATACCAGATACAGACCCAAGAGAGCTCCGTCAAGCTGCAGAAGAGGCAGCAACAAACTGCTGAAGCGGGCTACACGCCTACCGACGAGGATATCAACCTAGTCATGGAGCAGACGGGGGCCACGAGGGAGGAGGCCGAGCAAGCGCTGAGGGAGGCCAAGGGGGATTTAGTGCAGGCGGTCATGTCATTGATGCAGAAGAAGAAATCTAGCTGATCCCCGCCCCTAATACAGCTTCGGCATCTCCATAACCGTATCCTCTACGAGGCTGGCGACAGCTCCCAGCGCCGTACTCCTGTCTATAGCCATGGAGGATATGAGCGGAAGGAGCTATGGCTAATAGTGGTGATGCCTAACGACGACCCCCCATGACCTACGTGGTCCAGTTCTTCGGTAAGAGTTAAATAGGGGGATTTCCTCCTCCTTATGCCCGTGCGCCCTGCTAAATGCTATAGGAGGATAAAGGGCCCGCCCTACACGAGGCTCGAGTACATACACGGGGCCCCCTACGTCCAGATACCTAAGTTCGATATGGGCAACACCTCCCCCTCGGCCAGGGAGGCGTTCACCATGGTCGCGAGGCTGATAAGCGGAGCTAGGGGCCAGATAAGAGCTCAGGCGTTGGAGGCGGCGCGCCAGATGGCGTATAAGTACCTCTCCGTAAAGGTCGGCGATACGAACTACTACTTCAGGGTCGAGGTCTATCCGCACCACGTCCTTAGGGAGAACAAGATGTTGGCCATGGCCGGCGCCGACCGTCTACAGGAGGGCATGAGGCTGAACTTCGGATCGCCGGCGGGCAGGGCCGCGCGCGTAGAGAGAGGCCAGGTCCTCATGTACATAGAGTTCAAGCCCGAACATCTGCCTCACATCAAGGAGGCTTTGAGGAGAGCCGCCTCGAAACTACCGCTTCCCACAAGGCTTATCGTGGAGCCTAAAAATGGAGATAAAAAAGCTGCATCGTGATAGGGTAGAGGCCGCGCTCGAGGTCCTCGAGAAGGCCCTCAAGGGAGATATAGCTACGCGCCTAGGCCTAGTGGAGGCGCTTAGAGAGGCCTATAAGAAGAGGGGCGTCGAGCCGCTGAGAGGCTTCTCGACGGAATCCATCTTCGATAAGGAGCTCGCAACTGTGCATATAGTCGGCATATACGGCGCCGGCGTCATCGCGCCCGGCGATCTCGATAACCTATTCTATATCGAGAATAGAGCCAACCAAGCGCTCGACGTTGTGAGGAACATAACCGAGGTAGTGACGGACGACACGAAGGAGAGGATAAAGAAGATAGTCGTGGATATCAAGGGCAAGGACCTCGAGGATAAGGTATTCCGCTTTCTGAGGTACGCGTTCACGGGCACGGTCCTAGGAGTATTCGCCGAGCCTTTATTCGTCAAGACGATCAGAACCGCCGAGGCCGTCTACCCCGATATGGAGGAGAAGTTCGTTAGATATATGGCGTTCTACACGGCGTATAAAATCGCCGAATTGATCGCCGAGGATGCCATAAGGAACCCCAACGATCTAAAGATATACAAATATAGCTACTGCCTCCAGCTGGGGTTCCAGAAATGTAAACCATCGGATAAGTTGATAAAGGAGGTGGCCGTAAATATCTATAAGGTCGATAAGGCCAAGGTGAATAGGCTTCTCACGGGGAAGGGCGTCATACCTAAGGTCTCCTAGGGCATTTTTCGACGAAGTTCGCTATAATTCTCGCTATCTTCTCCCTCTCCTCATCGTTCCTAGGCGTGTGACCCATCCCGGATATCTCGACCACATCCACGGAGAACCCGAACTTATCGGCTAGGCCCACCAGCAGATCCACGTGGGCCCTCGGCACGACGTCGTCTCTCTCGCCTCTGATGTATAGGATGGGCGGCATGCCCTGCCCTATGTAGCGGGATGGAGAGGTCTCGTCGAGCTGGGGGCCGAGCGCCGCCAGCTCGTTGGCGAGCCTCTTAGAGAATTTATCGCCTTTGTTCTCAAGCCATTGGAGCTGAAGCCTACGGTCCACGGGCCCCGCCACAGATATGACGCAACCCACCTTCCCCGGGTTCCTAGCCGCCAATAGGAGCGCCGCGGTGCCCCCCATGCTGTGGCCCGCCGCTATATCTACGGGCAACGAGGAGAGGCCTATCTCGTAGGCATCCGCCACGTCTCTTATAGACGGCGCGAACACGTCGTAGCCCAAGCTCCTTATGGGGTTTATAAGCCAGTCTATCTTGTCGGGGGAACTGCCCCTACCGTGGTATACTATCGCCTTCATGTCTAAACAATACCTCTTTTAAATAACTCCGCGGAGGGGCGCCCCAGTTTTCGTTTTTAAATAGCCCAGCATCTTATCGGCCATGAAGTTAGAGTTCAAGATAAGCGCCTTGCCGAGAGATAGGAGGAACAGCTTGCTCTTAGCGTGTCCCGAGCCGTCGCTGGCGGGAGTCATAGCGGTAGAGTACATCATAGACACACTGAAAATGGAGGAGATAGGCGCGATTAGGATACCCGAGCTGCCGCCCGTCGTCGCAGTCGTCAACGGGGCGGCCAAGTTGCCCCATAGGATATTCTACAGCAAGGACTCGGGCCTCCTCGCCATAAGGCAACACATGCCAGTGCCGCCGCAGATATACGCGGAGTTTATAGGGAAGGTCCTGGACTGGGCCGAGGAGAACAAGGTCAAGGACGTGATATGCCTATCGGCGACGGCGGCGATAGGCGAGGGGGACTCCGTCTACTTCGTCACCGAGGAACATCTAGTCGATAGGTTCAAATCGTATGGGCTCGTCCCCCTGAAGGAAGCCACGGTCGCGGGGCTCGAGGGCGCCTTCCTAGACGCCGTGTTGGGGCGCTCCATAGACGGGGTATTGGTACTCGCCGAGTCGAAGCTCCTGACGGCAGTCAAGAGGCTTGTGGAGAGCGGCAAAGTGGCGAGCCACAGGGATATCGTCATGATAATAAACGACCTCGTAGGCCGCGTAGGTCCCGACGTGTCGGCCGCCCTCAAGCTGATAGATGCCGTCGCCAAGATAACAAGCGTCCAGCTAGATACGTCTAAACTACAAGAACACGCGCAGAAATACGCCTTCTTGGTCGAGAAGAACATCGAGGCCTTGATGCAACCGCAACAACAACGTAGGGAAATACCGTTGATGATATAATATGATTATCACCTTTACAATATAATATAATTATAAATTACTGTTGAGTGATCTTATACATTTTTATATTTTTTGATGATGGTATATGACGCTTATATCCACAGTAATCGCGGCCTCGATGATTCCGCTTAGGGACTTGGGTTGAAGACGCTTGTCTTATTGGCGATACGATGATTTCGCTTCGCTAGTCTACCTGCACGCCGAGGATCTTCTGGAAGAACTCGATAGCCTCCTCCCTGGTCACGATCTGGTCCTTCCCCACCTCGCTCCTCCGCCTCCTCCTCAGCTGGACCCTGAGGCCCGGCTT
>CAYFGI010000026.1:0-7119 GCA_964342785.1 uncultured Thermoproteaceae archaeon
ATACCACCGTGTCGCCGCCGTCGCCGGGACAGGCGAATACCAGAAGGCACGGCTTGACCAGAGACACGGTCTAACTCCGTGAGATGCAGTTATTAGCGACAGTTAAAATAAAATGCGGCCGGGGTAACCCACCACTCTCATCCAAGCCCCTCTCGGGGCAGTCTGTGTGGCATGAATAAGCTACACAGTCGTTTAAAAATATTCTCAATATTCGACTATCTTTTTGCCTTTCTCCTTAAGCTCGCCCAATATCGCGTCGGCTTTATCTGGAGGCAATCTTATCGTATAAAGGTAGCCGGACATCCTGGCCTTGATCTTGACGATGCCCTCCTCTGGCATACGTTTCACCCTTATCTCCTCCGCGTTTTCTGCGTATTTTCTCCACACCTCAATCAAGAACACCTCCTTGGGCATAACCGCCGTGTAGTGGCTAGTTTATATTATTTGCTCGGCGGCGACTCTCGGCGTCGCCGACAGTACAAAATATTTTTAAACGAACTAGATCGCGTTGGCTCATGGAGTACGTCTATGCGGCCTTACTGCTACACTACGCGAAGCAGGAGATAAACGAAGATAACCTATCCAAGGTGTTGCAGGCAGCAGGGCTACAACCGGATGAGGTTAGGGTGAAGACGTTAGTCGCCGCGCTCAAGGAAGTGAACATAGACGAGGCCATAAAGACCGCTGCGTTCGCTCCCGTGGCTGCCGCGCCCGCCGCAGCTCCAGCCGCCGGCCAGCAGGCCGCTGGCGCCCAGCAAGCTAAGGAGGAGAAGAAGGAAGAGGAGGAGAAGAAAGGACCTAGCGAGGAGGAGATCGCCGGCTCTCTGGCCGCTCTATTCTAAGCAACAAATCACGAAGATTTTCTATCTCCGCTTTGTATAATAATCATTTTAGATAAAACTTCATGGATCTTCTCTATATCTTTATAATATATTCTATAAATTTGATTACCTATTTTTAATTCAATAAATTTTCTCTCTGGTTGGTATCTATATTCCTGGACTGTTATCGGAGCCTTGAGCCCCGTGTTTTTGTTTATCACAATGCCCGTGTCGTAGACCTTGACGTCGGTCGCTATTATGGGGAATTGCACGGGCCTAAATGTGAAGTAATAAAGCGGTGAGAAAATTGCCGTGAACGAGGCGAATAACGCTACGTAGCCTATGTACGTGGCCAGGAAGTTGCCTAGACTGGGTTCCAGCTTGGCGCTGACCGCCGGCACTACGGCCGATTGCAGTGCTGGAAATAACCAGATACCTATAAGCATTATGGGAAATGAAATGAAGTAAATCATGAACATCCTATTAAGTTTCTTCATTTCGTTCATAAGTTCTTTATCTTTCTCCAACGCCTTGTTGACTTCCTTTTCTCCTATGTCGAAGAGCAACTTCCCTTTAACTACCTCTCTGGCTTGTTGGGAGCCTCTTCTATACGCCCTAATTCCCATCACTGCGGTTATGGCGAATATGGAGGCTATGTAGAGGAGACCCACAAGCCATAGGTATTTCATTCCGAGCACCGTCATAACCGCGGCGTATCCTAGTATGGTGCCTAGAGTCACCGAGATTCTTAACGCCACTTGGTTCATATCGGCCTTCGTATTTGGGGTCCTAAAAGCTTTATGTATGGATTGGCGATGGGCCGTGAAGATCTGGGCTGTATGTAGCGACGTGGAGGGCAGGTTGCCTCCATCCCACGGGTTCGGCGTATTGCTGGAGAGCGGGCTTCTCTTCGATTCATGCGATAGGGAATCCGCCGAGAGGTTCTCGAAGATATCGCCGATACGCCCCGTCTTAGGCGTATCCGCTGTAGATAATCAACATCATAACGGCGGTTTCGAGGCCTTCGAGGTGCCGGTGATAAGATGGAGGGATCGAGAGCTTGTCCTCAAGCTTGGAGGCGTTGTGCATAAAATCGTGGGCTTCGGCAGGGAGTCGTTGCTTCTGGTTGGGAGGACCGTGGTATCCCCGTGCGGATTGTTCACGATACCTTTCGGCGTTCTGTCCTCTATGCGCATAAAGGCTGATTGTTTCGTCGGAGGCTTGGGCGGATCCACAGCCAGCCCCTACGCCGTGTCGAGGATAATCGGAGAGTTGCGGGCCTTGGGCGTAAGATGCGTCGTGCCTCTTCACTCGCCTCGCGGCATAGTGAGAGAACTAGAGAGGCGTTTCAATGTCTACACGCTCGCGGCCGGCTTGGAGATAGAAATACCTATATAATCTGCTCTAGGCAACCGCATGGGCTTACTGGAGTCGCTGGCTATATATATAATCGCGTGGCTGGCGGTATCCGCGACATTATACGCCATACGTAAAGATCTCGTCAAGGGTTTTGTCTTAATAATGTGGAGCTCGGAGAAGGCGGCTCACTTGATAAGGAGGATATCCCAAAAGCTCTCGTTTATACCTCTCAAGGTATATCTAGCGGTTGTGTTGGCTCTATTTGTCCTATCGGCTTATTTCCCCTACTTCCCAATACCTGCGGGCTCCGGCGTTGCCTATATGCCAGGCTTCCTTCTACTGCTTCTACGATCGACCTACCAGGCGCTGGTAGGGCTCATGAGGGGGGCCTCGGTCCAAGAGGTCGCGACCGTAGGCGGACAGGCAGGCGCGGTACCGTTGCTACCCGGCATAACTATACCTTGGGATCAGCTCCCCTACATAGCGCTGGCGGTCGTCGTAGGCGTGGCTTTACATGAGTTCATGCACGGCTACGCCGCCGTGAGGCACGGCATTAAGCTGAAATCGGCCGGCGTGTTCTCGGCCTTCTTCATCTTCAGCGGCGCCTTCGTGGAGCCCGACGAGGAACAGTTGAACTCAAGTCCGTTAAGCGCCAAGTTGGCGGTTCTAGCAAGCGGCGTGGCGGCCAATGTGGTCCTGGCCTTGCTGGCCCTCGTGGTGTATATCGCCGGCGTACACGCGGGCTTAGGCGGCGCCGTTGTAGCCAGCGTGAACCAAGCAACCGCACAGATAGGGCTCGAGCCCGGCGATGTGATCAAGGCCGTGAATGGATGTGGTATCTCGGCCACTGTCGTCGTGCCCGATCAGCTGTTGGCAGTGCTCAACTCCATGGCTGGCAACCCCCTGGGGACGCCTACATGTACCCCCAACCAAACGGTGACGTTAGTCGTAGATAGGGGCGGCAGACAGATCGACGTGGAGTTCCCCGCCGGAAAACTGCTCGTGGGAGCACCCATCTTAAGTCTAATCTACGACGGGCCTTTCTACAACGCAGGCATCAGACCTGGCGATGTGGTGACCGCCATCTATGGTTGCGGCGGAGTATATCGCATATATTCAAGCGGACAGCTCATCTCAGTCGTACAAAACATCGCAAGCAAAGAGCTGTGTAAGCCCGGCGATAAGATAATAGTCACAGTCATCAGAAACGGCACCGCGGTTAACTACACAGTTACGCTTGGACACAACCCCGATAATTCAAGCCGGCCTTTCTTCGGCATATACACAAACGGATTGGGGCAGATCGGCTTCAATACAGATATATTTAATTATTCATTACTATCAAATACATATTTTATAAAATTTACTATGTGGTTCTTTCTAATTAATTTAGGACTTGCCTTAATTAATGCATTACCAATATATCCCCTAGACGGCGGGTTGTTCTTCATAGCGTTGCTCGAGAGAGCTCTCGGCAAGAAGGCGGCCGTATACATCACTTACTCCCTCACGATAATTCTAGCGATGTTCCTACTCTTCGACTCAACGCTGGGCTTCATAGGCGGTATATATAAACAAGTATTCTCGTTCCTCAGATGAGCCGACAGGAGCTTTATGGGCTGATCCTAGGGGTTTTATCGATAGTAGCTTCTTTGATGGTAGCTCTAGCGCCTATAGGAGCGTTCATATCGGACGAGCCGCTGCCGGTGCCGCCTAATCTAGTTATCGCCAACGGCGTCATAACCCCCAGCAGTAACGCCTTGTGGTTCTACCTCTGGAAAGCCACAGTGATACTAGTTGTGTTATTCTTCGCCGCCCTCATAGCGTCTTTTTTCGTGGAGACCAACCGCGGCGTCAGACTGTTTTTCACGGTGCTTTCCTTCGCCATAGCTGCGCTTCATTACGCTAATATATTCGCCATGAGCAATTCAATCTCGATATATCCTTTAATTTATATAATTCATATGAAAATCAATGGAACAAATATAAATCAATACTACTTAGATATAGGTCAACTATTTCTAATATATGGATTTTATAATGTTTATATACTATCTAAGAAATAGCTCCTCATATTGTTTCACATACTCCACAGACTCCTTGAGGGATGCGAAGAGGCTCTTAGCGTATTCAACGTCGCTACGCGCTACCGAGTCCCTCCCTTGATCCTTAGCGTGTAGATACGCAGGCACCAACAACTGGATTGCATAACGTAGGGACTCCTCGACTCCGATCTTAGTCAGATACTCCAACGCGTCGTCGTTCAGCTTTATCCCTTCCTCGTTCGCCTTTATCTTGAGGATCTCCCTCACCTCCCTATCTCCGTAGGGCTTCGTCCTTATTATGACGAGCCTATCCAGCATATCCCTAGGAATGCCGTGAGGCGATTCTATATCGGTGCCTCTGATCTTAGCTATTCCTCTATTAGTTGCCAATATTATGATCGGCGCCATTTCGCTCTCCATAGCTCTAGACAGAAAGGCGAACGACTCTATGTCGAGAAGATGCGCGTCGTCTATGAACAAAATCCCCGGTATCAACTCAGCCCTCCCTTCATCTATTATCTTCTTCACGAAGTCGTCGGCCTCACGCCTAACCTCATCAGGTATCTCCCTCGTCTCCTCGACAAAGCCGAAAAGCGCCGCAGTCAGAAGACCTCTCTGCCTCGCAAAAGCTATATCCACGTCGTTAAGCGTGAAGAACCTAGTTATCTCCTTCTCCTTATAGACAGGGCCCTTGGGCAGCTCGACCCTTCTCCTCACGCTTATATCGTACTGCTCCCCTGACTCGCCCCTGCCCTCGACGGTGACCCTCCCGGTCTCCTCATCTATCATGATTATATCGCCTTCCTCGACGCCTAGCTCTATCAACTGGACGGCGATTTCGGCCGGCACTCTTAACGTCTTCTCCTCGTCCTTAGTCCTGAGCCTTATTGTGGCGCCTCTAGGCACTTGCACATACGGGTTATACGGATGTCTATCGTACTTTATGTCGAGAGATCTCACCTCGCCCTCGTAGACCTTACGCCATTCCCTGATCCTAACGCCTATAGCTCTCCTCAACGCCCTCATTAAGAACTCAGTCTTTTTCAACTCCGCCGAATAGATCTCGCCGGCTGAGAGGGCCACGAAGGGAGTATCCTCGCTTAACTCTCTCGCTATGCCGATGGCCAAAGCCGTCTTGCCAGTGCCGGGAGGCCCTACTATCAATACCCCCTTCCCCGCGAATTTCCCAGCTTTAATCATCTTGACGACCATATAGGCGGCCTCCCTCGCCTCGATCTGGCCCACGAAGCCGTCGGCCGAAAACTCCACCCGTCCATCCCTCACTCCGAGGCCTTTTATATGGGTATGAGCAGCGAACCGCTCGAACTTTGCCTTAACCTCCTCTATCTTGACAGAGGACACGGCCGTAAGATACCCCGAGGGGATTAAAAACTTAACCCGCCGTAGATACGGCTAGGCGTAAATTAACAAAAAAGTTAGGTTCTCGAGTTGAGAGGTATATACTGCTGGTCGTGAGGACCTACGTAGCAAGCCCTCGGTCTGAACAGCCTGTTGTTCTCCCAGTACTCCAACACGTGGGCAGTCCAGCCCACCACCCTCGACATGGCGAAGAGCGGGGTGAAGTAGTCGTAGGGTATGCCCATGTAGTAGAACACTATGCCAGACCAGAAGTCCACGTTTGGATATAACTTCCTCTGCTGGAAGTAGGGATGGGCTAGAACCGCTTGCTCTATGCCGCTCGCTATCGCGTAAAGCTTCTGCGGATCGCCGAACTTAGCGGTATAGTCTTCGACCAGCTTCTTGAATATCTTGGCGCGCGGGTCGTAGGCCTTGTAGACGCGGTGGCCCACGCCCATGAGCCTCGGACCTCCGGGCTTCGTCGCCGCCTCCACGAGGTCCTTAGTCTTGGCAGGATCGCCTATCTCTAGATACGACTTGACCGCGGCCTCGTTAGCGCCGCCGTGTAGCGGGCCTTTCAGCGCACCTATAGCGCCGGCCACCACCGAGTATAGATCGCTTAGAGTCGCCCCTATAACTAAAGCCGTGAACGTAGAAGCTGGGATCTCGTGATCTGCGTGAAGTATTAGGTAGAGATCTATGGCGCGCGTTGCTAGGGGATCAGGCTCCTTGCCGAAGAACATATAGAGGAAGTTAGCCGAATGCGACAAGTCAGACCTAGGCCTCACGGGCTCCAGCCCCCTGGAGAAACGATAGTGATAGGCCACGATGGTGGGCAACTTAGCCACGAGCTTCTCGGCTATCTTAAGTGCTAGATCCTTCTCCTCTTGTTTGTACCGGCCGGCCCTCAGCGCCTCTGAGAGCTTTAGGTTATCCTCGTCGTATGCCCCCTCCGCGGCTACTGCGGCTTCAAGAACAAACATGGGATGAGCCTTCGCCAGAGAACGTATGACCTCGACCGTGGCTGGGTTCAACTCCCTGCTGGCCGCGAGCCTGCTCTTAAGGCTCTCTAGCTCCTGTCTGTTGGGCAACTTCCCATATAGGAGCAGATAGACGACCTCCTCGTAGGTAGCGTTCTCGGCTAGATCCTCTATCCTATAACCTCTATACCAAAGCTTCCCGGCGTGGCCATCTATATCGCTTATTGTAGTTATCTTAACTAACACGTCCTCAAGGCCGTGGATTATAGGACCGCAGGGCGATTGGATTATCTTGCCTGTGGTCTTTATCGACACAGTCTGTTCGCTCATTGAATAATTGTAGGCGTCGTTACTAAAGCGTTGTTTTAGCCTTTCTATGTAGATCTATATTGATAATTGCTATCAGATAGGATGCCGAACTTCACCCATCCGCCCGGGTCATATCATCACGCAGATCACATCCAATGGGGCCAGGGCCTGGCCGAAGTTATCCCCACACGATATAACGACCGTATCGCCTTCATTTAATACTTTCCTTAATGCCGAGGCCAACTC
>CAYFGI010000026.1:7219-17239 GCA_964342785.1 uncultured Thermoproteaceae archaeon
ATCTCTCAGCAGATCCTTTAATCTCCCCACGACGGCACTAGGCAACTTAAGCTCCCTACCGAGCGTCTCCAACACGGAGCTTGCTAGATCCTCTACCTCCTCCTCGAGCGCCTCGTCCTCAAAGCCCTTGTTGTACTCCACCCGGATTATCTTCCCCTCCTCCTTCTTCCACAAGACGACCAACTCTCCTAGATCTGCCTCGGCGACAATCGACATTACTTCGGTATTATCCCGGCGTCCATAAGCACCTCGAGGGCCTTGACGCTCTTGCCTATAATCTCCTGCGCTATATTCAACTCCTCTCTATAGCTCAACGGGCGGCGCGCGAGCCCCAGCTCCGACGCCTTGGCGGCGACGGCGGCCGCCTCGCGGGGATAGACCTCCCATTCCGTCATCTTGGGAAGTATATACTCCTCGCTCATCCTATTCTCGACAAACTTAGCCAACTCCTCGGCGGCCGCTATTAACATCTCATCGACAACAGTCTTAGCTCTAACGTCTAGAAGGCCTCTGAACACCGCGGGGAATACTAACGAGTTATTGACTTGGTTAGGTAGATCGCTCCTGCCCGTGGCCACGATCTTCGCACCGGCTTCCTTCGCCTCCCAAGGCCATATCTCCGGCGTCGGGTTGGCCAGCGCGAAGACTATGGGGTCTTTGTTCATCTGAGCGACCCACTCCTTCTTGATTACCCCGGGCCCGGGCCGAGATGCTGCAATTACTATATCGGCGCCCTTCATGGCCTCCGGTATTCCTCCCTTGCGACGCTCTGCGTTGGTCTTTAACGCCAGCTCGTACTTCCACGGGTTCTCTACCATAAGCTGGTCCATGTCTTCCCTCTCGGGATGCAATATGCCGCGGGTATCGACGAGGATCAAGTTGCCTGGCTTCACCCCATAGGATATGAGGAGCCTCGCCGTATATATGTTCGAGGCCCCCGCGCCTATCAAAGCTATCGTCGAGTTCTTCAAATCCTTGCCTGTCAGCTTGGCCGCATTTATTAGACCGGCTAGGGTCGCCGTGGCCGTGCCCTGCTGGTCGTCGTGCCAGACGGGGATTTTAAGCTCCTTGGAGAGCTGGTCTAGCAACCTGAAACATTTAGGCGACTCTATATCCTCTAGGTTTACGCCGCCGAAGGCGGGCTCCACGGCCTTAACGACCTCCACGAACTTATCGGCGTCTCTAGCCCTGATGGGCAAGGGCACCGCGTCGACGCCGCCTAAATACTTGAATATCAGGGCCTTGCCTTCCATCACGGCGTAGGCGGCCTCAGGTCCAACGTTGCCGAGGCCTAGCACCCTCGTGCCGTCTGAAATCACAGCTATCACGTTCCAACGCGAGGTCAGCTCGAAGGCGAGGTCCGGGTCCTCAGCTATCCTTCTGGACACCTCGGCGACGCCTGGGCTATAGTATATAGCGAAGTCGTCCATAGAGGTCACGGGCACTTTCGGTATCGTCGCAAACTTGCCGCCATATCGGCGGTGTACCTCCACGGAGAGCCTATACCACTTATCGACCATCGACGTCTTTACGTTTTTAAGGTATAAATATATTGTCTTGTTATGATATCGTCAATTGGCGAATATAACGGCGTTATTGACTGGAATACCGGATATATAGAGATCTCGAGAGAAAATAGCGTTATTTACGTGGATAGGCTAAAAGATATACCGCGTGGAATTTATAGAATCATTAATTCGCTACAGGAGGCGCGGCATAACTTCGTCGGAATAAAGCTAAGCGTCAAGGAGCGCGACGATTGGACAGCGTACGTAGACCCCAGAGTAACGGGCGCTGGCTGGCTCGTGGACTATAAACTTAGGGCCGTCGTGGGGGCCAGATGTCTAAACGGCGCCTGTATAGTGGCTCAAAGACATATAAGCGACGTGGTGTCGTATGTGGACGGAAGGGACTACATCGGCGAGCTTATAGCCGCTGCGTTAAGCTTTCGGTTTATCGACTTTTAAGATGGGGATCTCGTTGATACGGTGATGTAAAGGTTTCCGGGGGGATTTTATGAACGGGCCGCAG
Source organism: uncultured Thermoproteaceae archaeon (assembly GCA_964342785.1). Taxonomy (GTDB): domain Archaea; phylum Thermoproteota; class Thermoprotei; order Thermoproteales; family Thermoproteaceae; genus Thermoproteus. Next base: position 9,251 of record CAYFGI010000026.1, read on the forward strand.
AAGCTGATTATATCAATCCGGTGGCTTCGAGCGCTCTCTCGGCGGCATCTCTGCTCAAGCCCGATTCGCCCAATATGGTATATCTATCGGGCCTGAGCTTATGCGCTGTGGTCAAAGCATGTACGGCTACGTCCTTATCTATGCCGGCGTCCTTCAGCCTCGTGGGCAACCCCGCTTTCTTCACCACCTGTTTTAGCCTGCGCCAGTTCATCCCGTGTAGATACGCCATGATTATAGCGCCAAGCGCCACGAGCTCGCCGTGGACTATATCCCTTACGCCGTTCTCCTCGGCGTATAGCTCGACCGCGTGAGCGAAGAGGTGCTCCGAGCCGCTACAAGGCCTCGACGAGCCGGCGATGCCCATGGCCACGCCACATCCAATCAACGCCTTGACCAAAGTCCGGACGTCCTCCTCTTGTTTAAACTCGCTTATCTTAGCCGCGTTTCTAGCGACTATGTTATAGCTGGCCTTAGCCAATATGGCGGCGTATTCGCTGTAGTCCTCTCCCTTCACTCTATGAGCCAACGCCCAGTCTCTGACGGACACAGCCTTGCCTAGAAGATCCCCGATGCCGGCCCTCAGTAGTCTAGGCGGCGCGCCCATTATTATTTTGGTATCCGCCAATATGGCGAGAGGCGACACCGCTATTTTGCCGTATTCGCTGAGCTTCCTATTGAGCACATAGGATACGTAGGGGGACGCTATCCCGTCGTGGCTCGCCGATGTCGGGATCACTATTAGGGGCTTCTTGTTCACGTAGGCGGTCACCTTGGCTAAATCGAGCGGTTTCCCTCCGCCGATCCCGACCACCACGTCCTGGTCTGTCTTCATCTTGACCATCTCCTCGGTCGAGATTATGGCGAAATCGACTCCTTCAACTTGCGACGATATAGCCTCGGCTATACGTCTCGAGGCGGTTGGCCCAGTTATTACAACGACCTTCTTGGCGCCTATCTTGGATAAAATATCGCCTAGCTTTAAGGCTGCGCCTGGACCGAACAATACATATCTAGGTACTTCAAAACTTTCAAGTTCCTTCACGTAATGTCTCAACTAGTTCTTTCTCTGTAATCTTCTTCACATCTTTTATAGTTATTATATTTTTATCTCTAATTATTGGCTCATTATAATATATCACATTATTCTCTTTTAGTATTTTTATAAGTTCAGTAACAGGGTATACAGTCGCCTTAAGTCCCGATAAAAGTCCTTGCGATGCTAAATATGCCGGCGTTGCGAGGGGGGCGATGACAACTGCGCCGGCCTTTGTGAAGCCCTTGGTCAACTCAGCCAGCTGGCTTGTGTCTATAGCTAGTTCCGTCTTCTTAGTGGGTGGCTTTTTATTCGTGACAAAATAAAACATTTTATATCCTCCTATTAATATATACATATCATAATTTTTTATTAATTCATTTATATCACTTATATTTTTTAAGTCAATATCATAATTAACATTGACATCTCTGGCGCCGACCGCGGTGAAGAGCTCGTAGCCTCTCGACGCTAGATACGATTTAAGCGTTGCGTATTCCCCATGTGCGTCGTCTATGACGTAAACTAATCCTTTAGCCATTATGCGGCGTTGATCACAGTACTATTAAAATTCTATCTCAGCTTCCTGGCCGAGAGCAATAGATCGACTATATAGTTCGCGGCTATCTCGGCGTGTTCGAAGGGTCTCGACTGCGGCTTCCCTCTGAAATTGATTATATGTACCGTGCACTCAGCCGCGTTAGCCGCCGCGAAGGCGTAGTATCTATTGGCCATCTGATGTAGCTCTATCTCTTCCTCGGTCTCCACATCTCTGAACCTCGTGGGATCTCCGCGGCGTCTTTCCAGTATATCCTTGGGGTCGTACTCCACGAGCACGATGGCGTCTGGCTTCAGGCGAGCCGCCACGCGGTCGGGCAGGCCCGGGTAGTAGCCGCCGAACATCTTAATCGAGGCGTGTGTATCTATTATCACGTCGCCGGGTAACGACGCTATATAGTCGGCGGCCTCCTCTTGTACTTTTCTATACTCGTCTACGGGTATCTTTTTGCGCATCTCGTCTCTATTCTCTATGCCGTATTTCTTCCTAGATATCTCGAGCATCACATCGCCGAAATTGACTATCTGCACATCGGGGAGCTTCTTCTTTACGTAGTTCATTATTGTGGTCTTGCCGCTACCAGGGACTGCGACTAAAATAATTCTCATAGCATGGGAGGCGCCCTCTTTTTTAAGTATTACTTAGTAATTATGGATTTCAACAGAAGGAAAGCTTCTCTTGGCGAGGCGGCCGACGTGATGGCCCTCCCTATTATCACTACATCTATATCGGTCCCAGCTATTTTCTCCAGCTCCTTCTGCCCTATACCTCCTGCGACCGCTACGGAGACTCCGAGGCTCTTGATCCTCAGAGCCTCGGCGATTAATTGATCTATGGTCACCCCCCTTTTCCTCTGGACGTCGATACCAACATGAAGCACGACCATGTCCGGCCTCGCTCTGTTGAGGACCTCCTGAACTCTGCCGTAGGGATCGGGCACCCCTATGGTGTCCAAGACGGACCTAAGGCCCAGCTCCTTGGATCTACGTACGAACTCCTCTATGGTTTCAAGATTCGTGGCGGCCATGACGGTGGCCCAATCGGCTCCAGCGGCCTTGGCCAGCTCCGCCTCGAGAGCCCCCACGTCGGCCGTCTTCAGATCGGCGACTACTTCGGCCGAAGGGCACGCGGATTTCACGAGGCCCACGGCCCCTATGCCGAACGTCTTTATGAGCGGCGTCCCAGCCTCCAGGAGATCCGCGCCGGCGCTACATAAGGACTTGGCCATCTCGACAGTCTTCAGTAGATCCGTTAGATCTAGCGCGATCTGTATCCTCATGAAGGAGACTAAAATAGCCGTTAATTTAACTACGTGGCTTGCGTCAAGCCGGCGGATTACCAATACGGAGAGCATACCGCCGATATACTTATAATGGCCTACGGATGCACCTTAGAGGAGGCCTTCAAGAACGCCGCGGTTGGCACGGCCGATATAACTTATTACAGCGATAGGGTCGAGCCTCGTCACGAGAAGGTCGTGGAGCTTGAAGGCGATGACCTGGAGAGCTTGTTGTTCGCTTGGATAAGCGAGGTTCTATATCTTTTCGATGGCGAGAAGTTCGCAATAAGTAGGCACATATCCGTGGAGATATCAGGGGGAGGGCCCTACAGGCTTAAGGCGTCCATAAGAGGCGAGAAATACGATGTGGAGAAACATGGCTTCAAGGGGGTTATAGTGAAGGCTATGACATATAATATGATGGAAATAAAACATAATAATTATTGGTATATTCAATTTGTAGTAGATATATGAATTTTTATGATTTTCTATGGAGCTCTGTTAGAAAGCCTAAGCTTATAGTCGAATACGCCAGGCAGGTGGGCGTAGACGCCGAGATCGACGAAAACGCCGATTTCTACGAGCGGCTTAGACAAGTAGCTATTCTGTCTGTCAAGATCCTGAGAGCTGAGATGTCGCAACTAGACGTCGAGATACCTCAAGCCGAGGAGAGGTGCCGCGAGGTGGTCCGCTTCGTGTTGGAGGCGTTACAAGATCTAAAGGAGGCGGGAAAAGACGTGGAGGGCATAGAGGCGCCTAGATGTTAGATAACCTCTAGTTCCTCTTCCCTAAGCGCCTCGGCTAGCTTCCTCCTCTCGTCCTCGCGGGGAAAGAGCCGGAGTAGCAAGACCCAGAAGTTCAGCTTCATCGAAGCTCCCAACCTCCAGCAATATAACGCCAGGAGATAACAGTGGACATCAGCTATTTTGGCCGTGGCCGATTTAAAAACCACCTCGGCGGTTCACCATGGAGATTCTGGAGACGAGATCCACCGTGGTCTTCAAGACTACCTATAGATGCCCCAGGTGCGGATCCAAGCTGACGTTTATAGAGGATCAGGACAACGTATGGCTGGGCTGCGATCGTTGCGCCCAATACATCAAGCTGGGGAAAAACGAGGCTAGGCGGTACTGGAACTACGCATCCCGTCGGATCCTCTGGCGTGATCTATTGCAAGATCTCTATAGAGTGTATAGGGAGGCCCTCTAGTCCTCCCCTATCTTATATTCCCGCCCGTGTCTGACTATACGTAGCCTTGTCTTCAGGGGCACCACGAAGCCCGCGTTGGTGAGGATTCTATACAGCTCGTAGTCCCACAGCTCGTTTATTACGCCTTGTTTATGCAGATCGACGATCTTCCTGAGTAATGGCATCAAAGAATCGCCGTATAGCTCCAAGGCGCTGTTTAGTATCTCCTCGGCTCTTTCGCCTTTAAGCAGACTTTTCACTATCTTCAACACCTCTTCTTTCGATAATGGACGCTCCTCGGGTTTCCTCGACTGGATCTGTTTGGCCGCTATCTCTAAGGCTTTCTTCCTGATCAGAGTATCTATGTCATCGGCCATATCCTTTTGCCGAGTCCAGGTTTAATAAGTGTTCACTAGTCTATGAGGAGCTCGCCGAGCACGACAGGCACGAAGACGCCGTGTTGGACCAATATCTCCGGGGACACCTCGCCTATATATCCGCTGAACGCGCCCTCTATTTTAGCACATCTACCTTCTATGCACCAAGGCGCTGAGCTGTTTACCATTTTACACTCAACGCCGAGAGAACGACATAGGTAATTGAAAACCATTATCCCGTCTGTCACCGTGAGGCCTTCGCCTCCCATGGCCACCGCCACGGCTCTCCTCGTGCGGCCTTCCATGACCACGTCGCCTATTTCGAAGAGCTTAGCCCTAGGCCTTTTCAAGCTCGAAACAACGTAGAGCAAACCCGGCAACAACGAGCTCCTCACGGCGTCTAGCCTCTCCGATACCGGGTTCGCCACCGCCGGGTATGCTAGCTTGAAGTTGGCTAGGAGCGTCGAATACGTCAATACGCCGTTCATGACCTCCTGGAAGCCGAGCGACAAGAGAGCCCTACGGGCGTCCTCGGACGTCACCTCTACTCTATGTCTTCTACCTACCGTCAAAACCGGAGGAGGCTCTCTGGGCACGTTATTATAGCCTTTCATCATGGCTATATCCTCGGCGATATCGACCCAACTTATCACGTTGATCCTATAGGGGGCGACCAACGCCCATTCGCCATCCGCTTCGTGGCGGGCTCGGCGTAGTAGGGCTTTGAACTCTCTATCGTCTAGATCGAGGCCTAGCATCTCATTTACCGCGTTCCTACTCGCATGTATCCTACGCGGCTCCAATCTAGTTACATAGTTTCCATTTATTTTAACTAATTCAACTTTTCTACTTTTACTTCTTTCTAGTAAATTATAAATTAATATAGAAAGTATTTTCAACAAATAGTCAAGGTGAGGACCCGTGACATCTATGAGCACATCCTTAGTGGAGGGAGTCACCTTACAGCATTCGCTACCCAGCACTGGTATGACCACCATGATCTGTCCGTTTGAATCGACCAAGGCCGGCGGTTTCTCCTTTCTGATTAAGCCAGAGTACCGCCTTCCTTTATCGGTAATTTCATACATATCTTTTATCTTGACTGGCTTATCTAGACCTAGAGGTATATATTCATCCTCTTGGGAGACTCTTTTATAAAATATAGGTGGTTTTATTTTCGATAAATCGTAAAATCCTATGGCTATCTTTTTCCTATCGCGTCCATAGGTTTCGTGGAGCTTCTCCTGTAATTGTATCATCTGAACTATCGCCTCATCGTCGAGAGATAGATCCCTTACGACCGCCATGATCGCGTAGGGTCTCTCCTCTATGGTCCCCTCGTATCTCAACTCCACATCGCCTGCCTCCACTATAGCCTTCGGAAGTCCCTCCTCTACTCCTAGAATCCCCTTTAAAGTTCTGGCCAGACCCTCGGCCGAGAAGTGGTCGGGCCTGTCGTGAGTCACCTCTATCTTCAACCTATCGCCGGCGCGCTCCTCCACCTCGCCTTTTACGTACTCCAGTCCGTTTAATATCTCGCGCTCAGAGGCTCCCACCAGCCTTTCTAGATCCCATAAAGATACGTCGACGATGGGCATATGTCGGAGATAGAATCCTTATAAAACATATACTCGACGTAAGCCATGGGCAGAGAGCGCGTCGAGGAGTACTTCAAAAAACTCGCGGAGATGCTCGATAAAAAATCCAGACGGCTTACGGTCGAGTGGCGCCGCGATGAGGCCTTCGGGCAGATACAGTTGGACGAAGATTTCTACGTGTTCATCGTGGTCTCCTGGGCCGACGACGAGTACTATATAGAGTATATGATAGGAGATGAGAACGCGGTGATTCAAGCCAGACATGTAGGCGCTCTTAACGAAGCCGTCTCGATAGTTAAAGAAGCCCACGATCTAGCCGCCAAGATGGGTCTCATATCGTAAGAAGAGATATAAATACCTCAGTACCTGCAAGCGATGTCGTCAGCCACCGCTCAGGAGTCAGCCGAGCGCGGGAGGACTGGGTGGCCTCAACCGGCGGTGATATCCCAGGAGGAGTGGGGCACGTTTAGGTATAGAGGTAAAACTCTCGACGATATACTCTCGATGTCTATGGACGACTTCATAAAGCTACTTCCAGCTAGGCAAAGAAGAAGTTTGAGGAGGGGGCTTAAGCCAGAACATAGAAAGTTGCTAGAGAAGATCAGGAAAGCCCGTGCCTTAGCCGCGCAGGGCAAGAAGGTCACGATAAAGACCCACAGCAGAGATATGATAATACTTCCGGAGATGGTCGGGCTAACTATACAAGTCTATAACGGGATAACGTGGATCCCGGTGTATATATCGCCTTGGCATATAGGCCATTACCTGGGCGAATTCGCGATCACTTGCAAGCCTGTACAACACGGCGAGCCTGGCTTGAAGGCCACGAAGTCGTCGCTACACATAGCGGCTAAGTAGGATATGACCGTCATAAAACTACCGTCTAGACCTCAAATCGGCGATATAATAACCTTCCCCAACGGGACTAAGGTGAGAGTCGCCAACATAGGCATACCTTGGATCCAACCTCCAGCCGCTGCGTGCGACGACCCCGAATGTCCGTGGCACGGCCATCTGAAGATCAGGACGAAGCTGCTGGAGGTCGAGGTCGAGAGCGTCAGGATGCATAAATCGGCGGTGGTGATACACGAGTGGATCCACTATGTGCCTAAGTATAAACGCTACGAGAGAAGGCGGAGGAAGATACATGTGAGAGTGCCTGAATGTATAGAGATCAAGCCGGGCGACAAGGTGATAATAGCTGAGACGAGGCCGTTGGCCAAGACTATCTCCTGGGTCGTTATAGGCAAGAAGGAGGACGTGACGGAATGGACCGCTAAACGCGAGGTTTTAACCACTTGAATCAAGTAATTGCAGATTCCAGAGAATATAAATCGGATGTTGTTAAGTATATAAAGGAAACTGGATGTCAAGTAATTCAGAAACAATTAGATGTAGGCGATTATGTCGCTGGTTATTTTATATTCGAGAGGAAAAGCTCCCACGATTTTATCTCCTCCATAGTGGACGGAAGGCTCTTCGAACAAGCCGCTAAGCTTCTGTCAAGCGGCTTGAAGCCCGTGATAATAATTGAGGGCGACATATGGAGGGCTGTGGATCTACGCGAGGTGCATCCCAACGCCGTGTTGGGCGCGGAGCTCACGATAGCTAGGATGGGCGTGAACCTACTCTACACCCGTTCCTCCGAGCAGACAGGTCACGCCATATGTCTCGCCGCGAGGCAAACCGATAGGGGCGGAGGGCTTAGGATCCCTCATGCCAAGAGCTCAGACATCAAGAAGCTCCAAATAGAGCTCTTGACCGCGTTGCCCGGCGTCGGCGTTAAGACCGCCGAGGAGCTCCTCAAAAAATACGGAAGTCCTCTCAAGGCGCTTCAGAACTATAAGTCTTGGCCCATCTCGGAGAAAGCCCTAGCTAAGATCAAGAGAATTCTCGAGGGGGAGCAGGAGGAAAAGAGAGGAGGCCTCTCCGCGTTTTTCTAGTCTCGTCGATTT
>CAYFGI010000027.1:0-17200 GCA_964342785.1 uncultured Thermoproteaceae archaeon
TGTCTATAACTATTTTGAAGTCCTTTACCCGATACACCTTCCTCAAGTGGGGCCTCGGTCTCTCCTCCACCTCGTAGTACCCCTCCACCAGCCCGGCCTCCTCCAGCACCTTCAGATGCATATGGGCCAAGGCGTATGGTATGCGCAATTTCTGCGCCACGTCTTGTATATACGTCGGGTTTTTCGCCAGCATTAGCAGTATCTTCACCCTTAAGGGGTTTGAAAGCGCCTTTCCAAGCCTCACCAAGTCTTCCAGCGAAAGCATGAAGGTCAACCATATGTCTTGCTCCTGCGTATTGCCCACATCGCTAGCGCGATTGACGAGAGGGAATACAAGGATATCCCCGCGAGGCCCGCGGCGAGCTCGTCGAGCTTGAAGTTCAGCGCTCCGTTTATTGCAAGAGCCATGTAAGTAGTCGGCGAGGCCATGCTAATATACCTTAAGGTCTCGGGCAACACGGAGGCCGGGTAGTAGACAGGCGCCAGGAGCAACAACGGCCAAGGTATTATCTGAGAGAGCTGGTTGCTGAGTCTGTAGTTCTTGATGCTTATGCCGAGCGAATACCCCAGGATCGCCGATGCCAGCGAAATCAACAACGCCACCCCGGTGGCGGTTGCGATCTCCGCAACGCTGTAGGGCATGCCCATGATGAAAATCGACGCCAACAGCAATACGGCCACGACCGGCGCGCTCAATATGGTTACATGTAGCAGATAGCCCAAGGCTATCTCCACGTCGTCGGCGCCGTTGGAGAAGAGCAGGGAGTAGATAGACGAGGCTCTCTTGAAATACGCCATGTCTTGAGTCGCGCCTATAAAGGGCACTAGGAAGCTCGCGTTTACGACGGTGCCGACTATGAAGTAGCCCGCAAACTGGGGATTGCCTATCACCTTGAGCAACGCCAGCCAAAGCACCGGGAACATCAGCGTGAAGCCCACGGCCACGTACGCCCAACGTCTGCTCATCAACACCATGAACTCGGTTATGACTATGGCCCTCCTCAGCCTCATGGCGACCCCCCGAACAACTCCAGGAATAGATCCTCTAGGGATGGCTCCCTTACCTCGAACCTCTCCCTCCTCGCGACGAGCTCGCGTATGACCTTCACAGCGTCGTCCCACGTGGTCCTCACGGGCTTCTCCAGATCGCCGATTCTGATCTCAACCCAGGGCAGCTTCCTCCTCAATTCGCCGGGCGTCCCCTCCATGATTATCCTCCTGTTTATCATGTATACCCTATCGCTGAGCTCCTCCGCCTCGTGGATGTAGTGGGTGGTCAACACCACGGCGGAGCCGCCGTCCCTCGCGCCCCTTATGACCTCCCATATCCTCCTCCTGTTATGGGCGTCTATCCCCACGGTGGGCTCGTCGAGGATTATCAGCTTCGGCCTACACGCCATGGCGGAGGCCACCAACACCAGCCTCTTCATGCCCCCGGATAAATCATAGACTAGCTTGTTTCTGTAATCGCGTAGCCCCACGGCATCCATTGCCTCCTCTGCGCAACGCTTGGCCTCGGCCTTGGGCAAGCCCCTAAGCCTCACGAGCATCTCCACGTGCTCTGCGACCTTCAGCATATTAAACGGCGCAGCCTCCTGGGGTACAACGCTCACGTAGCCCCTCTCCTTGGCCCTCCTGGGGCTCATCCCCATCACCAGCACCTCGCCCTTGTCCGGCCTCAGCTCGCCGTAGATCTGCCTAACCAACGTGGTCTTCCCTGCGCCGTTAGGCCCCAGCAAGGAGACCACCTCCCCCTCGCGGACGTATATAGTGACGTCCTCGTTGGCCACGACATCGCCGAAGCGCTTCCAGACCCCCTCGACCGACACCACAAGATTTTCTGATTCCATATCAGAAAAATTTGATAGTGATACTTAAGCTTTTCTATCCCTACTGGAAAACGCCGTGTGCCGTCGACGTTCGAACCGCGGATGGGCTCGGGCAAAGAGGTCAACGCCTTGAAACGTGCCGCGCCTACGTACTCCTGGGCCGTTTATGAGAAGGTCGAGAGCCGCGCGGGCTCGGCGAAGGCGGGCGCCTCCCTAAGGCAACGCGATCCTGTAGGTGATTAGGCGGAAGGCCTCCCTCGGGATCCTCCCTATCTTGCGGACGGGCACGAGGGCGAGGACAGGGCCTTCGTAGGGGGCGTGAACTTTCAGCGTTATCCTCTTGTTGCACACGACGCCCTCCAGCCGCCCTCCCCGTATCTCCCCCTCTATGGCTTGATCAGCGCTGTCTAGGACGAGCTCCTCCTCCGTGAGCGGCCTCGGGTTCACGAGCGCCACGCCGCCGTTGGGGGCGCGGAGGACGTCCACAAGCGCCGGGGGCCTCACCGGGAGCGGGGGCAGCTCCGCGTGCCTCACCTCGATCTGGCCGCAAGCGATCCTCCCGGCGATCAAGGCGAGCCCCGTGGAGGGGTCTTGTTCGAGGACGATCATGCCCTCCGAACCGTTGAGATATAAAAGGATCCGTGAGGTTCACGGCGCGCTTCACTGCGTGAACTTAACTGTTCACGGCGTGAACCACGCTGTCGTGAAACCTTTAAATTAGGTTCCCCTGGATTTCGTCTAGCGGAGCCCCGGGTTCTCCTCAATCTATTCTCCTCCGTGTCTCGCTTCATATTGTTCGGCGTATGCGTACATAGCGTTTCTTTTTGCGATTTCTCCCTAAATTCGTAATTAATATTAATGAAAATCGAAATTCGGTTCATGGAAGTAACCATCAGAATAAGCGGCGCGCAAGGCGAGGGCGTCGAGTCGGCGGGTAGGTTGACCGCGTTGACGCTCTCCAGGCTCGGCTATCATGTCTTCGCCTTTAGGCAGTACGCCTCGATAATCAAGGGCAACCCCACCATGTTCTATCAGATAAGAGCATCGTCGGCTAAGATCTACAGCCACGGGCGTTGGGGCTCCTACGATATCTTGATCGCTCTCAACAAGAACGCCTTGGCTGCCTACGAGGGGAGGGCCGCCTACGTCATATACGACTCGGCCGATAGGCAGACACCCCAGAGGCGGGGCGAGATACCGGTCCCGCTCACGGACTACGCGCTTAAGGCTGGCAACAAGATAATGCGGAACACCGTGGCCATAGGGGCCCTCCTGGGCGTCTTGGGCGCCGACCTCTCGGTGTTGGCGGACCTCCTTAGGAGGGAGTTCGGCGAGAAGGGGGAGAAGATAGCGGAGCAGAACATACAGGCGGCGCAGATGGGGTTCGACCACGCCGTGAAGGCCGCGGGGAGGGCTTTCGACATGGAGAGGGCCGGGGGGCCGAGGCTCCTCATGTCGGGGGCCGAGGCCCTTGCCGTGGGCTCCATACTGGCTGGCATGAGGTTCTACGTAGCATACCCCATGACGCCGGCCAGCCCCATAATGCACTTCTTGGCGGAGGTCGGGCCTAAGTTCGGCGTGGCGGTGGTGCAGGCGGAGGACGAGATAGCGGCTATGAACATGGTTATAGGCGCTTCTTTCGCGGGCGTGAGGGCCGCGACGGGGACTTCGGGCGGCGGCTTCGACTTGATGCACGAGGCGTTCGGCCTCGCCGCCATGATAGAGACGCCTGCGGTGGTCTTCTTGAGCCAGAGGGGAGGCCCCAGCACCGGCCTGCCCACGGAGACTGAGCAAGCTGATCTCTTGATGGCCCTATCCCCCTCCCACGGCGAGTATCCCCACGCGGTGATAGCTCCATATACCATCGAGGACGGGCTCTACGCGGCCGCCAAGGCCTTCAACATAGCCGAGAAGTACCAGATACCGGTCGTAGTGATGACTGATCTCTACTTCAACGAGTCTCTAACGACGGTGGACGACATAGATTGGAGTAGGTTCAAGATAGAGAGAGGCGAGTTAATCACCTCGCCCGTGGTCTGGGATGAGTATAAACGCTATAAGCTCACCGAGAGCGGGATCTCGCCTAGGACCGTGCCGGGCGTCCCCGGGGGCATGCACGTGGCCACCAGCGACGAGCACGACGAGAGGGGCGACGTGATAACCGATAGGCACCTCCCCGAGGTCAGGAAGGCGATGCACGACAAGAGGATGCGTAAGATGGCCAAGGTAGTGGAGGAGATGGAGGGCCCCGCAGTCTTCGGCTCCGGCGAGATAACGTTGGTGACCTGGGGCTCCACGGCGATGCCCGTCCTGGACCTCTTGTCGCAGAGGCGCGATCTAGGCGCCGTAGTGTTCAGAGATATCTATCCTCTGAACAAGGAGCCCGCGGCCAAGGCGCTGGACGGCGGCAAGGCGCTCGTAGATGTGGAGTTGAACCGCGAGGGGCAGCTCGCGATATACCTCAAGAGGGAGCTCGGCGTTGAGTTCAAGAGGAAGGTGCTCAAATGGTGGGGCGAGCCCTTCAGCGTAGATGAACTGTCTGAGTTGGTGTAGCCATGGCGTCGGTTAAGGTACAGATAAGCAGAAAGCCCATGGACTTCGCCGCGGCTAGGCAGCCCATCTGGTGCCCCGGCTGCGGCGACTACGGCATATTGGAGGCCTTGAGGAGGGCGCTCGCGGAGGTGGGGGCTAGGAACGAGGACGTGGTCATCGTGTCGGGGATAGGCTGCTCCTCCCAGCTGCCGCACTTCATGAAGACCTACGGCGTCCACGGCATACATGGACGCATACTGCCGGTCGCCACCGGCATAAAGATCTCCAACCCCAAGCTGACGGTGATAGGCGTGGGAGGCGACGGGGACGGCTACGGCATAGGCCTCAACCACATGATACATGCCGCTAGGCGCAACGTAGGCGTCGTCTACATAGTCTCCAACAACCAGGTGTACGGCTTGACCACGGGACAGATGTCCCCGACCACCCTTAGGGGCGTCAAGACCAAGACGACGCCCTACGGCTCCATAGACTCTCCAGTGAACCCGCTGGCCCTAGCGCTGTCGGCGGGGGCCACCTTCGTGGCTAGAGGCTTCAGCGGCGATGTGGCGCATCTAGCGCAGATAATAGTGGAGGCCTTGAGGCACAGAGGCTTCGCGCTCGTCGACGTGTTGAGCCCCTGCGTGACCTTCAACCGCGTCAACACCTACGATTGGTTCAGGGCTAGGGTGTACAAGCTCGAGTCCGTCGGCCACGACCCGACCGACTTCGAGCAGGCGTACAAGAGAGCGCTGGAATGGCCCACCCTCGATCCATACGGCAAGATACCTATAGGCGTGTTCTACAAGAGGGAGGACCTACCGGCGTATGAGGAGGAGGTGGCGAAGCTCCTCGGCGGCAAGGCGCCGATAGAGGCGCCGTTAGAGTTGCCTAAGGAGAAGCTGCAGGAGCTGGCGTCCTACTTCGGCTAGAAAGGTTTTAACCCCCTCGTCCGGGGTTCCGAGTGCTGAAAGAAGTCCTGAGGGAGGAGTTGTCTAAAGCCAAGAGGGCCCGCCACCGGCGGCTGGTCGCCGTGGTGGGGGTCGACGACCGGAAAGTGGCCGAGGCGGTGGCGGACGCCCTCAAGGCGTTCGAGTCGTCGGCGGGGGGCGGGGAGGGCCTCTACATGTTCCAGCCCGAATACGCGGACGCCAACAGGAGGCATAACTACGTCAGGGATCTCATGAAGGACTCCTCGCTAGATATAGAGTTCCGTCCCTATAAGGACACGCCGAAGCTCCTGGGGAAGACCTACGATTTCGCCGTCCTAGACCTCATCAACGACCTCAAGCCCAACGACGTGGGGAGGCTCGGAGGAGTCGTCGCTGGAGGGGGGCTGTACGTGGTCTCGTTGCCTCCCCTCGAGGTCTGGAGGAGCTACATTACTAAGTTCCAAGCGACGCTCCTCGTCCCCCAGTATAGGCCAAACGACGTGAGGCATAGGATGAAGGAGAGGTTCTGGAGGAAGCTGTGGGAGCACGACGGCATAATAATATACGACGCGGAGAGGGGGGAGGTTTTGAGGAGGCCCTCCTCGGAGCCCCCCGAGTGGGTCAAGCCGGAGGTTAAGGCGCCCGAGAAGGCGGTGATCCCCGTCAAGATCTACCAACTCGCCGCTACGCAGGACCAGGTGGAGGTATTGAAGTTGATGGAGGGCCTCTACGAGAAGCCTAAACGGAAGCAAGCCCTCGTGGTCATAGCCGATAGGGGTAGGGGGAAGAGCGCGGCGCTGGGGCTGGGCCTCGCCGGGCTGGGCCATAGGCTGAGGAAGGCGAAGTCGCAGGTACAGCTGGTGGTGAGCGCCATGGAGTACTCCAACATGGAGACCCTCGCCGAGTTCCTCCTCAAGGGGCTGAGGGCCTTGGGCTACAAGCCGGGGGTCGAGAAGGAGGGGGGCGAGATAAGGGCCGTGAAGGCCAAGGGCATATTCGTCGACTTCATAACTCCCTATCAGCTCTTGAAGAGGGAGAGGGCCGATATAATAGCTGTTGACGAAGCGGCGGCCATCCCGCTCCCCATACTCTACGCGGCGCATCGCAAGTTCGACAGGCTTATATTCGCAACTACTATACATGGGTACGAGGGGGCGGGGAGGGGCTTCTCCATAAGGTTCCTCGAGAGCCTCAAGAAGGACCCCAACACGGACGTCAAGATCTACGAGATGGAGGAGCCGATCCGCTACGGCCGCGGCGACCCCGTGGAGAGGTGGCTCTTCGACACGTTCCTCCTAGACGCGGAGCCCGAGGAGCTGGCCGAGGAGGACTACGTGCAGATAAGAGAGAAGCGGTTGAGGTATCTAGACGAGGCCGATATAGTGTCCGACGAGGAGAGGTTGAGGAGGTTCTTCGGGATCTACGTCCAAGCGCACTACCGGAACGAGCCGGACGACCTGGGCATGTTGCTGGATGCGCCCCACCACACCGCGCGTGCCGTTGCGCTCGAGGACGGCAAGATAGTGGTCTCCTTGGAGCTAGCCGAGGAGGGAGGGCTCGATGAGGATTTCGTGGACGAGGCGTTGAGGGGGTTGAAGCTCCCCGGCAATATACTGCCGGATCGTTTCCTCAAGTACTGGCGTCTGCCCGAGTTCGCGAAGCTCAAGGGCTGGCGCATTGTTAGAATCGCGACCCACCCCGCGGCGCAAGACATGGGGCTCGGCACGGAGGCCCTCAAGATGGTCGAGGCCGAGGCGGCCAAGAGGGGGTACGACTGGGTCGGCGTAGGCTTCGGGGTCCACGGGAAGTTGCTGAAGTTCTGGATAAAGAACGGCTACATCCCCATCCATATCTCGCCCGAGAGGAACCCGGTGTCCGGCGAATACAGCGTCCTCCTCATAAAGCCTCTAAACGAGAAGGCGGCCGAGCTGGTCAGATACGCCAACGTGGAGTTCAGAAGGCGCTTGATCCACTCGCTGATGGGGCCCTACAGCGACCTCGACCCGGCCGAGGCGAGGATGCTCCTAGAGGATTGGGGCTGGGGCATAGAGCCAGAGCCCGAGCTGTCGAGGAACCAGATCGATAGGTTGGTGGCCTACGCGGTCGGCCCCATGACCTTCGAGAACGTGTCTGACGCGCTTTATTTCCTCACTGTTAGATATTTCTACTCCCCCAGGGGGAGGAGGCCGTCCCTCGACGAGAAGCTGGAGCTCGCCTTGATATCCAAGGTCCTGCAGGCGAGGCCTTGGAAGGAGGCCGCGGAGGCCGTGGGCCTAAGGAGGGGATCCCTCATGCTCGTACTTAGGGAGATAACCAAGATACTCTTGTTCTACTTCTACGGCGGCGAGTTCGAGGTGCCTCTATTCGTGGTGGGCGTAGTAAGGGGAGAAGACTAACGTTCTTCCGCCATCTAGGCGCCGGTACGTCGACCCGCGCCTCAGCGGCCCGCCCCTTTCTTGGCCTTGCGGCGGGGGCATGCGTCCTTTATCCTCCGATCTACGGCGATTCCGCGAGTTCGTCGCCAGAAGAAAGACTCGGTTTATCGAAGATGCGATCGGCGCGCTCTAGATGATCGCATGTAGGCGATGGGCTCCATGTTGTTATCGCGGGCATCGCCAAAACGGAGGGACCAACGCCGAAAAACTTAATAAAAGTAAAGTTTCTACCCCACGTGTCAAATGTAAAGAACGCGCCGCGGGAATTGCGGCGCGAGATAGGTCTCATCGATCTCGTCTTTTTGAGCTTCGGAGGACAGTCGCCGTTCCTCAGCATACTCAGCTATGGAGTGTTCGTGTTCATGACGGTAGGTACGGCCGCGCCTCTAGCCATAGTGCTGGGCACCCTAATGGTCCTCGTGAACGGGCTCGTCGTATACCGTCTATCGACTAGGTTCACGCAGGCCGGAGGCTACTACACATACGCGTACTACTCCCTCACTAGGAGACTGGGCTTCGAGACGGGGTGGCTCTACATGATATACTCGGTGCTTTACGGCGCCGCCTACGTGGTGGCGTCCACATCGGTTCTATCGGCCGTGTCCGGAGTGCCGCCTATATACTTGTTGACGGCTATATTCGCCACGGCGTCTATCTTCCTCCTGCTCGGCATAAAGCCTACCGCGAGATACGCCATGATAGCGAGCGTCGTGGAGGCGGCGGCCATGGCGTCGGTCGCCTTCCTCTTCCTATCCGCCACGGGATGGCACCTATACAATCCTCTGGCCCTTAGGATCTCTCCCGGCATGTTGGCGGCTGCTACGATAATGGGCGCCGCAATACCCACGGGCTACGGCTCCATAGCGCCCGTCTCAGGCGAGGTGAGGAACCCCAGGCGGAACGTGCCGCTAGCCATAGTGATAGTTATACTCATGGGAGGGCTACTGGCGGCCTTCGATATATACGCCATAGCCGACTACTTGCTTTACCTCGGCGCGTCCCAGGGCTCCGTGTTGGATTTAATCGCCCATAGGTTCGGCCTCTTGACGTTGGCCTTCGTCTTATTCGCGGCGGCGAACGACGGCGTTCTGGCCACCCTAGCCTTCATGGTCGCTGCATCCAGGACGTTATATGCCATGTCTTATTACGGCTTGTTGCCCCAGAAGCTCAGCGAGGTGAAGCAGAGGACCGGGCCGTTCTATGCGGCGTTGACGGTGGTGGCGCTCTACGCGCTGGTCCTCTACCTTTCGTACGGTGCAGCGAGGCTGGAGGTAGCCTTCGCCGCTCTAGGCTTCCTATCCATGTTGGCGAACTCCATAGTGCATATATCGGCTAACTTCTCCCTCTTCAGGATAGCCCTCAAGAGGGCCGCCAAGAGGAGGGCCGAGGTCGCGTTGTCGCTTACAGCGACCGCGCTCACGTTGTATCTATTGGTACAGAGCATAGGCGGCATACCCTCCTGGATAATAGTATCGTTCATGGCCCTTCTGGTCATGGGCTTCATAGCAGCCGAGGTTAGGGAGATGGCGATGGAGGAACAGGAAGAAGAATAGTTAATTATGCCTACGGGATCGGGCACTATGTGCGTCCACCTGCCCGAACATCTCTACGAGAAGTTGAAGAAGGCAGCTGAAAGCGCCGGCTATAAGGACGTCGATAAATACGTGGCGGATCTCTTGGAGCAGATGCTCTCAGAAGACGCGGAGATCTTGAGGAAGCTCAAGGAGTGGGGCTACGCCTAGTTTTCGGTCACCCCTTGTTTAAATAGTTCCTTATCCCTCTCGCCGCCAGGACGCCCGTAGCCGCGGCCACGTTTATGCCTCTGGAGAGGCCGGCGCCGTCGCCCGCAACGAAGAGGCCGGGCACCGTGGTCATCATGTTGTTGTCCACGGCGGGCCTCGCCGAATAGAACTTTATCTCGGGGGCATATATGAGGGTCTGGGGGCTCGCGACTCCGGGCGCCAGCTCGTCCAGCTTCTTGAGCCCCTCGATTATATCCTCGACCACGCGGTGCGGGAGGGCCAGGGAGATATCGCCGGGCGTCACGTCCTTCAAGGTGGGCGATATGCTGGAGCGCCTTATCCTCTCCCAAGTGGATCTCTGGCCTCTCTCCAGATCGTAGAGCCTCTGGATCAACGGCTTGCCCCCGCCGAGCTTAGTGGCGAGCCTCGCTATGGATTTCCCGTACTCTATGGTGTCCTCCATGGGGTCCGTCAGCCTTAAGGTGACCAGGAAGGCGAAGTTCGTGTTCTCGCTTTTCTTCTCCAGGTAGGTCTCCCCGTTGACGCCCACGGTCCCGTCGGAATAGACCTCCTTCACGACGAAGCCGCGGGGGTTAGTGCAGAAGGTCCTAACCTTGTCGTCGTATTTAGAGGTGTATAGGACCACCTTCGGGTCGTGGACGGCGTCGGTGAGAGGCCTCATGACTTGATAGGGCACCTCCACCCTCACGCCTATATCTATGGGGCCGAAGTCGAGCTTGGCGCCTAACCTCTTGAGCGTCGAGACGAGCCATTCGGCCCCTCCCCTCCCGGGGGCCAGCAGGACGGCCGGGGCCTCGAAGACCCCTCTGTTTGTTTTGACCACGAAGCCCTTCGAGCTCCTCTCCACAGTCAACGCCCAGGTGGAGGTGTAGAGCCTCACGCCGCGTCCCTCCAGGTATTGCGTCATGGCCTCCACGACCTTGCGGGATCCGTCAGTCCCCATGTGCCTCTGCCTTATGGGTATAACCCTCGCGTTGACCCTAGCCGCGATGGAGGACAGCTTGTTTATGGACTCCATATTCGGCTCATACACTTGATCCGGCGCTCCGAACTTGACGAAGATAGAATCTACATAGTTTATCAATTCCATGGCCTTATCCCAATCCCCGACGAGCTCGTGGAGGTCGCCCCCCACGTCGGGCCTCAAGTTGATCAAACCGGAGCTCAAGGTGCCGGCCCCTCCGACGCCGTACATTATGTGGCAAGGCACGCAGAAGGTGCATTTCTCCAGGGGCGTCTGCAGAGGACAAACCCTCTGCGACGCGCGGAGGCCGCCGTCTATAAGAGCCACGCGGAAGCCGCCGGCCTCGGCCAGCTCGTAGGCGGCGAACATGCCAGCGGGCCCGGCCCCGACTATAACTACGTCGAACTCGCCAATATATGCGTCGAGGGTCTTGAGGCGGGATAGGTACTGCCCTATCACCGAACCCTCCAAGATGTTATTTATAAACCTGCCGCTGGAAACGATCCGGCCTCCACTGTAGCGTCGATAAACCGAGGACGATAGGCCCAGCGCGGAGTTCGGTTTTTAAACATATAGTTAAACTACATAGCGATTGACACAATGGGGCCCTGGAGAGAATTTAATTAATGAATTAAGTAGCTGGCCGCAAGTCCGCCTCGACGATCGATCCAAGCCGATCTAATGACGGGCCGAGCTCGGTAGGCATCCTCCCCTGCCCGAAGAAGGTGGGCGCCCTGGCGTAATCGCCTCCGTCGGACATGTACGAGCCCTCGCGATAATAGTCCACTATCGAGGCCGCGCCGTCTACATGCTGTCAATGTGATTTCAATCGACGATAGGTCGATAGATCTGCGGGTTTTAAGGCGGCGCTGTTAAGAAATAGGGGCGAGTAGCTTAAAAGAGCCGCCTCGTTGTCATCCATGCTGTATGTAGTGGTGGACGGATTTTTCGGCGATACCGGCAAGGGTAAGATCGTGGCGTATCTAGCGACGGCCGACAAGCCGGCGCTCTGCGTGAGGACGGGGGCTCCCAACGCCGGGCATACCGTCGTCTGGAGGGGGGAGGCCGTCGTGTTGCGTACCTTGCCTGCTTGCTTCGTGAATCAAAGCTCCAAGCTGGCCGTGGCGCCCGGCGCGTTGATCAAAATCGATATATTCCTCTCCGAGGCGGAGAGGCTGGGCGGCGGGAGGAGCTACGTGGATTTCAACACGGGGGTGATAGAGGATTCCCACGTGGAGGCCGAGAGGAGGGACGAGTTCTTGATGAAGACCGTGGGCTCCACGGGGCAGGGCGTCGGGGCGGCCATGGTGGACCGCGTTCTCCGTAGGCTGAGGCTGGCCAAGGACTTCGACGCGCTTAAGCCCTATCTGGCCGACGTCCCGGCGATGATCCGCGAGCATAAAGCCGGCGGCGTCGTGATCGAAGGCACCCAGGGCACCTTCCTCTCGCTCTACCACGGCACGTATCCCTACGTGACCAGCAGGGACACCACGGCCTCGGGCGTGGCGAGCGAGGCGGGCGTGGGGCCTAGGGATGTAGACGAGGTGGTGCTAGTCTTTAAGTCCTTCGTGACCCGCGTCGGCAACGGCCCTCTGCCCGGCGAGCTCCCGCCGGAGGAGGCCGAGAGGAGGGGCTGGGTCGAGAGGGGGGCGGTGACGGGGAGGCCCAGGAGGGCCGCTCCCTTCAATCTGGAGCTGGCCAGGAGGGCCGTCCTCCTCAACTCGCCCACACAAATAGCGATCACTAAGGTCGACGCGCTTTTTAAGGACGCGGCGGGCAAGACTAGGTGGGCCGATCTACCGCTGGAGGCCAGGAGGTGGATCGAGGAGGTGGAGGAAGCCCTCGGCGTGCCCGTCACTTTGATCGGGACGGGGCCGGAGCCCCAGCACGTGGTGGATCTGAGGAGGGAGAAGGGTTTGGCTTAAATACGGGATCGTGGTGTTGTATGTGGAGGTTTTGCCCAAGCCTTGGTTCGACTTGAGGCGATATAAGGAGGTTAGGCTCCGCGAGGCTGTATACGAGGCCGAGATCGCCGAGAGGTTCCTAGAGGAGGGGCTTGTGCGCAACGCGGCCGGCAAGGCCTTCCAGAGCTGGAAGGCGGTAGTCGCTGCTCGCTCCGTGGATAAGCTGGAGGAGTTGAAAAAGGCGTTTCCAGGCCGTAAGAGGCTGAGAGGCTCGAGGCGTGTGGTGGAGAAGGCTATGTGGATCATCGCCGTTATGCCCACCTCGGCGCTTAAAAAAGTGGCGCAGATAATAGGGGGAGAGGTGGATCTCTACACAAACCTCGCGTTGCTCCTACACGAATACCAATACAACGGGCCCGATCCGGAGGGTATATTGTCGATCTACCCGGACGACGAGTCGGCGGCTAGGGACGTGAAGACGTTGATCGAAAAAGCGAGGCAGCTAGCGTCGACTAGCTTATAAGGAGCTCTGGGATAAGGCATAATGCACGTATCGCCGTTCGACTGGCGTTACGGCTCCGAGGAAATACGTCGTCTTTTCACCAACGAAGCTCTTGTGAACGCCTATCTAGAGGTGGAGAAAGCGCTTGTCTGCGCCCTGGAGGAGCTGGGCGTTGCCGAGCGGGGTTGTTGCGAGAAGGTAGGTAGGGCGTCTGTAGGCGTCGATGAGGTGTATTCGTTGGAGAGGGAGACGGGCCATGATATCCTAAGCCTCGTGTTTCTGCTGGAGCAGAGAAGCGGCTGTAGGTTCGTGCATTACGGCGCCACGTCGAACGACATAATCGACACAGCGTGGGCTCTTCTCATACGGCGGGCTTTATCGTCGATAAAAGAGAAGGCGCGCGCCGTCGGCGGTCAGCTGGCCGATATGGCGAGGAGGTACAAATCTCTGGAGATGGTGGGGAGGACCCACGGCCAGTGGGCGGAGCCGATCACCCTGGGCTTTAAATTCGCCAATTATTACTATGAGCTGTACATAGCCTGTAGGCAGTTGGCGCTTGCGGAGGAGTTCATCAGAGCGAAGATCGGAGGGGCCGTGGGGACGATGGCGTCGTGGGGAGAGCTGGGGCTGGAGGTCAGGAGGAGGGTGGCGGAGAGGCTCGGCCTCCCCCACCACGTGATCACCACGCAAGTGGCTCCGCGCGAGAGCTTCGCAGTTTTGGCCTCGGCGTTGGCCCTCATGGCCGCCGTGTTCGAACGCCTCGCCGTGGAGATAAGAGAGTTGTCGCGGCCGGAGATCGGCGAGGTGGTGGAGAGAGGCGGGGGCTCGTCCGCCATGCCCCACAAGGCCAATCCCACCACGTCGGAGCGCATCGTCAGCTTGGCTAGATACGTGAGGGCGTTGACCCATGTGGCCTACGAAAACGTGGCCTTATGGCACGAGAGGGATCTCACCAACTCCGCAAACGAGAGGGCTTGGATACCCGAGGCCTTTCTCGCCCTAGACGAGATACTCACCAGCGCCCTGAGGGTTTTGAAAAACATCTATATCGACGAGGGGAGGATCGCGGAGAACCTCCAGAAGGCGCTCCCATATATCCTCACCGAGTTCCATATGCTTAACATGATCAGAGGGGGGGCGAGCCGCGCCGAGGCTTATAAAAAGGCCAGGGAGGCTAGGGCGTTGACGTATGAGTACCGGAGGTGGCCAGTGGAGAAGTTGATAGAAGACGCCCTCTCCCTCAAGTTATGTGAATAACGGCAGCCGGCGGTCCAACGGAGGCGACGGACGATCACTGCCGTACGTAATATATACGTAGGCCCCCCGTCGCCTTAGCCTCCACGAGCCCCGCCCTCCTTAGGGCGCTTAAAGCGTATTCCACGGTCCTTATGGGCAAACCGGTCAACTCAGCTATGGATCTCGACGTGAGAGGCCCCCTCTCCTCGAGCACCTTCAGCACGTACCTCATGGACGGAGATAGCTTCCTAGACGGCTCGGCCTCCCTCCTCACCGCAGCGGGTTTGAGCAACCTCGCCGTGGATCCAGCCCATATCCTCGCGGCCCCCTCAGCCAGCGGGATCCTCACGCGGCCGTCAGCCACGAGCTCCGGGAGGAATCTAGACTTCACGTCTGAGACCTCCACCTTCCTGCCTAAAGGAATCACGTAGGGCGGCCTACGCGCCGTCGAGTTCACGGGGACTATCTCGAGAACCTCCGCCTCGGGGTCTATGATAGAGCCTCCGGCCGATCTGGCGTAGGCCGAGGAGCCCAGGGGGGTCGACACCAACACACCGTCGGCCACATCGCTGAAGAGGACCCTCCCATCTATGCTGACCTTATACGACATCAAAGCCGCCGACCTCCTGGGGAAGATCGCTACCTCGTTGACGGCTCTCACCAAGGTCCCTCCGGACTCGGCGTGTAGCCTGGGGATCTTCAATATCTCGCATTCGGCTCTCGCCGCGATCAAGGGGTAGAGATCCTCGGAAGCGAAGGCGAGCTCAGCGTCGATGCCGCGAGGCGATATCCCCACCACGACCTCGTCTCTGCTCCTCAGAGCCTCTAAGATATCCCTATCGGCGCCGTAGACCAGAACGAAATCTGCGTCGTCTCTAAGAGTCAATCCGAGCCTTTGCGCCGCCTTGGCCGACTCGGCCGAATACGCCCTTACAGCCTCTATACACACAAAGGTTCATAAATAATTACGTGTTTTAGGTATTCCTACCGATTCCTAGGACGATATCTCCATGAAGACCGTCGCCTAGCCGTAGTAGCCGCACATGGGGCAGTACCTATCTTTCAACCTATGTCCGCATACTGGGCACGGGTTCTCTCGATCCTTCTCGTAGCTCAACCCCCTCTCTTTGAACACCTTGTATAGGTACTTGCCGGCGCCTTTGATAGGTATATCGGCCTCATAGCCCTCGGCCCTTTTAGCCAACACGTCGTACAACGCCGAGAACCCGCTGCCAGCCTCGAGGGGATCCTTCCTCCTCCACACTATGGAGTCGGGGAGCAGCCCTTGGAACTCGCGTCTAACCACGTATTTGCCGATCCCGTCTTTTACCTTCTCCTCGGCCGGTATGGCGAGGGCGCGGTCGACTACCTCGGGGTCCAGGTAGGGCGCCTTGACCTCGATGCCGAGGGCTCGCCCCACGTCGAAGGAACAGAAATACCAGCTCTTGGCCAGACGGCGTATATACTCGTCGAGCTCCCTAGGAGGAAGCTTATGCATATAGCTATATCCAGCGAAGAGCTCGTCGCCGCCATCGCCGGTACATATCCTCTCGACGCCCATCTCGGCGGCTTCCCTCATGGCTATATACGCGGCGGCGCAGTTAACGACCTCCATGGGGTTAAACACCTTGAGTATCCCGACCACCTCCTCGGCGGCCTTCACAGCCTCCTCCTCGTCGGTCCATATTATCGTCAGCTTAAGCCCGAGGAACCTGGCGGCCTCCAGGACGTGAGGCACGTCGGTGCCGGGCGCGGGGGCGTACTGCGTATTGAACGCCCTCGGCTTGACGCCGCTTTTGACCAAAGCCCACGCCACGGTGGTCGAGTCGAGGCCTCCCGACAGCAAAACGCCGTCGCATCCCGCGCGCGAAGCCGCTTTCATTAAAAGCTGGGGGATGCTCATGACACCAAGGCTATGTAGTAATCTACGTACTTCCTTACGTCGAGACAACGGAAAGGTATCGACGCCGCGAGCCTTTTTATCTCGACCACGAGCGTGTGGTACTCCCCCCTCTCGCCTATCGGATCGACGCCGAGCGATCTAGCTTTCTCCAAGAAACGCCCCACGTTCCGGCTACCCACGTAGTCGCATACGAGATCTAGGTGGCTTGCGCCTATCACAACGAAATCCAGCTCCTCGGCTTCCCTCGCCAAGATCTCGGCGGGGTCTTGTCCCCAGAGGGGCTCCCTCAAGGACGCCCCGGCTTCGTGCGCCAACCTCTCCATGTATTTGAGGTGTTCCTCCACAGCTTGATCCCCGGCCACCACCACGTCGACGCCGAGCTTCCTGAGGAAATCCGCCTCTTGTTGGAACTCCCTGCCTTTATCTACCTTCAGTATGGCCACGGGGATGCCGGCGGCGTTGGCCAACTCTATAAGCTTATGTATATTCAATAGGTGCGGCGACGGCCGCGGGAATTGATAGACGAAAGTCACGAAGATATCCACCGGCCATTCCAGCAAAGCCGCGTAGATGCTGTCCTTGCCGCCTGAGAACAGGGCGGCTTTCAGCATGATGAATAGAATTTACATGTTTTTAAGTTGGATGTATGTCCCGTTAAAAGGGGCAGAGCCGGGGAGAAAGGTTAAATACACGGCCGCTACCGTGAGGCCATGTCGGTGCCTCTTGCTCAAAGGAGCTGGAAGGAGCTTGTTTTAGTTAAGGACCACCCAATGAAGCGTATATACATAGAGAAAGTCGTCGTTAATATCGGCGTTGGCGAAGGCGGCGAGAGGCTCGAGAAAGCGAGGGCTCTACTGGAGGAGTTAACAGGCCAGAAGCCCTCGGTCAGGAAGGCCAAGAAGAGCATAAAGGAGTGGAACGTCAGGAGGGGAGAGCCCATAGCGGTGGCCGTCACGCTCAGAAGAGATAAGGCGGTTCAATTCCTGGCGAGAGCCTTGACCGCAGTCAACAACAGAGTTAAGGCGTCCAGCTTCGACGATAGAGGCAACGTCTGCTTCGGGATAAAGGAACACATAATGCTCCCTGGCGTGAAGTACGACCCCGCCGTGGGCGTCTGGGGCATGGACGTCTGCATCCGCCTCGCCAAGCCGGGCCTCAGGGTCCAGCTGAGGAGGAGGCGGAGGAGCGAGGTGGGGAAGG
>CAYFGI010000028.1:0-17017 GCA_964342785.1 uncultured Thermoproteaceae archaeon
CCGTGGAGAGGGCCAAGGAGGCCCTCAACGACCCGGCTAGGTTCATCGCCTTGGCCGCCGAGCTGCCGGACGACATCATCGAGAGGCTGGGCGGGAGCGGGACGCTCCAAGCGAATAAAGGGCTGGGGTGCCCCGAGGCTTTAGCCAAGGCCTCGGCTCTCGCGAAGGCCTTGCTCCGCTATATGCCGGAGGAAGGCGCCAAGTTGGCGGAGCTGGAGGGCAAGCTCTGGGAGATGATGACCCAACAATGCACCGTCCTCTCGGCGCTGGCAAGCCAGACGTATAGAGTGGAGGAGGTCTAGAGCTTGCGCGGGTCTAGCCCCATCAACTTGATGTAGTTCTCGATGCCGTAGTTCTCTATGACGTCTATAGCTATGGGCAGGCTACGGCCGACCTTGGGGAATACCTCCAGCTCTTCGTGATCGTTATGGTACGTCACGACGGCGACGTACCTCTCGAAGCGGCGCCTGTCCCTCTCCCTCAGCAAGTTGTCGCCGAAGGATTGTATCAGCTTGTGGTCGGCTGCGAACGGATGTATCTCCTTCTCCGGGAACAACGGGAACACGTAGAGATCCTCCGCCTTCGCGTGGACATCCACTATGAAGCGATGTAGCTGGGAGAACTCCTCCCAGAAGGCGTCGTCGGGGAGTTTATACATGAGGGAAAACCTCACCTTGAAGATCGCGTGTTCGAACTTCAGGAGAGTTACGAGGTCCATACGTATCCTTTCTCCTTTAAATATGCATGTGCTCTGGCCAGGACCTTCCTGGTGTTCTCGAAGGTGATCCTCGCGAGGGCTTGCCCGAAGGGGAGCCATACGTAGCCCTTGTGCTCCCAGGAGATCTTGACGTCCTTGTTGTGGGCTCTGGCGAGGAAGTATATCACCTTCTTCCTAGTCCTCCGGCCCTCTCTATAGTAGAAGTACTCTATCTCTTCCTTGAAGCCAGGTATCAACTCGACGTCTAGCCCAGTCTCCTCCTTTATCTCCCTTAAGGCGGTTTGCTCCGGCGTTTCTCCGAGCTCTATGTTGCCCTTGGGGAAATCCCAATGGCCGCCTGGGTAGAGCAGTAGGAGGTACTCCACGTCGCCGTCCTTCTTGTAGAACACCACTGCGCCGGCCGAGATCTCCACGTCCTCTTTGTTTTATTAATAGAAATCGTTTATGCCGTGAAGCTCGCGGAGCTCAAGACACGCGCCGGAGAGCTGGAGGCCAAGCTCCCCTACCAAGAGATGGCGGACTCGCCCGGCGTCAAACATTACATCGATTGGGATAAATACGAGGGATACACCGCGGCGCCTCCCTCCTTGGAGGGATCCGCCGGCCCTTGCGAGATCTTGGTGCTTAACGGAAAGCTGGCCGGGGTCGGGCGATGCGGCGGCGTCGAGGCGTATCCCTCGGACGACGCGCCTCTGAAGCTGATACAACTAGACAGTAGGATGAACGCTAGGGTGTTGTCGAGGGTGTCGGAGGTCGTCTACGTGAGGTTGCGCGGAGCGCCGGAGGCGCCTGTGGCTATAAGGATATCTGCCCGCGGCGACAAGGCCTTCGCGGCCGCGTATCTTGTGCTCGAGATATCGGATGGCTTCGTCGGCGATATCGCGGTGATGGCTGAAAGCGAGGGCGATGTGTTAAACGCGGCGTTGATAGAGGGCGTGGTCGGAAACAACGCCGCTGTGAATCTATCTCTCTCCTCGGTATCTGGGGGAGGGCCTCATTACGTGTCCGCTAGATTCGTCGTCGGCGATAACGCCTCTATCTCGGCGAGGCCTCTCGCCGCTTTCGGCTCTATGAACAGCTTAGTCGAGGAGTACTTGGTGGAGGGCTCGAGATCCTCCGTGGAGGCCATAGGCTTGGAGGTAGGCGCCGGTCGTTCAAGGATACATCACTACGTTTCGGTGGTGAACGATGGGGAGTATGGAAGGGGGAAGATAAGGCTGATGGCTGTGTCTAAAGACGAGGCGTGGGTCGTGCAGAGGGCTCTGGGCAGGATAACTAAACGAGGGAGGTGGAGCGAGAGCGTCGCGGAGGGCGTTACCTACATCGCGTCCGATAAGGCCGTGGCCATCACTCAGCCTATCCTCTACATAGATACCGGCGACGTGGAGGGCGCGCGCCACTCAGCGGCGGACGCCTCCCTAGACGAGGAGAGGGCCTTCTACCTAAGGTCCAGGGGGTTCTCGGAGGCTGATCTAAGCGAGTTGATCGCGCTCAGCTTGATCGATCAATACGCGTCTTCTCTGCCGGAGGGCCTCCAGAAGCTCCTCGCCCCCTATATCGAGAGGCTTAAGCGCTAGCGAAATAGAACGTAAAATATATATCTACTGCCTAAACGGGATAGCATGAAGAAATTATTGATCGTTCTTATCCTGTCCCTAGGGCTCGTCTTAGCTCACGCCTATATACTAGGCACGGAGAGCCTAGACGTCGTATATCAAGCCACTCAAGGCGGCGTTAATATAATCGCCGAGGGAGGGAACACTGTCTGGAGCAACCCGGCCCATTACCCGTTGATAGCTACAAACGCCTACGGAGGCTGCCTCGCCGTGGCGGATAGACCCTACATATATCAAGTCTTCCTCAACACGTCGTTTCTATATACGTTGCTTCAAGCCATAACAGGCGTCCTTCACCCATCGGCGCCGGTCCCGTCCAACGTGTCCTATATAACTGTGATATTAGCTAAGTACTCGATAGTTTCCCTCTTCACTCCGTACGGATACATGGAGTGGTCCTACGGCCTTAGCAACGCCAACATAACGGCGATAGCGACTAACTGCGTGAACGTAGCCGTGGGCACAGTCGGCGGTAAGATCTACATCCTCAGCGAGAAGGGGGTCGTGGCCACCTACAACGTCGGTTCGCCTGTGACGTATATGGCGTATAGTAGGGACGGCGGCACGCTCTACGTCGGCACCTTCAATGGAGGGTTCTACCAGATATCAGGAGGCTCCTTGAGCCAGATAGCCGCCGTTAACGGCTCGGTCTTATATATAGGCGTGAACCCGAGCGGGGAGCCGTACGTGGTATCTTTCTACAAGGGCGCGTTGCCTCATATATACATATGGCCCCTGGGGGTGGACTTGACGCCGGCGGCCGTCACGGAATACGGGACAAATACGCCGGCTATAGCGGCGGCGGCGAGCCAGGACGGGACCACGTTGGCCGTGGGCATATACGATGAGCTTTACGTGTATAGGAACGGCGGGCTCTGGTACACCGCGCTTCTGCCCTCCGCGCCCACGGCGATAGCCGTGTCCGGCAACGGCTCGATCGTGGTCGTGGGGACGTTGGGAGGTCAAGTGGTCGTCTATTGGGACGGACATAGGGCGGCCGAGTGGGACGCAGGAGCTCCCGTTACGGGCGTCGCCGTCTCTTGGGACGGCTTGACTGTGGCCGTGGAGACGTGGACTACCGTCAAGTTCCAAAGGCTGGCTATAGGCACGGTGAAGATAGTAGATCCAGCGGCGACGATAGAGATATCGGGCCCCGAGCCCTGTCTGAACGAGACCATCGACGTGGAGTCCGGCAGCACGACCTTCACGTACAACGTGGCCAACACGACCCAAGTCTTGCTGCCGGTGGGCCCCGTGTCCATAATACCGCGCTATAAGTACCTCACGGATTACTCAAGATGCGCTCCTCTGAACAACGTCTCGCTCACTGTGACGGGCAATCTACAGCAGCCGGTAGTTATATACTATCAGCTTCAATACAAGGTCTCGATAAGCCCGCAGGGCCTCGTCAACGGCCCGGCTTGGGCCTCCGGGACGGCTATCTACGCCGCGCAGCCCGACGTCAAGGTGTTGATGTTCGGCGGACCTGCCGGCGCGGGGACCACGGCCGATATGTCGCTCGACCATTGGCTCGTCAACAACACGCCTATCAACATACCCGCCCCCTCCATAGCGGTTAAAATAAACGGCCCTACGACCATAACGGCTGTGTATAAGATAAGCGCTCCCCAGACGGTGCAGATAAACTCGACGGCGCGTTGGTACCTCAAGTACTTGACGGTCTACGACCAATACGGCAATCCCGTCGCCTCGGGCCTCACCCCCTACGTCTCGGTGTATCCCGTCACGACGACCGCGTATTACGTCCTCCAGTACCTCGTGACCACCCAATGGCCCGCCGCAGTTAACGGCGTCCAGTCCGCGTGGATCGACCAAGGGTCCTACGTCAACTTCACGGCGCCTAGCATATACTATTTCGACAACGGCACACGGCTGTACTTCAAGAAGTGGAGCAACGGCGAGACGGGCAACTTCACTCTGCAGATCCTCGGCCCGACGTCGATAAACCCCGTCTACGTTGTCCAGTACCTCGTCGTGGTGAAGCCTCCGGGCACCGTCAACGGAGTTAGCTCGGCCTGGCTGGATAGAGGATCCACCGCTACATTGAGCATAAACCCGGTGCTCAACTCGTCGGGCTCCGTCAGGACGGCGTTCGCCGCGTGGGTTATAAACGGCAAGGCAGGCCCCTCGTCGCCCACAGCCCAGATAACGGTGGATTCACCTATGAA
Source organism: uncultured Thermoproteaceae archaeon (assembly GCA_964342785.1). GTDB lineage: Archaea > Thermoproteota > Thermoprotei > Thermoproteales > Thermoproteaceae > Thermoproteus. The sequence goes on from CAYFGI010000028.1 coordinate 4,524, forward strand.
TATAACGTACGCGACCAAGACCCAGTACCTGGTGACGTTCCAAAGCAAGTACGGGACGCCGACCGTGTCGCAGACCTGGGCCGACGCCGGCTCCACGATGATGGTCATGGTGACTCCTAGCCAAGTCTGGGCGCCGCCTCCACTGTTGTACGACTTCAAGGGCTGGCAGACTCCGAGCGGCCAAGTCATCGACTCGCCGACCGTCGTCATCACGTCGCCCGGCGTCTACACGGCGGTTTGGAGCTTGAACCTAATACCGTTGATCGTCATCGCGGCCGCCGGAGGGGGCGGAGCCGGGGCATATATATTGATAAGACGCCGCCGTGGGGCGGCCGAGGCCGAGGTGGGCGCCTAGCTTAGCTCTTTACACATATAGGGCCCACATCTCCTATAGCCGAGCTTGGCGAAGTACGGCCTGGCGCCGACGCCCGCTATGACGACGACGCGCCTAGCCGAGTTCTCCAAGGCGGCCTCCTCCGCCAGCTCCATTAACCTCTTGCCTATACCTCTATGTTGTATGCCCTCGCCGTCTTTAACGCCTATCGGCACCTCGGGGCCGTAGACGTGGATCTCCCTGACCAACGCGGTCCTTCTATCTACCTCGGGCCTCCACGGATTCGCGGGCATCCGTAGCCTTAATATGCCGTACAACGAGTCGTCGTGCCCCACGGCCTCGAAGAAATACTCGAGCCCGCCGCTGGCCTCATATACGTGCCTCCTATAGCCGACGTGGCCGTCCACCGGCCTGCCGTGTATAGCCCTTATGCCCACCTCCCTACATCTTATCTCCCGACAGGGGAGCCCCAGCCTCTCGAGCTCCCGCTCCACGACCTCCCTCATGTTCCCCCAGCGGGGCCCGTCGACGACGTGATGTAGAGGGATGTCGCGGCCCAGCCTCATGACCCTGGCCCAACGCGGGATGGAGGCGTATATCTCCGCCAGCAACCGGCGCCATGTATCCTCGTCGTAGGTCTTGTACCTCCCGGCTTTCCACCACTCGTAGAGCTCGGTACCAGGCACGACGAAGGTCGGATATATCTTGACGCAGTCCGGCATGAAGCGGGGGTCCGAGAAAACTGTCCTCACCATCTCGAGGTCCCTATCGGGATCGCTACCCGGTAGCCCGGGCATCAGATGATAGCAAACCTTGTACGCCGCGTCTTTCAGCCTGGCCGTCGCCTCGACGACCTCCTTGACGCCATGTCCTCTCTTGACGAGCGTTAAAACATCGTCGTAGATTGACTGCACGCCTATCTCCACCCTCGTGACGCCCATGGCCAGCAGATCGTTTATATGGCTCTCCTCGAGGTAGTCCGGCCTCGTCTCGACGGTCAACGCCACGAGCCTCATCACGGCCTCCTCGTTCCTGGCGTGCTCCCTCTCTATATCTATGGAGGCAGACGCGGAGGTCCAGTGGGGGTAGTCGTTGAGAGCCTTGAAGATATTGCCCACGAACCAGAACTGGTACTGCCTTGGGAGCGCCGTGAACGTGCCGCCCATCACTATCACCTCTATCTTAGTCGGCGTGTGACCGCCCGAGAGGTAGTTGGAGATCCTAGCCACTACCTGCCTGTAGGGATCGTATCTGGCCCTCGACGCCCTCATGACCGCCGGCGAGTCCGGCATGTAGGATTTCGGCACTCCTCTCGCAGTGGGGCAGAAGATGCACTGCCCCGGGCAAGGCATGGGCCCGGTCATCACCGCCACCACGTGGACTCCGCTGGCGGCTCTTATCGGCTTCCTCACTTGACGGATATCCACGGGCCCACCGCCTTGAATTAATTAATCCTTTCCGCCACTAGGAACACGTTGAGCCGCCTCCCCCTCCTAATGTAGCCTACGCTCAACACCTTAGCCCCGGCTACGGCGGCTGAGTTTATCAGATCCGCGATGGAATATACGTAATACACCCTCTCCGCCTCTCCCCGCCACCTCCAAGGTATCACCCTCATGGTTCCGCCGCCCCCTGGAAGAGCCCACACCGTGGCCACAAGGCGGCGGCCGACCCTAACCGCCTCGCGCAGAGCGGCCGTGAGGGCTGTAGGAGGTAGGTGGTGGTACACAGCGACTGCGTGGATAACGTCGAAGGCGCCGTCTCTAAACGGCAACATGGTGGCCTCGCATAACACAGCCTCGGAGCCGGGCGGGACGAGCTCCTGCGCTAAATCGCAGTGGACCACGTAGGGGTACTCCGCCTCCAGATACCTAGGCTGCGCCCCGCGGCCCGATCCGAGGTCGAGCGCCTTGACGCCGTGGGGGGCCAGGTCGGCTGTGAGCAAGGGCGATCTTCTGGATTCCTCGTACGCGCCGTGGATAGCCCTGTAGGCCTCGCGTGATTTTACCGCCCAATCCACATAACCATGTTATTGATGTTATAAAGAGTCTTCGTTTTTTAGTATACAATATGGCTTCAGAGGAAAATTTTAATATTCAAATTGCATTTACGCTATGGCCGAAACGAATTTACGCGAATCGCTAAAGGTGGCGATATCGGCAAACTTGGGGTGGGGGTTCGAGCTGTACGACCTAATAGCCTATATCTACGCCGCTCCCTATATGGCCCCGTTGTTCTTCCCCAAGGAGAGCTATACGGCCAGCTTGCTGAATACCCTGTTGGTCATGGTCCTCGGGTACTTCGCAAGACCTCTTGGCGCTATAATATGGGGCCATCTAGGGGATAGAATCGGCCGCAAGGTGACTTGGTTCATCGTGTTGCTCGGCATGGGCTTGGCCACCGTGGCCATCGGGTTCCTCCCCACGTATGCGCAGATAGGCATAGCGGCTACCTTGTTGTTGGTCTTGTTCAGGATACTCCAAGGCATATTCCTAGGCGGCGAGTGGGCTGGCGGGTTGACCATAACCGCCGAGTTCGCCCCCAACAACCTCAGAGGCGTATTCGGCGGCGTGGCTCAAGGCGGCGCTGGGCTGGCGTCGGTGTTCGCAGCTATGGCCGTGGCCTTGGCGGCGTATCTAGCTCCGACTAAAGCCGCGATGGGGGCATACGGATGGAGGATCTTGTTCTGGTTCGGGGTGGTGCCGTTGATTATAGCCTTAGTAGTCAGGTGGAGCATCGGGGAGAGCCGCGTTTGGCTCGCCAAGGGCAAGCCGGCCGCCGAGCGCATCCCCTTCGTGGCACTGGTGAGGAGGTATTGGAAATTCATCGTGATAGCCACCGTCGTCATATTCGGCGAATCTCTGATCTACTACGGATCGATAGGATACTTCGGCACTCTATTGCCGTTGTTAGGCTACGGCAGCGAGGCCGTGGTGTTGGCCTCGCTATCCGCGGGCATGGCGTGGCTGCTCGCAGGGCCTTTATTCGGCTACTTGAGCGATCGGAGCGGCAAGAGGAAGGCCGTGCTGGCCGCGTACTACGCCGCGATAGCTATCCTCTTGTATCCAGTGTGGGCGCTTATAGCGGGTCAGAGCATCGCGTACTTAGTAGCTGGAGCCGCACTTATGGGCATTCTGTTCTCATCGCAATATTCCGTGTTGCCGGCGTGGCTCGCCGAGAACATAGAGACCAAGGTTAGATACAGCGGCATCGGCTTCATACTAAATCTGGGCGTTGCGTTCAGCTCGTTCGCGCCTTATATAAGCACGTCGTTGCTCGGATCCATAGGCAAGACCTACGGCACTTTGGCGGCCATCTCGCTTGTCACGATTATAGGGGCTGTGTTGGCTTTGATATTTGTATTATTGTCTAAGGATAGGTGCTGTCAGGAACTTCAATGAATTTTGAAATAGATATAAGGAAAATTACTTTTAATTCATATAATGAACTTTATAGTAAATTCGAGTGGAATATACCGGCTTACTTCAACGCGGGCCGCGCCATCGTGGATAGGCCGGTCGAGGCGGGCCTCGGCGATAGGCCGGCTATATACTACGTCGACGACGAGGGGGGCAGATCCGTCGTGACGTTTAACGAGTTGAAGAGGAGGTCCGACGCGTTGGCCAAGGCTCTGTCGGAGCTCGGCGTGGGCAGAGGCGACGTGGTGGGGGTCTACCTACAGCCGCGGCCCGAGACGGCGATAGCCCTCAGCGCTATATATCGCCTGGGCGCCGTCGCCCTGTCCATATCGCCGCTCATAGGCGTAGAGGGGGTCGAGTACAGGTTGAAACACAGCGGAGCTAAGGCGTTTGTGGCCGAGGGGGCCAGGAGGGATGTGTTGAGCAAGGTTGAGGCCGTGGAGTCCTTGAGGGCCATCTTTGTGGTGGGCGCCGAGCCGGCGGGCCCCAAGGAGTATTCGTTCGAGGATCAGACCAAGTCGGGGGGCTTCGAGGCCGTGGAGACCAAGAGCGAAGAACCCGCGCAGTTGTTCTACACGTCGGGGAGCACGGGGCCGCCCAAGGGGGTCCTCCACGCCCATCGGTTCCTGTTGGGGCATATACCGACGTATCAGCTGTATTTCGAGATGGCTCCCCGCGAGGGCGACGTGTTCTGGACCAACGCTGATTGGGGCTGGATAGGCGCCTTGGGCGACGTGGTGCTCCCCTCCCTTTATTTCGGGATGCCGGTTGTGGCCTACAGGAGGCAAGGCGGCTTCAGCGCTAGACGCGCCCTGGAGGTAATGGCCGAGTTCAAGGTCACGGCCGCCTTCATCACGCCGACTGCGCTTAGGGCAATAAGGAGGGAGGCGCCGGAGCCCCTCAAGGATTTCGACCTCAAGATAAGGGCTATAAGCACGGCTGGGGAGGCGCCCGGCAGGGAGCTGGTCGAGTGGGCCTCGTCGGCCTTCAAGGCGCCTGTCAACGAGTTCTACGGCTGCACCGAGGCCAACTTGGTGGTGACGAACAACTCGCTTTGGGCCAAGCCGGGCTCTCTGGGGAGGCCGGCGCCGGGCCACGTCGTGGAGGTCGTCGACGAAAACGGCAACCCGCAGCCGCCAGGCGTCGAGGGCCTTATAGCCGTCAAGCTGCCGGACCCGGTGGCGTTTTTAGGCTACTGGAGGAACCCGGAGGCCACTGCGGCCAAGATAAAAAACGGTTGGTTCATAATAGGCGACGCCGGCGTCAAGGACGCCGATGGCTACCTCTGGTTCAAGGGCAGGATCGACGACGTGATAAAGGTGGCCGGCTACAGGATAGGGCCCGAGGAGATAGAGGAGGTGATATCCAAGCATCCAGCCGTCCTCGAGGCCGCTGTGATAGGGAAGCCCGATCCGCTCCGCGGAGCTATCGTGAAGGCTTTCGTCGTGCTTAAGCCCGGCTTCGAGCCCAGCGAGAGCTTGAAGAAAGATATTCAGGATTTTGTCAAGAGTAGGCTCGCCGCGTATGCGTACCCCAGGGAGATAGAGTTCGTGGACCAGTTGCCGCGCACCGAGACGGGCAAGTTGAAGCGCTATGAGCTGAGGCGTAGGGAGATGGAGAGGTCGCATGTTCAGGGCGGTTGAGCTCGGCCACGTCATAGCGGGGCCCTACGCGGGCCTCCTGTTGGCCCACATGGGCTTCGACGTGATAAAGGTGGAGCCGATCGGCGGGGATCCCACCAGGCGCGACGACGTGATGGGCGACTCCATATTCGTCTTCCTAAACAGAGGGAAGAGATCCATAGCGCTGGATCTCAAGAAGCCGGAGGGGAGGGAGATCTTCCTCAAGTTGATCGGGAGGAGCCACGTCCTCGTGGAGAACCTATCGCCGGGGGCCCTAGATAAGCTTGGGCTCGGCAAGGACGTCTTGTTCGGAGCCAACAAAGACCTCGTCTACTGCTCCATAAAGGGCTATCCCTCGGGGAGCCGTAAGGGCAACTGGCCGGCTTTCGGCACGCTTGTGGAGGCCATGAGCGGCATCATGTGGGCCAACGGCAGATCGAGGCTACCGGCTTCAATAACCGATATGGGCGCCGGCCTTTATTGCGCCTTGACGGTTCTCTGGGCCTTGTTGTTCAAAAAACCTGGATACTACGAGGTGGACTTATTCCAAAGCGACTTGGTGTGGTTAGGTTATTACATCATCGCCTTGCAGACCTTAGGCAAGGCGTTTGAGGCGTCTGGAGATAAGCTCCCCTTCTGGGCTCCCTACGAGCTCTTCAGGACGGCCGACGGCGAGATATATATCGCCGTAGCTAACGACGCCATATGGGCTCGGTTATGCAAAGCTCTAAACACAGAGGCGTGCGGCGATCCCAAATTCGCCACCAACGCGGGTAGGGTCGCCCATAGAGATGAGCTACACGCCATATTGGAGTCTAGGACCGCCAAGTTCAAGACCGCCGAGCTCCTAGATCTTCTGTTGAAAAACGACGTGCCGGCGGCGCCTTTAGTAGACATAAGGGCTGTGGTAAACGACGGGGATGCGCACTGGGATCTCACAAAAGCAGGGGGCAGAGATGGGGTACGCGTGCCGAGAGCGCCGTTGCCGGGCTCGTTAGACGGCGTGAAGGCGCCCGAGGTAGGCGAAGACGGCGTGGAGATCCTCGAGGAGCTGGGCTACAGCGAACAAGAGATAAGGCTATTAGCGGAGAAAAACGTGGTCAAGATATGATCCGGAGGTCCCAACTGTATGTGCCGGGCAACAACGAGAGGATGATAAGGAAGGCGGCTCAAGAGCTCAGCCCCGATACGGTGATACTGGACTTGGAGGACTCTGTGCCTCCTGAGGAGAAGGGGAAGGCGAGGGAGCTCCTACGAAGGCTGGTGCCGGAGCTCGACTGGGGCGGCAAGGAGCTGTGCATCAGGGTCAACCCTCTCGATACCCCCTATTTCTACGTAGATATGGATCTCGTGCTGGGGCTGGATAAAGTGGAGTGCGTGGTGATCCCCAAGGCCGAGACGCCTCTCGGATTTATATACAAGGGAACCGGCAGAAGGATAGAGCCGTTGATAGAGACGGCTAGGGGCTTGCTGATGGTGGAGGACATCGTCAGGAGCGAGGGCGTATCCGCCGTATCATACGGCGTCGCCGACTTCGCGCTGTCCGTGGGGGGCGACCACAAGGCCTATGCCAACAACCAAGTCATCAAGACGTTCGTGGTCGCCGCGGCGGCCGCTTACGGCGTTGACCCAATAGATAGGGTGTTCTTCGACCTAAAGGACCTCGAGGGGTTCAGAAGGGAGTGCCTAGAGGCTAAGGCGCTGGGCTTCGTCGGCAAACAAGTGATACATCCGAGCCAGATACCTATAGCCAACGAGGTGTTCAGCCCATCGCCCGAGGAGATCTCCTGGGCCGAGCGCGTAGTGTCGGCCTACGAGCAAGCCATGCACCAGGGGCGCGGGGCCATCAGGCTGGACGATACCTTGGTCGATAACGTGCACTACAAGATAGCTAAACGGATATTGGAGATGGCTAGAAGCGCTCAGCGCCGGTAGTAGCTCCTCATCTATCGGGACATCCCGCACTCAGCATGTAGCTATTAGGCGCCACGTTTTTATCTTAAACCACTACTAGCGACAACCGTGATGACTCAAGGGCGCTACCGCCCTACGTGAGGATTACGGCGTAGTGCTGATGTAAAACAACTAAAATACTTAAGATATCTATATCTAATTTTTATCGAGAAGCACATATCTCCGTGGATTTCTGGCTGTTAAGGCTACACGGTAAGTATATATACAGAGGGAGGCCTCCGCCTAAGGCCGAGAGGTTGAGATGCGCTAAATGCGGCGCCGAGATACCTTGGGAGGAGGCCGCCTATATCAGGATATCGGATGGGAAGATCGTGGCGTATTGCTCCAACTGCCTCGAGGAGGATCTAAGAAACGCGGGCATAAAGATCGTGTGATCAGACATGCCGCCTCTTCATCCGTCGGGATCTCCGACCCACATCACCTCTTCCTACGTCCGAGCGATAATATTAGGATTAACGCTAGCGAGGTCGCCGAAAACGCCAACGCGATCCCGGGGGGAAGACGCGGCAACCCCAACAACGCGTAAAACAGGAGGTACGAGGCGATGAGGGCGACGGCCGATCTAAGGGAGACCGCCAGCCCCGCCCTTGCCAGAGCGCGGTCGACCTCAGCCTTATCGTAGCCCCTCGCTATAAGTCTCTCGCCGAGCTCGTTGAGCCTGGAGCCGTAGAGCGCGAGGAAGGCCGCCAGCTCGGCGAGAGGCGAGAGGAGCGCCGCGCGGGAGAGAGCCAGCGCGATGAAGGCGCCCATATATGCCCCGGCCGATAAGGTGCTGTTTCTGCCGAAAGCCGCAAGCCCCGCCGCCGATAGGCCGACGGCCAGGAGGACGAGAGGCGACGGCGATAATGCGCCTATCAGCGCCGAGAGGGCCGTCAAGATCGCGATAGCGGCAACGAGAGGTCTCATAGCCGGGCCAGGACCTTGGACGGAGGCTCTAGGGGCGGCGACCAGACGATCTTATCGGCGCATAAGATCCTCCCGGCGCGTCCGACGAAGAGCCTCGCCAAATCGGCGAGGGGCCCTCTGAGGGGGGCGACCTCCACGGCCACGACCCTCCTGGCCTTCAGGCACAGCTTCTCTATGTACTCCGGGCTGGGCTTACAGGATATGTAGATATAGGTATCGGCCTTGGGAGGGGCCGGGCTGAACCACGGCGGCTTGAGGTCAAGCCTCATGAGGGCCTCCTTGAGCAGCCGCAGACCTGCCGGCGAATCGGTCGGAGGGAGCAAGACGCCGCTGGGAACCACGAAGAGGCCCGCTGGGAACCTCGCCTCTACTGCGGCGTGGGCGATGCTGAGGGCGAGCGACGCGCCGTGGCCCACCGCGTCGGGCCTACAACTCGAGCTTGCGTCGAGGACTATGTAGATAGTGCTGTGGCCTTCCCTCAGCTTCTCGTTCACGTAGAGAGATCCGGTCTTTGCGTAGGCCTTCCAATTTATGAGCTTATAGGGGTCGCCCGGCCTATATTCTCTGACCTCCAGGAACTCTATAGAGTGGGGTCCTGTCAGCAGGCCTGGAGCCCTCGGCGCGCCCAAGCTGGAGGCGATCGCCTTGATCTTCGCCGGAGCTAGATACGGCCTCACCTCTATGGCCCCCACGCGGGTCCTGCCCCTCAACGGTCTAGATAAGTGGAGGGGGTAGAAGGCCCAGTCCACCTCGGGCAACTCACGGCGCTCGGGAAGGCCGGCGATGGCCTCGACCGAGGCCGAGCCTCTACGCGATACGTAGATGACGCCCACCGCGGGTCTTTCGGCCAACAGCCTCTTGTCGTCGAGAGCATTGAAGAGGAAGAGGCCGGGCACGTCGGACGATATCTCGAGCTCCAGACGCAATTTATCCTCCACCTTTAGCTTATCGCCTAAAAGACGGGCTTTCACGTCTACGCTCCACTCCCTCCCGTAGATAATGTGGAATATCGCTAGGATCGCCAGGGGGAGGAGGGCTGAAGGCAATAGATCGAGTTTTCTGGTCGATATGAGCAGTACTACGGCGGGTATCTCCAGGGCCAATACGTAGCGGGCTATTTCCTCCATTTCGGCACCGGGATCTTAGCCAGGTATTCCCGCACGATCGAGCGGGGGTCGAGGCCCTCCAGCTTATGTTCAGGCTTGAGGTATATCCTATGCCCTAAGACGTCTGGGGCCAGCGCCTTCACGTCGTCGGGGATCACGTAGCTTCTGCCTTGTATCATGGCGTAGGCCCTCGCCGCTTTGAGCAGAGAGGCGAGGGCTCTGGGCGAAGGCCCCGCCAGGACCCTCGCGTCGGATCTAATCACGGCGAACTCGGCTATGTAATCCAGCACCTCATCCACGACCTCGATATCTTCAACTCTGGCCATGGCGGCCAATATCTCCTCCTTGCTCAACACCGTGCGGGCGAGAGACGTGGGGTCGTCGACTCTCCACGAAAGCCGCTCCTTCAAGAGCCTCCTATCGTCTGGATACCCCAGGGAGATCCTGAGCATGAAACGATCCAGCTGCGCCTCCGGCAGGGGGTAGGTCCCCTCGAGCTCTATGGGGTTCTGCGTCGCGAGGACCAAGAAGGGCCTATCTAGGGCGTAGGTCTCCCCCTCTATGGTTACCTGCAATTCCTGCATCGCCTCCAGGAGGGCCGCTTGGGTCTTTGGAGGAGCTCTGTTTATCTCGTCGGCGAGGAGTATGTTGGCGAATATGGGGCCCTTCACGGTCTCGAACGCCTCCTTCTCCCTACGCCACACCTTAGTGCCTATTATATCGCTCGGGAGGAGATCCGGCGTGAATTGGATCCTCCTGAAGGATAGGCCGAGGACCTTGCTGAAAAGCTTAGCCAGAAGGGTCTTCCCCACCCCCGGCACGTCCTCGATGAGGACGTGGCCGCCTGCGACGAGAGCCGCCATTATCCTCTCGACGACGCCTCTATCCCCCACGTAGTACCTACAGATCTCGTCTACGGCCTCCCTTAGGCTCATCGCCCTCTAAGCCTCGCCAAGGCGGCCTCCAGAGCCGCCTTACGGCCCCCCTTGCCCTTAGCCCCTTTGAGCGCGAGGGCCTCGCTTATCGCTACGTCCAGCGGTATCCCGGCCAGCGCATACGCGTAGGAAAGAACGGCGATTATCGCTTCGGCGTCCCCCCTCTCCACGTACGCCTCGGCGGCCTCCCTGAGGCGCCTATCGTCGGCCGCGATCCATATGTTGACGGCGGTAGGTATGTATTCTTCGCCTCCGCCTCTGTTTGAGGCTATAGCCGCGGCGGGCACGGATATCAAGGAGATATACAATATATCGTTTGATGCCTCGACTGACAGCGGCGCCACCAAGAAGGCTATGGCCGAAAGCCAGCCCAGCGCCTCCAGGGCCGCGCCGAGGGTCTTGGACGCGCCGTCGGTCTTCCTAAGAGGGCTGCCCACCGAGATCAATAGCGCCGATATCCATAGGTCCTTAAACGCCTGCGGCAGGAAAGGCGCCGTGAGGAAGGCGAGGACGGCCGCGAAATAAAGAGCCCGCGACGCCGCGAAAAGCACTTGATCGTTGCGCCTATCGGCCCTAGAGGAGAGGTAGTGCCCAGCGGCGAGGAGAGGAAGTGGCTCCACGGCCCAGGCGGCGCCCGCCACGAAGAAATTGACCGCGCCCCGCGCCGCGAGGTATATCGCCAACGCCGCAACGACGACGCGCCGCCTCCCCGCGACGGCCCGCGACACGAGGGCTAGGGATAGGGCGAGGCCCAGCTCCGCCAGCGGCAACGGCAGTAGCAACGAAAGCAGAGCTATCGCCGAGGCGGCTATGAGGAGGCTATAGGTTGCCTTCATGGATCCAGCGGTAGAACTTAACGAAGTCTTGATAGGACAGAGGAAGCTCGCTGTAGATAGCCCTTTCCACGATCTCCACAACCTCGTCGGGAGCTCCTCTAGACCTCAAGACCTCCCTCGCGGTCATCCATAAAGGCGAGGATCTAAACGCCTCGAAGAAAGAATTAGCTATCTCTCTATGTAGATCCGAGAACCTCACCCGTAGCTCCTCGCGGCGGTCCCCCCTCCTCGCCGAGATCAAAACATCGCGCGGAGTATCCGACGACAGGATTAGAAAACCCGCCGAGCTCTCGACGCAACAACTCGCCGAGATCTCCACGCCGTCGTAAGCCGGCTCTATGCGTAGAGGCGTCCCCAGGGGCCAGACGGGAGGGACGTCGTCGGCGAGAGGCCACTTTATGAGCTCCGGCTTGACGGGAGGAGGTAGATCGGCCGATACAGCCGGCACGGTCGGCGAATATATACGTTTAGGGGAGGGGGCGGGCGACGCGGAGGCCAAGGCCTCGTTGGACTGAGGCGGCGGCATATACCGCGAGATCTCTGCCTGCTGGCGGCGGACGCTCAACGCCAAAGCGGCCGCGGCTATGACGGCGATTACGGCAAGTAGGACGGCCAGGAGGGGGAACGACGGCGTCGAGCCCGCTTGGTGTACCGCGCCTCCACCGCCGCCGATAGCTGGAGCCGTCGAGGTGGGCGGGATGCCGGCGGGGGCCGTGCGGTTATAGGGCGGAGGGATGAGCGGCACGCGTAGTAGATAGGAAAGGAGCCGGGCGATCTCGTAGGAAATCCAAGCGAAAAAGGCAAGGATCAGATAGATGAAATAAAGGAGGTAGTCCAGCAACGGGTTCGAGATACGCACCTCAAGAGATTTCGACGGGAATAAAAACATCGGCATCCCCGAGCTGAAAGGCAATGCGCCCCAGCCGCCGGGGACGGCGACCGAGGGGGAGAGCAGGGAGTAGAGCGAGTAGGCGAAGATCGCCAAAAGCGCCAACGCCACTAGGCGACGCACACTATGAAAGGCGCAGAGTTTAAAAACGTCTACTCAGCGCGCTCCCAGCCTCCTCTCCAGATATTCCTTGAGCGCAACGGCGTTGTTATACGGCGATTTCGCCGCGTAGAGCAAAGTCACGTCCCGGCCCCTCCTTATCAGCTCCAGCAGCTCCTCGACCTTGGGGTTCCCGTCCAGCTCCTGGAAGTACCTCCTCTTGAACTCCTCCCACTTGTTCGGATCGTGGTTGAACCACCTCCTCAGCTCATCGCTTGGAGCTACGTCCCTGAGCCAGAGATCCACCTTATCCTTGCTCACGCCTCTTGGCCAAAGCCTATCTACCAACACCCTCGCCCCGTCGCCGGGATCGA
>CAYFGI010000029.1:0-16931 GCA_964342785.1 uncultured Thermoproteaceae archaeon
GGAGCAGGAGGAAAAGAGAGGAGGCCTCTCCGCGTTTTTCTAGTCTCGTCGATTTAGCGCGACTTCGTCGGACGCCGCTGTTGAAGCGCCTAGCGGATTCATAGAGAAGATGTCTTAAAGCTGGTTGAAAAGCTAAAAGGCTTGTTAAACGGGTAGCTGAGCCGAGGGACGCAACGCATGTCCGCGCGACCGACAACGCCGGCTCGCGTGCGCGCTCTCTGCCTTAAAGAAAAGAGCGATACAGCTTTCCGTACCTCCCGGGGCGGCCTTTTATGGGGATCTCATAGCCGCATCTAGGGCACCTCCCATTCTTAAGTTCAATCTTGACGGCCCTATCTCCGCTCCTCCTTATCACCGGGTAGCCGCATCTGGGACAGTAGGTGTGTTGGCCGGGGTGGCCGGGGACGTTGCCCACGTATACGTAGTCCAGCTCCCTACGCGCCTTGCGCCACAGCTCGTCTAGGAGCTCCGGCGGCGTCGGCGGGTTCGCCAGCTTGTGGGCTGGGAAATACGCCGTTATGTGGAGCGGCGTCTCGCGGCCGAGGGAGGCCGCCGCGTCGATCACCTCCTCGGCGTCGCCGTCGTTTACGCCGGGGATCACTAGGTATGTGAACTCCAGGTGAACCCCCAAGCTCTTGGCGTAGCGCGCGGTGGAGAGTAGCTTGTCCAAATCCGCGGCGAGCCACCTCCTGTACGTCGCCCTCCCGCCCTTTATGTCCACGTTCATCCCCTCCATCCCCGCATCTACGAGCCGCCTCACCGCCTCTTCCGTGAGGTATCCGTTGGTATTTATCGAGGCGTGAAGGCCCCAGGCTCTAGCCAGCTTGAACACGTCCTCCGCGTACTCCGCCAAGAGAGTGGGCTCGTTGAAGCTCACGTTGACGCCCGAGTCCCCGTTCTCCACGGCCCACTCCACGACCCTCTCGGGCGGGACGAACACGCCGACGGCTGTCGCCGTTTTGCTGAGATGCCAGTTCTGGCACCAAGCGCAGGGGAAGTTGCAGCCCCACGTGCTGATGGTTATGGCTGATGTGCCCGGATAAAAGTGGTAGAGAGGCTTTATCTCCATAGGCCTGGACTCAGCCGCCGTCAAGAGGCCGTAAGTTGCCGTATACAGCCTCCCGCCTAGGTTGAACCTCACGCCGCAGGCCCCGATAGAGCCGGGGGCTAGCTTGCACCTCCTGTGACATAGGGTGCACTGGACGCGGTCCCCTCCGATTTGGGCCCGATATGGCGACTCCCTCACGTTGGGGAGCCTCAGCAACTCGTCGTTGGGCTTATACGCGGGGCTGGGCCAAGAGTACACCGGCTTGCTCATCGGCGAGTCACGCTCCCTCCAGCGCGATCCTCCACTCGAGGCCTAAGTCCTGGGGCACGGCTCCGCACTCCTCCGGAGGGTTCTCCAAGACGCTCCTCATCGCCAAGGCGAGCCTCGTCGGCCTTCTGCGTTCGTCCAACAGCGCGAAGAATGGCCTATAGCCGAGCCCCCACTCGTAGCCGTGGAGGAACGACCACCATATCGCCGCCATCGGCCTTATTTCCTTAAACACGCGGGCCATTCTGCACAGATACGCCAGCCTTACGTCCTCGTTTCTACTCGCTATCCCGTACTCGGTCACCGCCACCCTACGCCCCTTCAGCCTCAGAAGGGCCTCCGGCTCCAGCACGTTTCTGAAGCGGCCCAGCGATATCTCCGTCACTACGTAGAAATTGACGGCCATCACGTCCATCTGCTCGGCGAGTTCGAAGGTAGACGGCATAATCCTCGTGAGGATCCACCCGAGCAAGGGGGGCCTGGCTCTGTAGACCCTGTAGGGGTGCGTGAAAGATACCGAGACGCCGTAGCTCTTGGCCAAGTCACGCGCGCCCACGATAGCCTCCTCGATGTTTTTAAGGGCCCTCTCCGCGTGTTTATAGGCCAAGTAGCCATGAGGCGGCAGATCGCCCTTCAGATAAGCTAGGTATATATATATTTCTGGTTCATTAAATACTAAGAGATAATCTATATATTTTCTAAAAAATCTTAAAGTATAATCTATGTAATTTAGAAAATATTTTACTACATTTTTCGATTCCCATCCTCCCTCCTTCCAGATCCAAGCCGGGTTGGTGAAGTGGTGAGCTGTAAGCCAAAGCTCGAGCCCCCTCTCTTTGATATAAGACAAATACCTCTCGAAGAAGGTTGTCCACGACTTGCTGTATTTCCCCCTCTCCGGCTCCAACAAGGCCCACTCAATGCCTGTTCTGAAAGCATCGAGGCCTATGTTCCTAGCCGCGCCTATGTCCTTCTCGAAGAACTGTATATGCAAGGCCCCTGCCTCGTCGGGAAGGTCACAGCGACATATGCCGAAGTGTTGATAGGGGGAAATGGCGGCTCCGATCCTCATCTCAAGATAAGGACGCTGGAGGGAGCCGACAGAGCTATTGCAACAGATAGCGAGTTGTAGAGCAACGCCTCGACGCCGGTGTGGCCCCTCGACTCGACTATCACTAGGTCGTATAGGCCCTTCTTGATCTCCTCCAGTATGGTTGAAGCCACGGTCTCCCCCTCCTTCACCTTCTCTATCTTGAGCTCGTACCTGATGCCCTCTGCGTGCTTGGAGAGGAGTTCCTTAACTTCGGAGCTTCTATCCACGCCGTCGATGACGTACATGAAGACTATAAGCGAGCCGTACCTAGAATAGAAATCCTTGGCGACCTCTATCGCCCCCAGCGCCTTTTCGTCTGGCGTTACGGGGACTAATACTTTCCTGAACCTATACGCCAGCTTGTAGGCAGGTTCATCGACCATATATCTTTCCATGCGAGATCAAGCCTAGCGATTTATCAGTTTTCCGTATCGATTCCCATTTATCCGCTAGTCCTTTCACTGCCCTTATCGCATCTACGTTCTCCGGCACGACGACGGACTCTTGATGGACGCCGTACATTAAATACAGCTCGTTGCCCCTAACGGTCACCGAGTCTCTGAATATCGCCACCTCCGGGAAATCCCCCCTCGGCCTCCCTAAATCCCTGGCATACTCTATTATCTGCGCTAGGCTTTGAAAGCCTGTCTCCACTTCGGCGAGAAATATCCTCGGAGTCTTGGCGAAGGCCTCCAACACCGCGTCGCGCGAATAGGCGCCTTCTAGCTCCAGATACGCCATGTGCATGTGCATGATAGTAACGGGGACTGCTACGGCCATGGTCACGATGTCTATATTTTTCAAGACGGTCTGGACGTCCGGCCCGTGGTGGCTCGGCACGGCGGCCGGATTAGGCACCACGTCGTTTATAGGACCCTTCTTGTGCTCCTTCGGATCGGCGCCGCGCCTCGCTATGAATATCCTGGCCTTCCTCACGCCTATGCCGTTTAGGATCAATGACGAGAGAACCCTCGTGATGCCGGTCGTGTTGCAGCTAACTACCCTCACGTAACGTTTCCCTCTCGCCTCATCGTAGTTAGCCAAGGCATTGAAGCTGACCTCGGCTACGTCCGCCTCCTCGCCCCCTTGAAATATTACGGGCTTATCGAACTTGGAGTAGTACTTGGCCTTATTCTCAGCGCCTACATCATCAGGAGATGCGTCCACTATGACGTCTGAAACCTTGATCAAATCCTCTATAGTGCCGGCGGGCTCTATGCCGGCTTTCTTGAACTTTTCTATCTTGTCGGGAAGCGTATAGACCTTGAAGCCCTTGGCGAGCGCCACCAAGGCCTCGTAGTCCGGCGTCACTTTCAAGACGCCCGCTACCTGCATGTCGTCTTGCGCCGCTACGGCGTCGGCGATCCTCTTGCCGATGGTGCCGTATCCGACGATGCCGACCCTCATTGCCAGAATCTCTCTGCGGATTTCATCAACGCGTTCACAGCCGGTAGCTCCTCCGATAGCGCCATCAAGAACGCCCTGCCGCCTGTAGATACGTGGAACATTTTCTCCAACACGCCGGCCTTCTCCGCGGCTAATATCGTGTGTCCTCCTCCTATTATGCCTTTACGCGCGCTTGCCGCCTCTAAAATACGGCGGGTGCCCTCGAAGAACTCCGGCTCCTCTATCTTGCCCATAGGTCCCGTCACGACGACGTATTCGTAGTTCTTCATTACCTCAACGAAGTTGTTTATGGTGCGATCACCTATATCGCCTGGCACCTCCTTCAACTCTGTAGGCGCTGAGTCGCCCGCCTTAGTTCTGAAGTCCTCCGGTAACGTTATGAAGTCGCCGTAACTTTCAAGTATTGTCTTCGCTTTCTCGACCTCTGACATAAACCCTGCCCCCTCGAGGAACGCCTTAATCGGCTGGCTTGGACGTATCCTCGCGGCGGTCATGACCAAGGCGACTAAACCGCCTACCAGCACCCTATCCGCTAATCCTTTGTCTAAAACCTCCTTGATAGCCCTAAGGGATTCAGGCACCTTAGCTCCACCTATCACTATCAACGTGCGTTTCCTATTACGCCATATCTCGGATAGAGCGGAAAGCTCTTTTTCCATCACGTACCCCATACATGACGGCATGACCATGGGGAAGCCTACTACGCTCGGCTGCGATCTGTGGGCCACGGCGAATCCGTCGAACACGAAGAAATCCGCGCGGGGGGCCAGCTTCTTGACTAGCCAGGTGTTCGCTTGTCTCTCTGGAGGGCCTTCTATCAATTCCTCCGATAGAAGCCTCACGTTTTCCAGGAGGAGTATATCGCCTGCCTTTAGATCGTCGATAGCCCTCAAAGCAGCGGGCCCTATTACATCCTCTACAAATATTATGGATTTATCTAAATATTTTTCAAGTAATTCCTTATGAATACTGAGAGATGTAAAATCATCTTGACCAGGCCTCCCTTGATGAGCTAAGACAACTATCTTCGTCCTCTGCTCTGAGAGGATCGATAGAGTCTTCGCGTGAGCTCTTAATCTATAATCATCAAGTATCTTATTATTCTTTATAGGCGAATTTATATCTATTCTAACTATAATTTTCTTGTTCTCTAAGGTGCATTTAGAGACATTAGGTATAATCGATAATGCTCGTTCTAACATGATTTATCTGGAAAATATGTTATTAAAAACTTTACCATAACACTCACTATATAGAATATATATAGTAACTTTAAAAGACTACGTCGCACACGGCGATATGGATCGATATAGGAAATACAGAGAGGGTCTTGTCCAAGTGGCTGATGTTCTCTACGGTCATGGAATCGATTTTGTTCTAATAGGCTCTGCCATCTTACCTCTTGTCTATAATATAGATTACGATCCAGTTGATATTGATTTATTTATAATTAATAAATCAACAATATTAGATTATGATATATTTGAAAAAATTGCTCAAGAAAACGAATGGGATATCGGCTCTACAGATCATGGAACGATATACTACGAGCTTGTCGTCTCGGGCGAACTTTTGAAAATAGATTTATTAGAAAATATATTAGATATATATATTCATCCCCAAATTGTAGAAAATCCATTAACTATAACAATAAATAATACTAAAATCAAAAGCATTAAACTAGAAGATCTGCTCGTGCTTAAAGCTAAGATAGCGACGAAAGACTCCGAGGAGTTTATCGCCATGATAGCCCGTCTATTGGCTGACCCAAGAACGAATATATCTATAGATAAAAACTACATTAAAAAAATAGCTGATTTATATCAACAAGAAAAAGAGAATATTATTGATAGATTAAATAAAAATGGTATTTATATAGATTAACTTCCCAACACTAATTGCTTGACGGAATTCACTAATTGATCCAGTAGGCTATTTGTCTCATTTCTGAAGCCTAAGATCCCGCCTATAGCTCCTTTAATCATTCCTGTAACCGTCAACGCGAATGCGACGAACACGCCTATAGCTAACAACAACAGCAATGTCTCCTCTACGAATAACGAACCTCTTCGTTTCATGACTTTTCTCCTGTCTTTAAAGCAACTTAGCTTATAGTTGTTTGTAGGAAGGCCTTTGCGAAAGTAGCCTAGGCATATAAAGAGGCCTCTTGGGGAACCCCGATGTCTCTTTCTGCAACAACTCTATCAGTTCCTCTTTGGACATCTGCACCTGCCCCTTCCCGCGGACTCTAACGGTGAGGATGCTTGATGAAGCCTCCTTCTGTCCGACGACCACGATATACGGAACCCATTCCCTCTCGGCGTCACGTATCCTCCTCGATAGAGTCTCGTCCCTATCGTCTATATCAACTCTTATGCTTTTGTTTTCTAGATCATCAGCTAAGTTCAGAGCGAAGCCTAGGTATTCCTTGTTCACTGGTATTATCCTTACCTGGACGGGCGAGATCCAGGTGGGTAATCTCGGCACCTCGCCGCGTTTCTCCATTAACGCCGCCGTATCGAAAAGCGCAAATAGGTACCGCTCGACGCTACCGAGTATCGCCGTGTGTATTATGACGGGGTATCGTATCTTGTTTTCTTCATCGACGTATTTTATGCCGAACCTCATCGCGTTCCCCACGTCGATCTGGAACGTAGCTATCTCGCGGGGTCTGCCCAGCTCGTCCACTATGTGGAACTCCACGTTGAGGACCCAATAGTACTTCTGTTCTGGAAGTATACGTAGCAGGATCGGTTTGCCTTCCCTCTTCGCTAGCTCTACGAGGTAGTCCTTATGGCCTTTATAGAATTCGCTTGTCACATTATATAACGATACATAATCTCGTCCTATTTTTCTAATTTCTTCAAATATTTTTTCATGTAATTTATATGTAACATTTATTGCTTCATCTAAATTTTTAGTAAATATATGAAGATCGGGCATATAGAACCTCCTCAGCCTAAACAACAACACGGTCTCGCCCGGCTGCTCGTACCTATAGGAATCCGCTATCTCCAACATGCCGAAAGGCAAGTTCCTGTAGCTTATCACCCAGTCCTTGGCCATTGCGAATTGTTGGAAACAAGCTGCGTAACGTAGTATCGCGTCGACATCGGCCTCCACCATGTAGAGCCTCTCGCCGAACAATTTGGCGTGTGTCTCTATGGCCTTTTCGCTAAGCTTAAACATGTTAGTGCCTCTTATCTTGAAAATCGGTATCCCGAGCGACTTAGCCGCTTGGAACGCGTAATCCTCGACGAGCTCCATCATTATCGTAGCATCAGGCCCGTACCTCATGTGGCCTACGTCCGACATGGGCTCCCAATCGAAGGCGAACCTCCTTACATATTCTATATACTTCGGCGTGCCCCCCGGCAGTTCCTTCTTGAAGACCTCCTTCTCTACCAAGGCCTTAAGATCTGGATATTTCTCGAGCGGGAATTGATCCGGTTTGTATTCAACTCCATCGGGGGTTAATATCAAGTAGACGTCCTCTTGCTGCTTAGGTTTGGCGATAGGCCGCACGGAGGCCTCAGGGACATAGGATCTGCTGAGCTCGGAGAGCGGATGCCCCAAACATTTTAATTCAAATTGTTTATAATAACCAAATGGTGCTTTTAATATTTTTATATTATCTCTATTATTTAATAATATCTCATAAATTTTATTGAGAATCTCCTTAGAGATATACGGACGGGCTAACTTAGAGGATAGATGCGCATAGGGATATACGACGACGTACTCGGCTCCCACCTTCTTAGCTACATCCAATATGTCGTCAGAGATCCTCTTGAGATAAGCCTCGTCTAGCGTATCGCCGTCCTCGACGGTCATAAAGGCCACGAGAGCATTCCTCGCCTCGCCTGAACTCGGCTCGTCTCTTATCTCGCTCGCAACCTCCTTGGGTTCCCACTTGAAGTACTCGGCGTGTATCAACAACACGCGCATGACGCTGATTCGGGCTCTTGTTATTAAGCAATGTAACCGTATTACCTACCGCGACTTCCTATTAGGAACATAAGGCTTATATACGGGTGCCATCCACGCAGACAGCAATGCAAACAGCGCAAACAATACAGGGCGGCGTGCCGGTGATAGGAAAACACTACTACGGCGAGGCGTATGGGATCGATAAGGATGTTCTCGCCGATGAGAACTCGTTACGCAATATCGTGATAAAAGCCGCCGAGATCGCCAATATGCATCTGGTCGAGGTAAATAGCTGGAAATTCAAGGGGGGAGATAAGGAAGGCGTATCTGTGATCGCCTTAGTGCTAGAAAGCCATATAGCCGTACATACCTGGCCCGCATACGGCTACGCCACGATCGATGTGTATACATGTGGAGAGCAGTCAGATCCTCTTTCGGCTTTTAGATATATAATAAGTCAATTGAAACCTAAGCGATATACATTAAACTATTCAGACCGATCTTATAAATATATTAAATAGCCTTTCTCTTTTTTGATAACGGGATAAGCTCTATGAGTTTAGATTCTAGAAGCGATATATTTTTCTTATCAATTATCCAAGTTCCTTTTTTCCATCTATATGCTAATTTTTGAGTTTCAAGTAAAGACATGTACTTATATACATACCATGAACATCTTCTATCTAATTTACAGATCTTTTCTATTTTTATAACAATGATAGTTCCTTTTTTTGTTGATATCATATTTATATATTTTAATAGCTCATTAAGATACGCGCTTTCCACGTAATTAATGTATCTTTTTATTCACCTGAGCTTTATATAGTTAAAAATCTAATTATATATTATTTATATTGATTTTATTTATATAAATAACATAATTTAGTGACTACGATAATATTAATTTATATAGCAAATAAAAGATAAAGTATATATGCAGAAATCCGTCCTGCCAATATGCTGATGCCATACTTCATTTGGTTCGACCCAGTCTACTGGGCGACGATGGCTGTAGGCTACGTCCTTATGCTTCTGCTGGCGTCTACCGTCGCGCCCAAGGTCGCCCGCAGGTTTAGCGGAAGGTTTTCGTTGTATGCTTCAATGGCGCTGTTAGCTGTGGTGTTAGTATCCATCACAGCCGCCGCGATATGGGCCGCGTTATATATAACCACATCGTATATTGGAGGTTATTTATCGATTTATTCTATTTCATCTATAGTAATATTTATATTAATAATAAATTTAATCACCTATATAATATCACCTTTCCTAATAAATCTAACATATAGTGCCAAGAAGGACCCGGAGCTTCAGAGCATCGTTGATAGTGTGGCGGAACGATTAGGCGTGGGGAGAGTTAAAGCGGTCTTAGTGGGAGGCCCTCCGAACGCGTTTTCCTACGGTAATTTCATAACGGGTAGGTATGTCGCCGTGAGCCGTTCCCTATATAGTATGTTGAGCCGAGACGAGCTAGAGGCAGTGGTGGGACATGAGTTAGGCCACCACCTCCATAGAGACAACTTGGTCATGCTCTTCTTCGGCTTGTTCCCGGCGGTGGTGTATTACCTAGGCTATAGCCTCATATGGCAAGGGATCCTCGGAGGAAGAGGAGAAAGAGGGGGCTCGAACGGAGGCGGCGTCGTCTTGCTGGTCGGGTTCGCGCTGGTGGCGATATCCTTTATAGAGCAACTGCTCGTGCTTGCCTTCAGCAGGATGCGGGAGTATTACGCCGATTACGTCGGAGCCCGCGCGGCCGGGAGATGGCCCATGCAGAAAGCTCTTGCAAAACTTCATCTATACTATGAAAATAGAGGCAAGGAGGAGATAAGCGGGAGTAAATTGAAGGCTTTATTCATATACGCCTTCACGGCGGCCTATGGAAATCCCTTGATCAACGTGACGCCTGATGTAGTCGAGGAAATTAAGAGGATGGAGGTAGGCGGCTTACAGGAGATTCTGTCCGACCACCCGCCTACGCCCAAACGCCTCAGGTTCCTCGACAACGTGGAGCTTTAGCCTACCTCTAGAAAGCTCAATAAATTTTTCATCTCGTTTATAGCCACGCGGTAAGATCTTAGGCCTTCTTCGCTCACTACGTATATTTTTCTGCCGGCCTCCTCCCTCTCGGCCAAGACCCCATCGGCGACCATCCTTTTTAGCAAGACATAGCCATATACATTACTTATATTGAATCCCAACGATCTTAATCGTGATATTATTCCGTAGCCATGTAGAGGACCTTCTCTTAGAAGTATAGCAACGACATAGAGCCATAGATTGCCTTTGCCGATACAGTTGCGGAATCTAAGGTAGGCTCTCGTGGGCATTCTACTGCTGGAAACGTCGGTTTAAATACTTATGCTTACAGAATAGTTTATTAACAAGTCTGTTTAGATAGGCATGCCCATCAGAGTCGGCATAGTCGGCGTGGGGAACTGCGCATCGGCCTTGGTACAAGGCGTGGAGATGTATAAACAACACCCCGAGCTTGAGCCGCTTGTGGCCTTCAAGAAGGTGGGCGACTACACGGTTCACGACATAGTGTTCACCTCGGCTTTCGATATAGACGCGAGGAAGGTCGGCAGAGATCTCTCGGAAGCTATATTCTCGCCTCCTAACAACGCCACTAAGGTCTTCCAGCCAAGCAAGCTGGGCGTCGTAGTGAGGGCAGGCCCCGTGCTGGACGGCAAGCCCGAGGGCGGCCTTGTCGAGAAGGTGGTCGAAGGTACTGTGGACGACGTGATAAGAGAGCTCGAGTCCACGAACACGGAGATCTTAGTCAACTATCTACCCACAGGCGCTAGGAGGGCCGCGGAGGCCTACGCTGAGGCGGCCTTGAGGGCTAGGGTGGCGTTTATAAACGCCATGCCGGCGCCTATAGCTACGAGCGAGCTCTGGCAGAAGAGATTCGCCGAGAGAGGCGTCCCTCTGCTAGGCGATGATACCCAGAATCAGATAGGCGCAACGGTCCTACACAAGACCTTGATCCATTTGCTCTCTCTCAGGGGGGTCAACGTGGCGGATACATACCAGATAAACGTAGGCGGGACGCCGGATTTCGCCAACCTTATGTATAGAAGAGGCGATAAGGAGAAGACCAAAACTGCCGCGGTCAAGAAGATGGCGGAGGGCCAAGATTTTAACGCCTACATAGCGCCTGTAGCTTACATACCTTTCCTCGGTGATAGGAAGATCGCGCATATGTTGATAGAAGGATATATATTCGGCGGCGTCCCTATAAGCATAAGGGTAGAGCTCGAGGTGCATGACGCTTGGAACAGCGCCGCTGTGGTTACCGACGCGATAAGGCTAGCAAAGCTGGCTCTAGATAGAGGCATCGGAGGGCCTATATACAGCGCGTCGGCTTGGGGGTTCAAGAACCCGCCGATACATATGCCTCCTGAGGAGGCCTACAAGGCCGTCGTGGAGTTTATAAACGGCGATAGAAGGAGTTAATTCGAGACGGCTAGTTTCCTCTCGGTCCTTATCCATCCATATTCTCGTCCAAGAAGGCCGAGCACAGTGCCCCATAGATGTACGAAAGCAGATGCGAGCTCTAGGAAGGGCGCAATTACGTCGGGCCTCGTCGGCGTGTGATATTTCGATTCAACATAAATATCTATCATTAAGCCAACTATAAACATATATAATAATAAACTTATTTCTATAACTGAAAATTGAATACCAAATATAAGTTTATAAATTAATAGTATTATTATCGATATATAGATAGCTCCGCTGGCGAATACTGTGCCTTGGAAGAAGAAATCGAGCTTCCTCTGTAGCGGCATATCGCTTCTCACAACCGGCACTAGGTACCTCAGAAACACCCTTATGGTGCCAGAAGCCCATCTCAATTGTTGCCTAAAGTAGGACTTTATGTTCTTAGGCGGACGACCCCATGTATAGAACGCCCACGTGGCCGCTATGGTATAGCCGTTTAGCCACATGCGGACGGATAGATCCAGATCCTCGGTCACGGTATCCTCCGAAAACCATAGCTTAGTTAACGGCTCAAGCTTGGCGATAGCTGTAGAGCCGGTGAAAATAGGCATCATGTTAAGACGCGTCCTGCCTACGAGCATGGTTCCCGATATGTCGTGAGACACGGAGACAAGAGCGTCTAGAGAAGATCCCAAGTAGAGATGTCGTTGCACACCCTGCACTAGATCCACGCCTAATTTCTTGATCACAGCGACGGCTCTCCTTATGAAATCGTAGTCTGGAGGCTCGTGATCGCTGTCGACGAAGACCACGTACCTAGGGTTCCTAAGGGGCCTCAGAAGCAATAGACCTTTTATCGCGTCATTTAACGCGCCGCCTTTCAGCCCGAACCTGCCCTCCCTCATAAATAACAACAACCTATCGCTTGAATACACCTTGACGAGCCTCGGCGTCTTCAAGGCGCCTAGATATCTGAGCTGATACGGCTCAATTATTCCACGATCTCCACAGTCCTCCACCACGACCACTTTGTAGTTTTTATATCTTTGAGAGAGCCATTTAGGGAGAGTCTCCAATAGGTTCTCATCTCTACAGGAAGGTATCACCACATACACGCCGTCGTCGTGAGCCTCCATGTCGTCTTCAAGGGATCTCTCCGAGGAGAACAACGTCGTGATTAAATGCCAAGTAGATACGAGAGAACCTAGGATTAATAGCAGAAGGAAAATCATGCAGAGAATTACCCCCTATTTATTTAGGTTCTCCAGGACGGCCTCCGCTATATCCTTGATGGCTATTTTGGCCTCCTTGGTCCTCGCCGCGTCGGAGAGCATGGCGTTGCAGAAGGGACAAAGAGTCACGATGGTGGACGCCTTGGTCTCCATGAGCTGCTCCAGCCTTATGTGGCTGATGCGCTTCTCCTCCTTGACGTCATACCAATAGTTCGCGCCGCCGGCGCCGCAACAGAACGTCCTTTCGCCGTGTAGCTTAGCCTCCCTGAGCTCGCCGAGCTTGATCACTATCTTCCGCTGCGGCTCCACGACCTTGTTATAGCGGGCGAGGTAGCAGGGATCGTGAATCGTGAGGACCTCCTGGCCTCTCCCGACCTTGATCTTGCCCTCGTCGATTAGTTTAGCTATGAACTCGCTGTGATGCCATACCTCCAGCTCAACGCCGAAGCGCCTATACTCGTTCTTGAAGGTATTATAGCCATGTGGACATATCGTTATAATTTTCTTTACATTATATTTAGTGAATATATTTTTATTGTTTAGAACTATTTCTTGAAATCTACTCTCCTCGCCCAGCCTTCTGGCGGGATCTCCGCAACAAGTCTCCTCGTCGCCCAGCACGGCTATTTTATCCAGAAGGCCAGCCTCCTTCAATATCGCCACGAGCGCCTTGATGATGCCGCGCGCCCTGTTGTCGAAGCTCCCCATACAGCCGACCCACAACAAGTACTCGAAGTTGGGGTTCTCGCCCACCGTCTTGACGCCCAGTTCCCTCAGCCAGTCGTGCCTCCCGTAATTGCTCTGCATCTGCGTGTTGCCATACTGGCTTAACGACATCAATAAATCTGATTTCTTTTGATCAATCTTTGATTCAAATACAAGATTTCTCCTAAGATCTACTATATAATCTACATGTCTTATATATACAGGGCATGACGCCATACACGCGCCGCAGGTCGTACAGGACCAAACCTCGTCCTCGAGAACGCCTAGCTCAAACAAGGATTTATCCAAGCTCGCCGCAGAAATCTTGTTGACGAGAGCTCTTGGGCTAAGCGGGCGGCCCGCCCTTGTAGCCGGACACACGTCCTCACACCTATTGCATTTAGTACACGCATCAGCCATAATTCTATGCAAATGGTCCAAATCGGCCTTGGTTTGGACCCCAACTTTCAGCTCGGTTTGGCCCGATTCAATAACCTTCTCCAAGTCAAATGGAGTTGAAAGCTCGCCGTAGCTTCTATCGATGCCTACATAGTTCGTAAATCCCAAAATCATATGTTTCAACATAGTTAATGGTATTATTGAAATTAATAGAAATACTATTGATATATGAATAAAATATGTTATTATGTATACATAGTGTGGTGGCATCGGGATGATGTAAGAGAGCGGAGACCACGGAGTCGGGCCGCCGAAATATATCTCTATTCTAAACCTCTGTAGAACCATCCCCGTGAGCCCAATTGCAATGAAACCTATCAATATTAATATATATTCCTTATAATTATTATATCTATTTTTATTCTTAATTATTCTAATAATAGCTAACAGAGGTCCAAACAGCAACAACAAAGCCGCGATGTCTAATAGGAACCTGAAAACCAAGAAGAGATACCCATCATATGGTACCCCCGCGTAGTGTGTAACTGCGACTATAATTGTGGCGATAAGCGATATGCCGAGCCCTATGATGAGAAAATAGTGGGCAACTCCGCCGAGGGTCTCGTATGCGAAGAACCTCTCATGGATTAAGAATTCCTTTAAAAATTTATATGATTTTTTCTTGAATAATGCTTTTATAATAAAAGATAGCCCTCCTATTTCTCTTAATAATCTATGCGTAAAGTAGAGCAACGATATAGCCGAGATAAAAGCTAAAGAGTAGACAACATACGGCGTATACCACGGCATATCCAAGTATTCTTCATATGCAGGGAACATATCTAATGCAAAACCCAGTCTTTTTATAGATTTCTTTTTTCTTTAGTTTTTACCAACGATTTTATTTTTATTATTAAAGTATCCATTTTATTTTATTTTTAAAAATATAGTGCTATTTAGAATATATATTACATATAAATCTGAACGGACAACTTCTGCAGAGTTTATCGCTAACAGGCGGAGGCTCTTGGCTTTCCAAGACCCTCTTTATCTCGCTGAGAATATCCATGGCATTTTCCTTATATTCAACTCTTTCTACTTTATTTCTATAAACAAGATATCCAAAATTCGACTTCAATAATTCTATGTATATCTGAAGTTGCTTCACATGAGATTCACGTGAAACCATTCCGCTCTTCACCTCGACGGGTATCAGCGAGCGGCCGCGCCTGAAGACCAAGTCGACGACACCGACCATGTCGCCTATCTCTATCTTGTATTCGGTCAAGACGTCCTCCCTCATCGACACAGCCCTCTCGTACCTCTCGTGGAGAAGACGCCCCTTGACTAAAGCCACCAGCGACTTGCGCGTCAACAGCTTCTTCCCCAGCCTTGCTTGTAGCCACAGCAAACGGGGGCAGTACTCGTAGTCGTTTATCATAGAGGGGGTTATCCTCTTGAAGTCGTACCTCACCGCGAATACATTTGGCCTCAGGACCTCCACCTCGTCGGTCCTCCTCAGCTCCCTAAGCGCCTCGTCGAACGTCATGTACTCCAAGTCGTCGCACTTAACGACTCTGCAAAGCGGCGGAGGTATGAGCACCGCCTTCAGTGATTACCCCTTTAATACAGTTGGCTTATTTTGCCCAGTATTCTCGTGGGGCCGTTCCTAAATATGAACCTCTCGCCGTAGGGCACGGCCCAAGGCCTCGATAGGCTGAGCTCCACCTTGCCCATATCGCCCATCATGAGGACGCCCTTGTCTATCCAAGTTATCGTTGCGGGGGCCCTTATGGACTTCACATGGAGGACGCCGGTGAAGCCCGGCCTTATCGCCGTGGGGTGCCTCAGTACTATCACGTCGGCTCTTATCTTCACGGCGGATTTGAGGGGCTCTAGGGCTAGCGCCATGCCCTTGCGCACTTCGTCGAACCCCTCTATGGCCACAGTTATGTACTGGCCCGCGCTGGCGGTGCCGACCGGCACCCTGTTGACTTGTATCGATTTAACCCTGATGGGCTTCCAGCTGCCGTCGTCTAGGGGGCCCACGAGCGCCCTCTGGCCCACGGCGAGTCTCCCCCCTTCGAGCAACCCTCCCACCACGGTGCCGACCCCCTTTACCTTGTATACCTCCGATATGTAGAGGACGGGCTTGCCGTCGTTCGGCCAACGCAACCTTTTCGGCAACAACGAGAGGAAGAGCCTCAGCTTATCGAGGCCCTCGCCCGTGACGTTGGAGACTAGAAATATGGGCGCTATGCGGCCGACCGGTATGCTCTTCGCCGCCACGACCACGTCGGCATCGCTCCTCACGACATATGGGACCTTGCTCACGCCCGGCGTCTTGAGGAGGTTCGACACGTCCTCTATCGTCCTCTCGAGCACCTCCCTGGGGGTTATGTCGATCCTGGTGATGACGACAAACACGGGCACGTTCATGGCCACCGCCACGGCTAGATGCTCCTTGGTCATCTTCTGCACTCCGGAGTTCGCAGCCACCACGAGCATGCCGTAATCCGGCGCGCTCCCCAAGATGCCCCTTAGAGACGTCCGGAGGTAGCCCTCGTGGCCCCCTACGTCTATGAACAAGACGGCCTTATCGGAGTTGAGATAAACGGCGGCTTCGTCGAGGGGGTCGGGCAAATCCGCGTTGACCACCTCGTAGCCTCTGAAGCCCAGGAGGCGCGTCGACACGGCCGACGTCCTGCCCGTCAACACCTCGTGTTTGAAACGCGCCGCGTATGCCCTCGCGCTTCCTCTCCCGTCGTCGAGGCGGCCCGTCACGAGGACCCCCACCAGCGTCGACTTGCCGGCGTCGACGTTTCCTATGGCCACCACGTGAATTACAGGAGGCGGCTTGTCCTCGCCCGCCTTGTTCCTTATCAGCACCTCCGCCACCTTGCCCCTCACGCCGTCGCCCAGCCTCACCAAATAAGCCACGGCGTTTATCCTCTCCGCGGCTCTCCTTATCGCGGCCAGCGCCTCCTCTAGCTCCTCCTCCCCGAGCCCGAGCGGCCTACCGTCGTCCGATACGCCTATTATGTAAAGCGCCTCTCCCCCTCCCTCCACGAGCCTCCTCTTCATCTGGCCGGCGAGATGGTCCAGATCGACGTCTTTAATGAGCAATTTGTACTCTATATTCCCCTCTTCGCTCTCTGGAGGATACATCTACACTTAATCCAAAAGAGAAAAGGCTTTTTAGTCTTTCCCTTAAGCTCAAAACGGCAGGAGGCCCGTCAACGCTATTCCCATATATACATTGGCCAGCACTATGGCGAATGCGAAGACTACGGACAACGTGTTGAGCACCTTTATCAGCGGGTTTAGGGATGGGCCAGACGTGTCTTTGAAGGGATCGCCCACGGTGTCTCCCACGACCGCCGCCTTGTGTTGCTCGGTCTTCTTG
>CAYFGI010000030.1:0-16418 GCA_964342785.1 uncultured Thermoproteaceae archaeon
AGGTAGATCTCAACCCGCTGGGGCGGATCCAGCCTCTCGGCCAGAAGCTCCAGCAGAAACTCCTCCACGTCTCGATCCCCGGCGGCCCTCCTCAAGACCTCAGCCACCGGCGGCGATATGGTCAAGGCCATGGACAAAACCGCGCGGAGGAATAAAAGCTTTCGAGTCGGCCAATAGGCGTACTCAACCGCGCTGATCGGGATAGAGCTCCCGGCGGGGGCGGCCGATAAACGATATATGCTGGTCGGTGGAAACCTTCGTGGACGTGGTTTTGGAAAAACCTTGGAGAAACCTACAGAAGTACATCGAGGCGAGGCTCGCGGAGGCAGTCGTGGAGCTACGGCTAGCCCTAATCCTCATGGAGGAGGGATATACGAGAAACGCGGCCGGGAAGCTGTTTCAAGCATATAAGTCCTACCTCGCGGCGGCGGCCGGCGGGAGGAGAGAGGAGCTGGCCTCTCGCTTCAAGGACGTGGACAAGTTAATCGCCTACATGCCCACGAGGGTCATGGCGAAGATCTCGGCGATTTTGGGGCTCGAGAAGGAGGGGCGCGTGGCCCTGCACCAGTACCGATACAACGGGCCCGATCCGGAGGGGGTGATGTCCATGTACCCGGATCGGGAGTCCGCGGGGGCGGACTTCTGCTGGCTTGCGAAGAGGCTGATGGAGTTGACGAACTCGGACGTGGATCTATACGCGAAGGTCTGCGGCGCGGAGGAGATCGGCTGATACTCGCCGCGCGCCCGATCTGATAGTTTCTGATCGGCACCTGCGAGGGGAACTGAACGCACCGCCCCCTGGCGCGTTTTGAGCCCGATCTGAGGGACGCATCGGCACAATCGCGCCCCCGTCGGGCGATGCGCGCCCGCGTCGAAGGGATTCGTAGGCAACGGGTCGGCTGATCCGGTATTCGCAAATCGGGGCGCATGAGGCGTCGCAGTGGCGGGTTCTGCGCAAGGGCGCCGCCTACCTGAGTCTCGTGTAGCTTTTTAACTGGTGGTACCACCAGTTACTGGTGGTAGTACCAGCTCTATTTAGGTTGGAGCCCAAGGAATCGCTCGAGGAGCTCTACGACTTCGAGAGGGAGCTTGAGGAGCTGAGGAGGGGATATGAGGGCGGGAGAATTGTGGCGGTGCTGGGGCTTAGGAGGATGGGGAAGTCCAGCCTTCTGAGGAGCTTCCTCAACGGCTTCTCGATACCGCACGTATACATCGACGCCAGGCGCGTTGCCGTGGCGACTGGACGAGCCACGACGAGGGGGCTTATGGAGGAGGTGGGGAGGGCGCTGGCCGAGTTTCTGAGGAGGGAGGCGCCGCTGAGGGATAGGCTGGCGGAGGCCTTGAGGAGTGTGAGGGGCGTGAGCATAAGCCTCAGCCCCGTAGCCGTAGCGCTCAGCTGGGGCAGAGAGAGGGCCGATTTGATCTCGCTGTTGGATGTCCTCGACGATGCGATGGGTAGGGCCGGCAGGAGGCTGGCCTTGGCGATAGACGAGGTGCAGGAGCTGAGGGGCATCGGCGTGGACCTCCCCCGCTTGCTGGCCTACATATACGACAACCTGCGCAACATCGTGGTGTTTATAACGGGCTCGCAGGTGGGGCTCGTCTACGATGTGCTTAAGCTCGAGCGCCCCCAGTCCCCCCTATACGGCAGGGCGATGCTCGAGGTGAAAATGAGACGGCTCAGCCGCGACGAGGCCCTGGACTTCTTGAAGAGGGGCTTCCGACAGGCGGGCGTCGACGCCGACCAGCGGGAGCTGGAGGAAGCCGTGGAGGCCCTCGACGGGATAATAGGCTGGCTCACCTACTACGGCTGGTCCAAGGTGATGAGGTCGGGGACCCTCGAGTCCATTCTCGACGCCGCGGCCAGACAAGAGGCCGCGGAGATATCGAAGTTCTTGGCGAAGTCGCGGGGTGAGCCCAGATATAGGGCCATCCTAAAGGCCGTGGCCGCGAGGCCGATGAGGTGGTCTGAGATCAAGAGGGTCCTGGAGGCGCAGGAGGGCGCCGAGGTGGACGACCGCAACCTCGCGGATCTGCTCCACCGGCTGGAGAAGACGGGGCTTCTGGAGAAGAGGGACAACCTCTACGCGATCCCGGACCCGGTGGTTAGGCTAGCCGTGGAGCGATACGTCTAGATGTAGCGCATTCGCGCGATCGGCGGCCGGGCCCTCGAGGCGTCCGTAGAGCAGAAAGGCGGCTAAAGGGCGAAGACGCCGCGCTCGTCGGCAAGCAAAACCACGGCGTCTCTCCGCTTCGCGAATATGCCGTTGTCCACCACGCCGGGTATCGCCTTTATCTCGTCCTCCAGCTCCGGATAAGCCGGGCCGGGCGGGGTCCAGTCCAGCACGTAGTTGCCGTTATCGGTCACCAGGGGGCCGAGCTTCCCGCCGCATTTACACGTCCTGAGCTCAGCCCGGCCGCCCCACCTCCTCTCCAAGTCCTTGGCCACGAGCCGCCACGCGACGGGGATCACCTCGACGGGGATGGGGTGCCTCGAGGGCGCCCTCTCGACGAGCTTGTGCGACTCGGCGATTATGACGAGCTCGGAGGCGCGGTAGTCTACTATCTTCTCGCGGACCAAGGCGCCGCCTCCCCCCTTTATGAACAGCCTATCCTTGGTCACCTCGTCAGCCCCGTCGACCGCCAGATCTATCCTATCGACGGCCCACATGGGCGCCAGGAAGCGCCCGAGGCCCACCTCCGCGGCCTTCATCTCGCTGTCAGCGCTGGTGGCCACGAGGGTCACCTCGATGCCCCGCTCCCTCACCACCTTTGCGAGCTCCTCTATGAATGCCTTAGCCGTCGAGCCCGAGCCGAGGCCCACCACGTATCCATCTCTGACGAACTCCGCGGCCTTCTTGGCCAGAAGCTCCTTCACGTGGAGGGGAAAAATGCCGGTTAAAAAAGCTAGGGATAGGCCGCCTCGAGCGTTATTAAGCTCCTCAACGCATCGCGTATGCTCAACATACCGACGGCTCTGTTCCCCTCCACCACGGGGATATGCCTAACGTTGTGCTCTATCATCTTCTGGGCCGCCATCAGGATGGACTCGTTGGGAGCCGCCTTGATCAACTCCTTCTGCGCCAGCTTGGCCAACGGGGTGTCCAAGCTTATCCCCTCGGCGACGACTCTCACGAGGTCCCTCTCGGTGAATATCCCCACGGGGGTCCCCACGTCGTCCACCACAAGCACCGCGCCGATGTTGTAGGCGTACATCTTCGAGACGGCGCACCTTATGGTATCCCGCGTGGTGCAGTACACCACGCGGTCGCTCATGACGTTCTTCACCTCCATGAGGGGCTTATAACAACCCATAATAAGTTTTATCATTATTATTGAGTAGACCAAAAAGGTTAGAAAGTAGTACTCTGCTATACCCATGCGTGTCGCCTTCGTGGACCTCGAAAGGGGAGCCGCCGAGTTGAAGGAGGTGGAGGCCCAAGGCCCCGTGAGCCTCGGCCTCAAGATACACGAAGAGGCGGAGAGCTGGCGCCTCGACCCCCTCTCGCCTCAATCGCCTCTGGTGATAGGCATGGGGAGGTTCGTGGGAGGCCGCCTCATCGGCGTCCACAGAATCATAGCGGTCTTCCGAAGCCCCATGACCCGGGGCCTACACGCGAGCGCGTTGGGGGGAGCCGCCTACAAGATGATGGGGGCGGGGATAGACGCCTACGTGATCACGGGAAGGGCCCCGGAGCCCGTCGTCATCTTGGCGTCTCAAGACGGCGTCAAGATAGAGCCGGTCAAGCTCGTCTACGAGTACCAGGGCCTAAGGGGCGTCTACGCCTTCACGAAGTACCTCCACGACGCCTATAGGGACTTCTTCGTCAAGAACAACGCGCGGGCCATCGTAGTGGGCCCTGCGGCGTGGCGCACCTACAACGGAGCTCTGGCCTCCATAGACGTGACGCCAAAGGGCGAGTTGGCCAAAGGCGCCGAGGACTTCGCGGCTAGGGGCGGGCCGGGCACCGCGGCGGCTCAAGGGCATAACCTGGCGGCGATAATAGCGGGCGGCAAGGCCAAGGCTAGATTCCAAGCCGTGGCGGATATACACAAGATAGACGAAATAGCCAAGGTCAAGCTGAAGAAGGGCTATCTAGACGCCCTTCAGGAGAAGACCGTTAAGTACAGATTCGACCCGAGCCTCGGCACGGGCGGCACCTTCGGCGTGAACTACGTCCACTACAGGGATCTGGTGCCCCTCTTCGGCTATAAATCGATATATATGGATAGGGAGGAGAGGATCCGCCACGTGGACGCCTTATTGAAGCTGTTCTGGAAGCCCTTCAACGAGCTGGTCTTCGAGAAGGCGAGGTCCTGGTACAACTGCGGCGAGCCTTGCCCCGTCACCTGCAAGAAGGTCTGGCAGGGCAAGAAGGTCGACTACGAGCCGTTCCACGCCATGGGCCCATTCATAGGCGTCTACACCTTCGAGGACTCCGTCAAGCTGGTGGACGAGATAGACGCCTATGGCCTAGACGCGATAGAGACGGGACACGTGGTGGCTTGGCTCTTCGACGCCGTCTACCAAGGGCTGCTGAAGCCGGGCGAGGTCGGCATAAGCGACGTGCCGGCCTTCGAACCCCAGAGGTTCCAGCCCGAGGTAGACTCCAAGAGGAACGCCAAACTCGCCGGCGAGCTCCTGAAGGCCTACGTGGAGGGAGGCGGCGAGGCGGTGGAGCTGGTGTCCAAGCTGGGGATAAGGAGGGCGGCTAAGGCGCTGGAGGAGAAATACGCCGACCGCGTGGCCAAGGCCGGGGTTAGGTTCAGAGATCTCGTGGTCTTCGTGGCGTACGGCGAGGAGGGCTACATGACCCCCAACTTCTACTGGGCTCCCGGCATGGTCGCCCCCATGTACGTCCAAGGCAAGTACTGGACCAACTACAACCCTACCTTCATGCCGCCCGAGGAGTTCGCCAAGACGGCCTACGATAGAGCGGTCATGGAAGCCCTAGTTGAAGACGCGGGGATCTGTAGATTCCATAGGGGATGGGCCGAGCCCATCCTGGAGGATCTCTTCAAGCTCACCGGCACCGCCATGGACAGAAGCGTCTATAGGAAATTCGCCGAGTACTCCATAAAGGCCGGGGCGGATCCAAGGCCTTGGGAGAGCAAAAGGGCCATGGACGTGGTGTCGACAATGGCCAGGGAGCTGGGCGCCAAGGACTGGAGGTTCGACTCATACGACGCCTATATGGAGTGGTGGCGCCGCTACAAGGAGGCGTTGGATAAACTGATAGGTATCACTGCATACTGAACTACACCCAAGTAGTGCTGAGATATTTTTAAAATATAGTTATTTTATTCAGTTATGAAATACGTCTACTCGAATTATACGTCGTCTGGCGTAGCACTTGGCGGAATAGGGGCCGGCTCAGTCGAGATAAGAGCCGACGGGCTTCTACACGACTGGCTTATATTCAACAACGGCCCCTGGACGACCCTAGAGCGATATCGCAACTATTATCCGCTTGACGAGAAGGGATTCCTCCTAGCGATCAGGGTGAAAGACAGCGAGCGGATATGGATACGTCAACTGCAATCGGCCGGCTACATGCTGGGGGGCGATCCGTACAAGGCGCCGTGGCTCAAGCCGGTTAGGCAGATAGAGTTCCACGGCGAGCCTCCCCTCGCAAGGCTCAAGTACCTAGACGATTTGCCCGTCGAGGTAGAGGCGGAGTTCCTATCGCCCTTCATACCGGGGGATCTCAAGAACTCCTCGATACCGGCCGTCATAATAAAGGTGAGGGTGAGGAATAAGGCCGACAGAGCGCTCGAGGCGTCGGTCTGGGCCTCCCTCAGATCCCCCTTCGAGAGGGCCGTCGCGAAGGCCGCGGGCGAGGTGGCGATATTCGAGGGGAGGGGGCTGGCGCCGGACAGCCCGTTGTACGGAGGCTCCATGGCCTTGGCCTTCAGGGGCGAGGGGGCGCGCGCTGTGGTCGTCAGAGCGCCGGGCTACGCCGAGTACGGGTTCCAGAGATACGACGAGGCCGCGGAAATGTTGAAGGCCTGGATACAGTTCAGGAGGGAGGGGAGGGTCGAGGGCTCGTCTGCCGCGGAGGGCTCGGGGCTTTGGGTCGTGGCCGCTGTGCCCATGACACTGGGGCCGGGCGAGGCTAAGGAGGCGATATTCGTGTTGGCTTGGCACTTCCCCAACCACCTCGACCAATTCGGCGAGAGGCTCGGCCACTACTACGAGAACTTCTTCGGCGATGCGGAGGCCGTGGCCCAATACGTCTTGAAGAACCTCGACTACCTATACGGCGAGACCGTGAAGTTCCACGACGCCCTATACGGCGTGGAGGGGCTGGAGAGATGGGTCGCGGACCTCGTGGCCTCGCAGCTGACCAGCTTGGTCAAAATATCGTGGTTGACCAAGGACGGCAGGTTCGCCCTATGGGAGGCGCTCGGCGATAAGTACTACGGAGGGCCCGAGAGGAACGCCTTCAACACCACGGACGTGATCACCTACGTCATGCCCACGTTGGTGTCGCTCTTCCCCGAGCTCGCGGCTAAATACTTGGTGCAACACGCCGCCTTCGCCTTGAGGAGGGGGACCCCGGAGTGGGTGGCCTACGCGCTCTCGATACCTGAAAACAGGCAGGAGTTCGAGAAGGCCTTAGCCCGCGACCCGTCGTTGTCTTTAGACTGGCCGAGGCTGGCGGCAACCGTGGCGGAGATAGTGGAGAGGACCGGGAAGGACCCGGCGGGCCGGATAGCCCACTTCATGGATAAGTCCATCAAGGGCGTCGACGCGTACCACATGGTGGACCTAATGCCCAAATACGTCTTGATGGCGTATATCACGGCTAAATGGACGGGCAACTTGGCGTTGCTCAGGAACTTGTGGGAGGTCATGGACGGCGCCATAGAGAGCGTGGCGAGGGCCCAAAGCGTAGACGGCTTGCCCTACCACAACACTCCGGCCGGCTTCGAGTGGATGAGGGCCGCCAGATCGCTCTTCGAGGGGGCGGCCAGCCAAGCGGCAAACGCCGCCCTGCAGCTGGTGGGCCAGAGGCCCCTCCCCACGGGGTTCCAGACGTTCGACACCTGGGCCTTCTACGGGGTCTCCGCGTACGTCGCGTTCCTCTGGGCCGCCGCCCTGAAGGCCATGGCGGAGGGCGCCTCCAGGCTGGACGCGGATCGGGGGAAGTACGAGCCGCTTCTGAGGAGGGCCTTGGAGGGGCTGGAGAGGTTGTGGAACGGCGAGTACTTCGACTTGTGGTGGGACCCCGTTACGGGCGAGAGGGACAAGGCCTCCATGGCGGCGCAGTTGTTCGGGCAGCTGCTGGCCCACGTGGCCGGCCTCGGCTATCTAACGGATAGGTCGAGGGCGATCTCGGCGCTTAAGGCCGTGGCCAAGTACAACCTAGCCCCCGACGAGGGTCTTATAAACGGCGTATATCCCGACGGCGGGAGGCCCTCCTTCGTCGGGCCCACGACCTACAGGAACTTCACGAGGGGCCCCTACCTGCCCACTTGGCAGATGGACACCCCGTGGACCGGCGTGGAGTTCGCGGTGGCCGGCCATATGTTGTACGAGGGGCTCGTCGAGGAGGCCCTCGCCGTGTTGAGGTCGATCCACGACCGCTATGAGCGCGTCGGGCACTACTGGAACCACATAGAGTGGGGCACGCACTACATGCGCCCGCTCTCGTCGTGGCTGGTCGTGATGGGAGCCCTTGGGCTGAGATACGACGGCTTCGAGAAGCGGCTAACGCTGAGGCCCGCCGCGACGCCGCTCAAGTGGATATTCGCCGTAAACGGCAGCTGGGGCGTCGTGGAGTGGGACGGGCGGAGGATGGCCGTCAGGATGTTGCACGGCTCCCTAGAGCTGAAGGCGCTCGAACTGCCGGGGAGGCCCAAGGCCGTGAGGATAAACGGAGCCCCCGCGCGGTTCTCCGGCGATGCCGTCGTGGAGCTGGAGGAGGCGGCCTCGCTCGGCGCAGGGGATCTCCTCGAGATCGATTTTTAGTCGACTAATATTTCGTTTTCAGACGTATTTGTAAAGGATGGATAAGTATTTATTACGATGGCATCATAACGACGTGATCGAGATAAGATTCCACGGTCGCGGCGGCCAGGGCATGGTGACCGCCTCGCAAGTCCTGGCGACCGCCGCGATCATGGAGGGCAAATACGCGCAAGCGTTCCCCGAGTTCGGACCCGAGAGGAGGGGCGCGCCCGTCAAGGCGTATCTGCGCATAGACGACAAGCCTATATACAAACGCGAGCCCGTCGTCGAGCCCGATGTGGTGGTGGTGGGAGATCAATCCCTTTTCGCCTCCGAGAACCCTCTCGACGGGCTTAAGCCGAACGGCATCTTGGTGGTGAACGGAGCATACAAGGCGCCGGTCAAGACCTACTACGTCGACGCCACCTCCCTAGCCCTCAAGGTGCTGGGGAAAGCCATAGTGAACACAGCCATGATCGGAGCCGTCGTAAAAGCCACCGGGGTGGTCCGCCTTGAGTCAGCCTTAGCCGCCTTGGGTAAATACTTCTCGGGCAGGGTCTACGAACTCAACGCGCAATTGGTTAAAATAGCATTCGATCAGACCAAGGAGCTATGAGCCTCCCTAAAGTACACGAGATACCGATAGGAGGCATCATAACGGAGCCGGGATCCTCGCGTAAGAACTTAACTGGGGGCTGGCGTAGCTTAAAGCCTGTGCTACACGACGATAGATGCATTAGATGCAGAATCTGTTGGATGTATTGCCCAGAGGGCACCATAAAGGAGGTGAAGGGCGAATTCCTTGTGAAAGGCAAGAAATATCAGTATAAGTATGAGATAGATTATACTTATTGCAAGGGTTGCGGCATATGTGCCCACGAATGCCCCACGAAGGCAATTGAGATGGTGCCGGAGGCATGACGGTCGAGGCGACCCTCCAGAAGGCCAGGACCATATTAGCCCTTACGAGCAACTACGCAGCGGCGTACGCCGTTAAGGCAGCAGACGTGGACGTGGTTGCGGTCTACCCCATAACGCCGCAAACCACGATAGTGGAGAAAATAGCCGAGTTCGTAGACGACGGCGAGCTAAACGCCGAGCTTATACACGTCGAGTCGGAGCATTCCGCCATGTCCGCCGTGGTGGGAGCCGCCGCGGCTGGAGCAAGGGTCTTCACGGCGACCAGCAGCCAGGGGCTGGAGTTGATGCACGAAGTCCTCCACATAGCCTCCGGCCTCCGCCTGCCCGTGGTGATGGCCGTGCCGGCCCGCGCGCTCTCCGCCCCCATAAGCATACACGGCGATTACAGCGACGTCATGAACACGAGAGATACCGGCTGGATAACTTACATAGCTTCCTCGGCCCAGGAGGTATACGACACGATAATCCAAGCCTACAAGGTGGCCGAGACCGTCTTGCTCCCGGCCATGGTGGCTTACGACGGGTTCCTCATGAGCCACACGACCGAGCCCGTGGAGCTCAACGACGAGGGCGAGGTGAGGAGGTTCCTGCCCAGGAAGGATCGGCCCAACGTGTTAAGGCCCGAGAAGCCCATAACCATGGGCGCCTTCGCCATGCCCGACTACTACTACGAGATAAAATACCAAGTGCAGGAAGCTCTGCAGAGCTCGCTTAAAGTGATAGAAGAAGTCGATCAAGAATACGGGAGGACGTTCGGCAGGAGCTACGGCATAGTGCAGACCTACAAGATGGAAGACGCCGATTACGCCATCGTGGCCTACGGAGGCGCCTCCTTCGGCAACGCCCGCGAGGCAGTCGATATGGCTAGAGAGAGGGGGGTGAGGGCAGGCGCCATAAGGCTGAGGGTGTTCAGACCGTTCCCGGCCGATTATCTAGCTAAGCTTCTCGCCGGCGTCAAGGCCTTCGCCGTCGTGGACAGAGCCATCGCGTTCGGCGGACCCGCCGGAGGGCCCGTGTTCACGGAGGTTGCCGCGGCCCTATGGATGAGGGGAATAGACACGCCGGGCCTCTCGATCATCCACGGCGTGGGCCAGCGCTCCATGTACGTGGAGGACTTCGTGAAGATATTCGATATGCTAAAAGACGGGGAAAGGAATAAAGTGGTGTACATGGGGCTGAGGCTATGAAGGTCGTCTATAAGGCCGTCTGGGATCTCCCCGTCGAGGAGCTGTTCGCCTCGGGCCACCGCGCTTGCGCCGGCTGCGGGCCTGCGATAGCCATGCGCTGGCTGACTAAG
The DNA here is from genome assembly GCA_964342785.1 of uncultured Thermoproteaceae archaeon. Lineage (GTDB taxonomy): Archaea > Thermoproteota > Thermoprotei > Thermoproteales > Thermoproteaceae > Thermoproteus. Next base: position 10,173 of record CAYFGI010000030.1, read on the forward strand.
GTTGCAGGCCCCAACACCATAGTGGTGAACGCCACGGGCTGCATGGAGGTGACCACGACGCAATACCCGGAGACTGCGTGGATGGTGCCTTATCTACATGTGGCCTTCGAGAACGCCGCGGCCGCCGCCTCGGGCATCGACGCTGCTATAAGGACCTTGGAGAAGAAGGGGCTGTGGAGGTCGGGGAAGACCAACGTGATGGTGATCGCCGGAGACGGCGGGACTTACGACATAGGTCTACAGGCCCTCAGCGGCATGCTCGAGAGGGGACACCACGTGACGTATGTGTTGTACGACAACGAGGCGTATATGAACACGGGCATCCAGCGCTCCGGCTCCACGCCGAAATACGCTTGGACGACGACGACGCCTGTGGGCAAGGCCATCAGGGGGAAGATCCAACGCAAGAAGGACATAATGGGCATAGTCGTCGCTCATCGCCCGCCCTACGCCGCGACGGCCTCCATATCCAATATAATCGATCTATCAAATAAGCTAAAAACGGCGCTGGAATACACCGATGAGGGGCCGACCTTCCTACACGTCCTCGCCCCGTGCCCGCCGGGTTGGCGCTATCCCGAGGAGAGGACGGTGGAAGTCGCTAGGTTGGCCGTGGAGACCGGCTACTTCCCGCTGTGGGAATACGACCACGGGAAGGTGAGGTTGAATCCGCCGACCTCGACGATGGCCTCCGATCCTAAGCGCAGGAAGCCGCTCAAGGAGTTCCTCAAGATACAAGGCCGTTTCGCCCACCTCACGGATGCCGAGATAGAGGAGCTAGAGAAAGAGGTGATCGCGAACCTAGAGTACTTAGCTAAGCTGGCCTCGTTGTAAGGAAAATACTATTTTAACGGCGGCTAAATCGTTATGGTCTGGACCTTCGAGAGGCTCAATGAGTGTATAGAGAGGCGGTATATATCTGGGAGGTATCTGACCGTGGCTCAGTTCAGGATTAAGGCGGGCTGCACGGTGCCCATGCACAGCCACGAGAACGAACAGATAAGCTTGCTCCTCGAGGGGAGGGCCTTGTTTATAGTCGGCGACTCGGCGCGGGAGGTATCGGCTGGCGAGGTCGTCCACATCCCGCCTGGGGTTCCCCACGAGGTCAAGGCGCTGACCGACATAGTTGTCGTGGATACCTTCTCGCCGAGGCGCGACGACTGGGAGCAAGGCGGGGATCAGTACCTCCGCCGGGTGAAGGGGCAATAAAAAGGTGTTGTTCAAATGCGATATTATTTTTCTGATATATAGGTTGTACTCGTTGAAGATGCACATAGGTCTTATTAAATGATGGCGTCGGAGATCCATGCGCCTAAAATTCCTGCCCATAGCGTTGATGGGGCTGGTAGCCTTCGCGCTAGCCGCGCCCATAAACGTAGTGTTCCCCTACAACGCACAAATACAATACCTAGCGTACAAGACGGTAACTCTAAACGTACAGCTGGGCCCCGGCGGTACCTACACCATATCGCCGCCCGCCGTGACTCCCGGCTCCGGCTTCGCCTACAGCGGCATGGTCATACAGTTCCAAGGCGTCTATCCGTCGATACAAGTAGCTGCCAACGGCTTCTTCAGCAAGTCCTACAACGCAGAGGGCTTCCTACAGGCCGTGTACGTGGGCCCCGACGCCAGCAAGGTCATGTTGATAAACACGGCTAACACCAACGTACAGGTACAGATCCAGATAACGTACCAGTTCGTGCAAGATCAGTACGTGCCGCTCAGCAACAACACCGTGTTGACGGTCCAGCTACCCAGCGGCAATCTGCCCCAGGGCTTCGGCGAGAGCGCCACCGTTAGGATCGATCCCACTGCTCCCTACGTCATAGCCTCCGTCGAGTTGCCCGACGGCACGCCCGCCTCAGCGTATAGGGTGGAGCCCAAGGTGGTCGAGTTGACGCAGCCAGGTACCTACAAGATACTGGTGACCAGCGGATCCCCCTTGCCTCCCGCTCTGCTGGTCAAGAGCTTATCTCAACAAACCGCCACAGTGGGCCCCAACTCCCAGCTCACCGTAAGCGGCTCCCAGATAGGGGTGCCGCAAGGCTGGCAGCTGCTGGGCTTCGTGGTCTTCGCCTACACGGGCAACGTCAACTTAGTGGGTCAGCCGTCGCAAGGACAGATCTCTATATCGGGCGGCCTAGTCGACATAGTTAACAACAACACGTTGAGCTTCGTGATAAGATCCATAAGCTACTTGATACCGCCTCTATGGCAGGCCCAGCTTAGCTACACCATAGCGATAGTATACGGAACTAGCTTCACGGTGACCTCAACTATGAGCTCGCCGGTCAACGTGATATACATACCCATAGTGTACAAGCCGGCGCAAGTGACTTGGTTGCCCGACCGCGCCTTGGTCAACGTGACTCAAGCCGATCTGCAAGACGGCGTTTGGACGTCCATAGTGCTGGAGCTGCCGCCTCTAGCTAAGATAGTCTCCATAAAGACGCCGGGCAACGCGGTGATAACCAACGCCACGGACGTCCAGCTGGTGTGGGGCGGAGGCGTCAGGATGGCCTCCATAAGCCCCGACGGCCACGAGGCCTACATAGTGGTGCAGGAGGGCAACACGGCCGAGCCGGGCGTGTATACCTTCATGATAAACTGGAGCCCGCTGACGATAACCGTGGCTAACAAGTTCGGAGGGGCCGTCGGCGACATAACCGCCACCGCCGTGCAGGGATACAACGTGGCTGTATCAAACGGCGTCGTGAGCGTATATGTCTACAAGCCCGAGCCCGTGGAGGTGCAGATAGCCTATAAGGGCGTTCCCGCCGCCGACGTCGTGGTGCAGTCGCTCGACTTCAGCCAACACGTGGTGCAGCTCGGCATATACAACGTGAAGGTGGTCGTCGTGGGCGCCTTGAACCAGCCTATACCCAACGCGCAGGTGGCGATAAACGGCTTCCCCGCCAGCGGGACCACCGATAGCAGCGGCTCGGTGCTCTTCAACGGAGTCCTCGAGGGCAACTACACCGTTGCCGTCAACGTGGGCAACCGCGTACACACGACCGCTAGCTTGGCCGTTACGGGCCCGAGCCAGACCGTGACCGTGGTCGTCAAGACGCCTATAGTGGCCATAATAAACGGCGTGCCGATAACCATAACCGATACGGCTGCCGCGGCCGGAGGAGTCTCCGCTGCCGGCTTAGCGCTGGCGTTGAAGAGGCTACTCAGCAAGTCCAGCGAGGAGGAGGCTATAGCTGAAATAGAGCAAGTAACCTAATTTTCCCCAAATCTCCCTAATTTTTATCGGGTTTCTCTTGTTTCTTACAGACTACGTCGGGATCCGCGGGAGCTGGCAGTAATTTTCTCAATTGGGGTTGTCTGGTTTTCGGAAGGGGGCGGATGGATGGAGGCTCATCAAGCGACGTTAGGAGATCTCGACGGGCGTCCCCGGCGCTATAGGCTTTCCGTCGACGATAGGGTAGGGGGGCAGTATGTACTCGGCGAGGCCCACGAGGCCGGGTCTAGATAGCACGACGACCTCGCAGTCGAGGGGCTCCAGTTCTATATCTATCCTGCCGTACGTCCTGCCTCCTTCCCTGGCGAAGACCTTATAGTACACGTCAGCGGGGGCGCGGAAGGGCAAGACGTCGGGCGTCAAGCCGTCGGCCACCCTTCTGTCCGACACGTTGCACAAGGCGACGGCTGCCTTGCCTCTGACGGTCGAGGCGAGCTTCAAGAGCTTGCGGCCCCTATAGGGGTTCTCGAAGAGCACGTCGCGGGTCGGGACGGCGGGCGAGTCGACCTTCACGACCTCGCCGTTGGGCAACACGGCCATCTTCAAGAGATCCGCGTCCGTCCTCTCGGGATCTCTGTCCGTTATGTAGAGCGGGCCCCCGCTGAAGACCCTCAACACCAAGTGGAGCTTGGCGTAGGGGTCGTAGGTCGAGAACATATCGAAGTCTGGCCAGACGAGCTCGGAGAAGAAGAGCGAGTTGTAGGCGTTTGAAAGCGCGTGTAGCCGCGCCCCCTCCCTCCAGTAGGGTATGTAGTCGTTGGACGTCCTCATGATGTTGCTCGAAAAGTAATTGCTGTAGTTCTCGGGGTTCATGGACATGCAGTTCAACACGTCGAGCCCCGCCTCCTCGGCGGCTAGCTGAAGCGCCGTCTGCAACGCGCCGGCGGCTCTGCCGACCTTCTCGCCGGCATGGCGGGCCGCGAGCCGGGACGAGCATTGGTTGTCCACCTTGACGAAGTCGAAGCCCTTCAGCGCATTGTAGAGCCCTCTATATAGTTGCAGGGCCTCGGGGAAGGCGGGGGGAGGCGCCTTGGCGGACCCGTAGGGGATACCCAGGCGGCCAAACGCCTCGTCGACGGCGTCGTCGAAGCCGCCCCAATGCACGTTGAGCGTGTGCCACAGCCCCACCCACTTGATCCCCAGGGACCTCAACGCGCCGATGGCCTCCTCGAAGCCGCCGGGGAACTTGGCCTCGTCGGGCGACAACGACGTGATGACCCTATTTATACAACACGGCTGCTCCACGCGGCGCTCCTTCTGCCACCCGTCGTCTATGAGGACCCACGATATGGGCAAGCCCCTCTCCCTCAACCGCCTCACGACGTCTAGAACGCCCCTGGCCGAGACGTCGGTCAAGAAGGCGTTCCAGCTACACCAGCCGAGGTAGTCCAGAAAGGGCGGCCTCCTCTTGTCCTTCCTGAGCTTCAAGTTGGCGCGCGCGGCGAGGGCGGCCCAAGCCCTCTTCACCGCCTCGTAGGGATCTGCGGAGAGCCCGTAGGCTAGAACCCAGGAGCGCGTTATCGTCCTCGACTTAACGCCCATGTAGGCCCTCAGGGTCCAGCCCTCCCATAGATAGCCGCTCAAGTCCTGCGACGAGGCGGCCAGGAGGGCCAGGTAGCCGCCGTCTTTCAGCTGGGCCAACAACGCGATGGTGAACGGAAGGAGGTCGGGGAAGTCGTCGCCGAAGTAGGGGGTGGCCCAAGGCTGGAGCCACCACTTGGACACGTCGAGATCCACAGACGGCTTCTTCGGGTAGTTCGAGGGAAGCCCGGCGCAGTCCTCGGGCCTCCCCCTGCCCACGTACGCCTCGTTGCAGGCCCACGCCCCGTCGTATATCGAGGCGTTGGTGGCGGCCACGAAGGCTTGGGGGCGCACGTCAAGCGATATCTCCACGGGCCACTCGGCGAATTCCTCCTCGGCGCGTCCCTCGACCCCGACGACGCCCGACGACGCGTCCCCCTCGACCAGCACCTTGAGGGCGCCCCTGCCGCAGAGGTCGTACTCCCTGCCGGATCTAGACGGGATGCAGGTCCCCTCCCTTAGGTGGACCCTCAAGCCTCCCAACATGGGCGGAACGAAATAAACGGTTATATCGGTTATCTTATGCTTCCCAGGGAGAAGAGCGTCTTGGGGATACTGACCTTCGCGCTTGTTTTAGCGCTGGCCGGGGCCGCCCCGGCCGTGGAGCCGGCGGGCGCCGCGCTCGCCGTGCTCGCTTATGCGTTGCATATAACCACCTTCGACCCGATATTCAACACGATATTGAGGCCTAGGCCTAAGACGTGGGGGCTCATCGCCCTCAACCTGCTCCCCTACATCGCGGCGATTGCGCTGGGCCTCTGGAACCCCACAGCGTTCGCAGTAGCCGCGGCGATGTTCGCCGCGTATACCGCGCTCGCGTTGAGGGGACTAGCCAGATCGGTGCCGGGCGTAGTGATGGGCACCGCTATGTTGTCCTCCATATTTCTGCTCGCGAGAGCCATGATAAGCCCCGCCGTCTCGCTCTACGACTACGCCGTGTATGTCCTCTTCGTGGGCTACCACGTGGCGACGGCCTACTACGTCGAGTCGAGGCTGGCCTTTCGGGAGACCTCGCCCCTGGCTCCGTTCGCCCCGTGGATCCCAGCAGTCGCTGTCGCCGCGGCCGTCAGGCCCTTGCTCCTCGTAGCCGCCGTGGAGCCCACCGCTAAGTTCGCTCTAAACGCCGTGAGGAACGTGAAGTATAGAACGGCGCGGGAGATATCCAAGATGGGCTGGCAGGAGCTCGCCAGATCCGCCTTGTTGACCGCGATACTAGCCGTTTTGTACCACGTCTAGAGGTATCCCAAGGCCCTCAGCTTTTCCTCGAGTTCTTTCAACTCCTCCTCGGTGAGCTCGGGCCCAGACCCCCGGCGCTCCTTAAGCGCCACGACCTCCCTCAACACATAAACCACGAACTCAGACACCGACGAGAAGCCGGTGCCCGCTATAAGCTCCTCCAACTTTCTATAAAGCTGATA
>CAYFGI010000031.1:0-16159 GCA_964342785.1 uncultured Thermoproteaceae archaeon
AAGTGATCATGGGCTCCCTCTGCACGGTCTCCTCTATTGGCTTCTGCTATCCGATAGCCGGCCTCAACGGCACAGATCTCTCCACCGTCGCGTTGCCGCCTAACCTCAAGCTCATCTACGTCTCTAAGCCCTATGGCTGGGTCGTCGTATACCAAATAACCTAAAGTTTATAACTCGGCAAGGCAAGCCGGGCATGAGGTTAGCTCGGAAGGAGCTTCCCGACGTGGGCGAGTTCGTAATAGGTACCGTCAAGAAGATAGCGGAGCACGGCGCCTATATATTCCTCGACGAATACGAGGTCGAGGCCTTCGCCCCCACGCAGGAGATAGTCCAGTCGTGGTTCCACGGCATAAGGGAGTACATAAAGGAGGGCCAGAAGGCCGTCTTCAGGGTCACGTCGGTCAACCCCAAGATGAGGGTCGTCGAGGTATCGCTCAGGAGGGTGAGGGAGCAAGACAAGGAGAAGAAGTTGTTCCAATGGAGGAGGGAGCTGAGGGCATATAAGCTGTTGGAGCTCGCGGCGTCTAAGGCCGGCCTCCCTCAGCAAGAGATCTTAAAGTTGCTGTGGGCTCTGGAGGACGCCTTTGGGGATCCCCTCAAGGCCTTCGAGGAGGTCGTGAAGACGGGGCCCGAGGTGTTGAAGCCCCTCAAGCTCCCGCAGCGCCTAGAGGAGGCCATAGTGGAGATCGCGAGACAACACGTGGAGCTCCCCGACGTTAAGATATCGGGCATCATAAAGGCCGTCAGCATAGAGGGGGACGGCGTGGATAAGATACGCGAGGTCCTGAAGGCCGTCGAGGACGCCCTCAAGAAGAAGTACCCCAACATAGCGGTTAAGCTATACGTCGTCGGGCCGCCGCGCTACAGGGTAGATCTCACCGGGAAGCTCCCCAAACAGCTTGAATCTGCTTTCAACGATCTCGCCCAGGCGCTCCAAGAGGCCGCCAAGAGGTATAAGGTAGTGGCCTCGATACAACGGATAGAGCAATGAGGTCCCTACTTAGACGTTGCGTCCGTTGCGGCGCGTATACCCTCAGGAAGGACGTATGCCCTAGGTGCGGAGGGCCTCTCGAGGTGCCTCACCCACCTAAGTACAGCCCGGAGGACAAGTACCAGATCTATAGAATCAAGATGAAGGTGATGGCCGGCAAGTTGCCGGTCCGCGAAGACGCGAAGAAGGCGATACTGGCAAGTTGATCGTATACAAATTCGTAACTTCACCTCAAGGCATATGTATGATCGTAAAGTGAAAATTCTTAAATGAATTTAGCCGAACTTACGTGGCATTCCTAGAGATAAGGGATCTAAGAGTCGTGTACAAGCTACCGGACTCGGGGCTGGAGATAGCGGCGTTGCGCGGAGTCGACCTAGACGTGGACAGAGGCGAGGTGGTGGGCCTAGTGGGCGAGAGCGGATCCGGCAAGAGCACTTTGGCTCACGCCATCATGAGGGTGCTCAAGCCCCCCGCCTATCTGCAGTCGGGCCGCATATATCTAGACGGCGTCGATATACTCTCCCTAGAGGACTCGATATTTGACAAGGAGTATCGATGGCGTAAGATAGCCTTCGTCCCCCAGGCGAGCCAAAACGCCTTGAACCCCACCATGAGGGTGCTCGACCACTTCCTGGACACCGCGAGACATCACGGCCTCGTAGATCGGAGGGAGGTGGAGAAGAGAGCCGCGGAGCTACTGACCGCGACGGGCTTGGACCCCTCGAGGGTCCTGGGGCTCTATCCGCACCAGCTCTCCGGAGGCATGAAGCAGAGGGTCTTGATAGCGCTCTCGCTCCTTCTGGAGCCGCTTCTTCTGATCCTAGACGAGCCCACGTCGGCCCTCGACGTGGTCACACAAGCCGGTATATTGAAGGTGATATCGGATATAAACAAGAAGTTGGGGATAACTATAATTTTCATAACCCACGACATATCGCTGATACCGTCTATAGCGCATAAGGTGGCTGTGATGTACGCGGGGAAGATAGTGGAGGTGGGGCCCGCCGAGAAGGTCGTCAACGAGCCGTTACACCCCTACGTCTCGGCGCTTATATCGTCGACCCCATCGCTCTACGCCGACATATCCGCGGTGAGGCCGATACCGGGCGAGCCGCCCAGCATGGCGGAGAAGATAACGGGATGCCCGTTCTGGCCCCGTTGTCCCTACGTGAAGGACGTCTGTAGGAGTGAGGAGCCGGCCCTACATCAGATAGACAACAGGAGGGTCGCTTGCCACCTATGGCGCCCCTAATTGAGCTCAAAGACGTCAAGGTGTACTTCGAGGAGAGCGCCGGCTTCATGAAGAAGAGGGTAGTGAAGGCGCTGGACGGAGTCTCCTTGAAGGTAGACGAGGGCGAGAACGTGCTGGTTATAGGAGAGAGCGGCTCCGGGAAGACCACGATGGGGAGGGTCATCGTGGGGCTCCAGCGCCCGACCTCCGGGCTGGCGTTGTTTAGGGGACGCGATATATACAAGCTCAGGGGGAGGGACTACGAGGAGTACAGGAGGTCCGTTCAATGGGTCCCCCAGGACCCCTATTCTAGCATCGACCCCTATATGACCGTGCGGGAGATACTGGCCGCTCCGCTCAGGCGCTGGGGGGTTCACGACGTCGACTCCAGAGCGGCGGAGCTCTTGAGCATGGTGGGCTTAAGGCCGCCCGAGCTGTTCCTCGGGAAGTACCCCCACCAGTTGTCGGGAGGGCAGAGACAGAGAGTCGCCATAGCTAGGGCTCTGGCCGTCAACCCGAAGCTCATCGTCGCAGATGAGCCGGTCACCATGATAGACTCGTCACTCAGGGTGAGCATCCTCGACGTGATAGCCGAGTTGAAGAAGAAGATGGGGCTCGCCCTCGTCTTCATAACTCACGACCTCGCCGTAGCCCGCTACTTGGCCCATAAAGGCGGCGGGGGGAGGGCCGTCGTCATGTACAAGGGCGTTATAGTCGAGGAGGGGGATCTCGAGGAGATAATAAAGCACCCCTCGTCGCCGTATACGCAGTTGTTGATAAAGTCGGTGCCCGATATAAGGAGGCCTCTATCCCTTTAAGTCGACGTAGTATATCTTGGAGCCCTTGGAGAACCCCTCGAAGACTATGGCCGAGCCGGTCCAGTCCACGAAGCCCTGCCCCTTATGTCTGAACTTGACGGGGCTCTCGACCCTGAACTCATCGCCGTCGTTATAGGCCACGTAGATCTTGCCCGACGACATCCTTATGTAGGGAGCCGCCACAGTCTCCGCTATCCTCTCCCCGCGCCATTTCACGAACCGGCCGTCCCAATACGCCACGGAGAGGTCCTCCGCCAAAAGCGGCACAGTAGTTCCGTCGAAGTCCTCGGCTACGACCGATACGAGCTCGGGCTTGATGGAGGGCGTCCTCTGGCATAAATCCGGCGACCTCTTGAACTTGAACCGCTCCAGGTAGAGAACGCCCTTCTTCTCCACGTCGTAGGCCAAGGTGTATATCCAGCCGTCGCGGTACACCTTGGGGCCCGATCTATACATGCCCAGCTTGTTCCCGGCCGTGTCGATCAAGTCCACAAGCCCGTAGCCCCTTATTCTATAGTGTTCATCCAAGACGACCACTCCGGTTAGATGGATCAATCCGTCGTGGCCGTACCCGGGGTAGTTGCCGCCGCCGACTGCATAGAAGTACTTGCCGTCGAAGGCGACCCCCGTCAAGTTCATGTTGCCGCAACTGCCGCTCGGCACCTTTATCACGCGCAGAGTGCCGTCGTATACGGCTATCCACGGAGCGCATAGCTCGGTGGGGTAGACGCATGGGGACCACACGTTGTACTGGGCCACCTCGCCGCCTCCGAAGAAGTAGACGCCTCCGACTATCTGCGAGCCGGTTATGTTGGAGTAGTCCTCGTTGACCTTTATCTCGCGGACGTTGTCGGCTAATGCCACCACGTGCCCATAGGAGTACAACAAGGCGTAGTCGCCCCTCTCGCCGGGCAACAGCTGAAACGCGAAGAGGTTCGGCGCTAAGATCACGCCGGGATTCCACGCCAACTTACCCGGCAGATCTAAGGGCAAGGCGCCCACCTCCGACACTTTCATAATAATTCACTAATGCAATGCCTTTTTAACCGTTTTTATGTATACAAATTTATAATTTATATTATCATGAAGGAAAAATTTAAAATTTTAGAGGAGAAAAAACTAGTATGCTGAGAGAAACGATTCCAATTATAGCGATAGCGCTAGCGGCGCTCGCCGCATACGCATATGCCCAATCTCTACCGCCGATGACTCCCCAGAACACCCTCTATACGGCCATTATAACAAGCCAGCCGCTTCTGTCAAACGAGAGCTACAACCCCAACGTCTTCAGCCCGTCCTGGAAGCAATACGGATTGACATATGCGTATCTAGCCCTTTACAACATGAGTAGCGGCACTTGGATCCCCGATCTGGCGAAGAACTGGACTATCCAGTGGATAACCAGCGGCCCGCTAGCGGGCTGGGTGAACATCACAATATATTTGAGGAAGAGCGGCTGGAGCGATGGGACTCCGTATACCTGCTGGGATGTATGGGCCCAAAACCTGATACAAGCCTTGTTCTTTGACGCCTTGGGCAACGTGACGATCATAAATAATTATACATGCTCCATACTAGTTCCCCCGAATACCTTCCCCGTAAATGACAGCAACCTCATAACGTTCTACATAGTAAGCAACGGCGGCTTGGGCATGTTCATAGACTACAAGATTTGGAAGCCCCTTGTAGATAATATATCCAAGTATTGGAACATATTATATGCAGCAAACTTCGGCATAGGCACTCCGAGCGAGATAAACAACGGCACGGCGTTCGCCCGCCAGATGTTCCAATATTTCAAGCAGTACAAGCCACAGTTCACGTTCCCGCCGCCTATGAATGGGCCGTTCTACGTCTGCAAGGTGACGCCCGCTGAATACGTCTTGTGCAAGAACCCCTACTACTGGGCTGCCGACAAGATTAAGATAGACTATGTAGTTGTATACCAATTCGGGTCTACGGCGCAACTCATACCAGCCCTCCAGACTGGCCAGCTGAGCGTCTACGTGGGATCCTTCCCGCCGAGCATCACGTCCCAGCTACTCCAGAATCCGAATAACCACTACGCGCTCGCCGTGGGCGCGCCGGGTTACGGCCTCTACTTCAACTTCCTGTGGCCGTACATCAACTTGACCCAAGTGAGGCAAGCCCTCATCTACGCAATGGATATAAACGCCGCAGTGCAGGCCGCCGGTCCACCCTACAACCCGCCCTTTACGCCGTTGAACACATTAGTCTCGCCACAGATAAATCCACAGGCCCGCGCCATAATGGAGCAGTACTGGAAACAGACAGGTCTTCCGCTCATCAACTATACCTACGATCCTACTAAGGCGGCGCAGCTACTAGAATCCGTAGGTTTCAAGAAGGTTGGAGGCGTGTGGTATACGCCGGACGGCAAGCCATTCACGCTAGTTATATACATAAGCACCGCCGATGCCAGCAATCCGCAGACCATGGCCGTGTTATCCACAATAGCGAATCAGCTGACTAACTTCGGCATCCAGACATCGATACAGATATTCCCCGAGGCGACTTGGCCTAAGGTCGTCTCGACCGATCGGGACAAATACGCCATGTTGTTCCGCTACATGACGCCGGGCTTCTCCCTTGTCGTGCCTGGCCTATTCCCCATCAACGGCTACTTCGAGGGCTACCCGATAAACATAACTCATTGGAACGGCGTAGTGACGTTGCCCGTGCCGGTGCGCCTGCCCAACGGCACTGTGATACCAGCCGGCACCCAGGTTATGCTCTTCGGCGGAAACTCCATACTGGGCCAATGCACCAGCGGCGCGATGGGCAACTTCACCGCAGTTTCCCAGTGCATAGCGATATTCGCATGGCTGGCCAACAACTTCCCGTGGTTCATCCACCTATACACTCCGTCCGCCATGATCTGGTACAACGATAAGTACTTGGAGTTCCCGCCCAGCAACAGCTGGGTATGGTCCGAGACGCCTTCCCTCGAGATCGGGGGGCCCTTCTGGTGGAGCATCGTGACCTCTGTAGCGCCTCGGCCAATGCAGACAACGACGCAAACCACTACACCCACCGCCGTCACGACCACGGTCGTCACTACTGTCGTATCAGGGACGACGACTACAGTGACAACCGCGGTGCCAACTACAGTGACCGCCACCGTGTCGGCGCCCGCAGTGCCTGGGTGGGTCTGGGGCGTGATAGCGGTGTTGGTAATAATTATTATCGTAGTCGCCGTCTTAGCCCTACGCAGAAGGTAAGTTTATAAATACAAAATATTTTTTCTTATATGAATTGGAAATATCTTGCTAGAAGAATTGGAATTGCACTCTCTACGATATTCTTTGTATTAGTGTTGACATATCTATTGTTTGAGCTCTCCCCTCTGAAGCCCATAGATTATCTCCTCAATCAGCTGGGCCTGGTGCCGACCCAGAGCGGCGGCTTGGCTGCTATGAGGGGGTCTTTACTGGGAAGTACTCTGTCGCAACAACAATACGAGCAGATAATAGCCTATCTGGAGACCTTCCTCCCTCACGGCAATCCTGTGATAAATGTATTGAAGTATATCTATAATATTTTAAGAGGTAATTGGGGAGTCTCCTTAATATATATAGAGCCAGTCACCGTCTTGATAGGATCGGCGCTTCCGTGGACGTTATTCGTGGTGGCGACCGCTAACATACTCAACTTCTTCGTAGGCGTCTATCTGGGTCAGTTGATGGCCTACAATAGAGGGAAAAAAGCAGATCAAGTATTAACTCAATTTATAACTGTAAAAAGGGCTATTCCAATATATATCTATGCTGCCGTGTTCCTCATGGTCTTCGGATTCTATCTCCACGTGGTGCCCACCGCCGGCGCATATGGCGTAAACGTCAAGCCAGGGCTGAACCTGCCCTTCTTGTTGAGCGTCTTGCGCCACGCCGCGATGCCCATCTTCACGCTGTTCTTCGCCACGTTCGGCGGGTGGGCCCTCGCCATGAGGGGCAACGTCATATCGCAGTTGGGCGAGGACTACGTCACATACGCCGAGGCGAGGGGGCTCCCCTCCCGCTATATAAGGAGCAGATACGTGGGCCGCAACGCCTTGCTCCCCCTCTACACTTCCCTAATAATATCGATAGGGTTCTCCTTCGCGGGGTCCGTCTTCGTTGAGCAGACCTTCTCCTACCCGGGCGTGGGGAGCCTCTACGTCAACGCGTTGACTAACAGCGATTGGATGGTCGCCATGGGCGTGTTGTTCATAATAGTGACGGCGATAGCCGTGGGCATGATAGTGGCGGACTTAACGTATTCGCTGATAGACCCCAGGGTTAGGGTGGGATGATGCGCCTAGAGGGAGTTCGGAACGCTCTGAGGCTGATCTGGCGCAACAAGGCGGCTAGGTTCGGCCTTATAGTCGTGCTGGCCTACGCGGTCATGGCCGCGGTGGGGCCGATCTTGTTGCCCTACAAGCCCGTGTCTATCCCCAACCCCTCTGAGATACTGCTCCCGCCGCAACCGTGGCCGCCGTCGCGTTGGCTCGGCACGGACATGTTGGGCCAGGGCATATTGGTCGACATAGTCAACGGCGCTCCGTTTGTGCTCGAGGTCAGCTTCCTAGCCGGCTTGTTCACCACCGTCATAGGCCTCGTCGTGGGCTTGGTGGCGGGCTACCTAGGCAGGGTGGTCGACGCGGTCCTCATGTGGATAACAGACATCTTGATGACCATACCCAGCTTGTTGCTCGTCGTCATAATAGCGACGATGATAAAGACGGAGAACCCGTTCATATTGGCTGGCATACTCAGCATCACCGGCTGGACCGGTCTGGCTAGGGCGGTGAGGTCCCAAGTCTTGGCCCTCAAGAACATGCCGTATGTAGAGGCTGCCAAGGTCCTCGGCCTACGCACCAGCTACATAATCTTCCGCGAGATAATGCCGCCGCTGATGCCGTATATTTGGATAAACCTCATACTGAATATCGAGGGGGCCATCTACGCCGCGGTGGGCCTCTACTACCTCGGGCTACTGCCCTTCAAGAACTACGACTGGGGCGCCATGATAAACTACGCCCTCCAGCTGGGCGCCGTCTACGGGACCAACGCCGTGTGGTACTTGGTGTTCCCCGTCTTGTTCATATCGCTCTACATGGTCGCATTGATGGAGCTGGCGTACGGGATCGAGGAGATAGTGAACCCGCGCGTGCGTAGATGACGCCGGAGCAGGGCAGGGCGGGGTACGCCCTCGCCTTAATAATACTTTTCTTGGCGCTTTTCGCCCTCCCCTACGCCCAAGGCGCCTCCTTCTATCTGGACGTCATAGTCATCTTGATGGACCTCGCGTTCCTGGCCGCCGTGGTTCTGCTCGTCAGGAGGAGCTCGCGTTGACTCACAACAAGCCGCGGGTTATCTCCTCCGGGTCGGGCTTTCTGCTTATGATCCTCCCGCCGTCTATGATTATCTCGTTCCCCGTCATGAAGCTGTTGTAGTCCGAGGCCAGAAACGCGAGCAGATACGCCACCTCCCTCATCCTCCCCATCCTCCCCAACAACGTGGCGGCCCTCCTATCTAGATCCTCGGGGGCCTCCTCGCCCCTGTTATATATCGGCCCCGGCGACACGACGAGGACTTGGATCCCGTAGCGGCCCAGATCGACGGCCAGGGATCTCGACATGGCGATGAGCCCGCCCTTCACGGTCACGTAGGGGAAGGACCTCTCCAGCGGGAAGTGGGCTTGGATCGCGGCCACGTTTATTATCTTCCCCCTTATCCCCTTCGATATCATTATCTCAGCGGCCATCTTAGACAGCAGAAAAGGCGCCGTTAGGTTCAGCTCGAGCATCTGGTCCCACTCGTCCAAGTCGGTCTCCAAGACGGATCTACGAGAATTCCTAGACGCGTTGTTTATGAGGACGTGGATGACGCCAACCTCCTCCTTGTACCACTTGATGAAGTCCAGGACCTCTCCCCTCTTGGCCAAGTCGACCTTCCTGAACACTATGCCGGCGGACTCCAGCTCCCTCCCCCTCTCCTCGTCCAGCCCTACGCCTATAACCTTGGCGCCCAGCTGGGCGAACAGCCGGGCCGCGGCCTCGCCTATGCCGCGCGTCGCCCCCGTTATGAGCGCCACCTTGCCGTCTAGTCTAATCTCCATACCAAGACCTTGATCTCGGTCATAGCCAACATGGTGTGGTAGACCCCCTCGCGTCCTATCGCGCTACGCTTGAACCCTCCAAATGGAAGCGCGTCCCACCTGAGCCTAGTCGTGTCGTTGATCATCACAGTGCCGGCCTTGATGCGCGACGCTAGCTTGTATGCCCTGGAGAAATCCCTCGTGAATATAGACGCGTCGAGCCCGTAGTCGGTGGCGTTGGCCGCCTCCACGGCCTCCTCGTCGCTGTCGACCACCACGAGCGGCAGGATCGGCCCGAAGACCTCCTCCCTCAACGCCCTGGCCTTCGAATCGGCCCTCAGCTTCACGATGGTGGGAGGGAAGTAGAAGCCCCTCCTCGGCACCTCCAGCCGCGCCAATATCTCGCCGCCCTTAGACAGAGCGTCCTCGAGGAAAGCCCTCATGGAGCTCACGGCCTCGGCCGATATGAGGGGCCCTATATCTGTGCTCTCGTCGAGGGGATCGCCGACTTTCAGCTTGTTGAACTCGTCGATTAAGGCCTTGGCGAACTCGTCCAACGCCTCGCGCCTCACTATTAGGCGCTTCGCGGCGTTGCAGTATTGGCCCGAGTAGTCGAAGCGGCCCACCACGGCCGCCCTCGCGGCCTTCTTCATGTCGGCGTCCTCGAGGACTATCACGGCGTCGCTACCTCCCAGCTCCATCAAGAGCCTTTTGCCCCGCGCCACGGCCTTAGGCGCTATCACCCCCAGGCCCGTGCGGTCGGAGCCGGTGAACGTGATCATGGCCACCTTGTCGTTCGTCACGAACTCCTCGCCTATCTTGACGGGATCCCCCGTGACCACGTTCACGCTACCCGGCGGGAACCCCGCCTTGAGTATTATCTCGGCTAGCTTGATCTGCGTAAGGGGGGCGTTGGGGGCCGGCTTATGGACCACCGCGTTTCCCACGGCCAGCGCGGGCGCGACCTTGTGGGCGAAGCTTGCGGCGGGGAAGTTAAACGGCGTTATGGACGCCACGACGCCCAGAGGCTCCCGCTTGACTATCGCTATCCTCCCCTCGTTGCCGGCGGGCCACTCGTACATCTCCAGCGGCACGAACTCGCCGGTCAAGGCCCTCCTCACCTCGGAGGCCGCCAGCTCGAATATCATCGCCGTCCTCTCTATTTCAAGGCGCGCGCTCTTGATCGGCCTCCCTATCTCCATAGACATGGTCTTGGCCAAATCCTCTTGGCTCTGCCTGATCATCTCGGCGACTTTCAGCAACAGCCTCGACCTCCTCGCTATGGTCATGGATTGGAGCGCCTCCAACGCATCGTGGGCGGCGTCTATGGCCTGCCTCACGACGTCTATAGGGAGGTTGGGCACGTAGTCGACCACCTCCTCGGTGGCGGGGTTCACAACGGGGGATCTATCGTCGGAGTCCACCCAGAGGGGGCCTATGGGCACCTTCATGCCATGACCTAACGCCCGGGCTTATAAATAGTAATATGTAAAGTATATATTCGTATACAAAAATTATGATGACAAAATTTATTTTTGGTAATAAGTAACGAGAATTATGTCGGTGAAGGTGGCGATACACCACAAGGCCGACAACGTGGGGGTGGCCATAGAGGACATAAAGAAGGGGGACGTCGTGGTCGGGATATACGTGTCCGACATGAGCCCGGGCCCCAGCGTCCAGGCGCTCGACGACATACCGCTGGGCCACAAGATCGCGTTAGTCGATATAAAGAGGGGGGAGCGCGTTATAAAATACGGCGTGCCCATAGGCGTCGCCACCAGGGACATAAAGAGGGGTGAACACGTCCACGTCCACAACCTCAAGAGCATAAGGTGGAGCTTCGCCAGATCATGATGCGGCGCACGTTCAAGGGCTACATCAGAGAGGACGGCAGAGTCGGGATCAGGAACCACGTGGTCGTGATACCCGTCGACGATTTGAGCAACACGGCGGCCCTGGGTGTGGCCAAGCTGATCAGAGGCGTCGTGCCCCTCGCCCATCCATACGGCAGGTTGCAGTTCGGCAGGGACCTGGACCTCTTGTTCCACATACTGGCCGGGACGGGCTCCAACCCCAACGTGGCCGCCGCCGTGGTGATAGGCATAGACGACTCGTGGTCCAGCAAGCTGGCCGACATGATCGCCAGATCTGGGAAGCCCGTCGAGGCGTTGTCCATAGAGGGCAGAGGCGATCTGGCCACAATAGAGAGAGCCGCGAGGATCGCGGCCAAGATGGTCCAAGAGGCGAGCGAGAAGCAGAGGACGGAGGTGGACGTATCGACGTTGGTAGCCTCGATAAAATGCGGCGAGTCGGACACCACGTCTGGGCTCGCCTCGAACCCGGCGCTGGGCGTCGCCGTGGACGCGCTGGTGGACGCCGGCGCGACGATCCTATTCGGCGAGACGTCTGAGCTGACAGGCGCCGAGGATATAGTCGCCTCGAGGATACCCGACCCCGAGTTGAGGGAGAAGTTCTACAGGATCTACCGTAGCTACGTCTCGGTGATAGAGTCGGAGGGTGTGGAGATGTTGGGGTCCCAGCCCACCGAGGGCAACATAAAGGGAGGCATCTCGACAATTGAGGAGAAGGCCATGGGCAACATCCAGAAGCTGGGCACAAAGCCCATAACCTGCGTGCTCGACTACCTAGACCCTCTGCCGCCTGGCAAGGGCAGGTTGTGCTTCGTCAATACCTCGTCGGCCGCGGCTGAGTTCATAACGCTGGCCGCCGCCAAGGGCTCCGTGTTGCACTTCTTCACCACCGGGCAAGGGAACGTGGTGGGCCACCCCATAGTGCCCGTGATAAAGATCACGGCGAATCCCAAGACTGCGGCGTCCATGAGGGAGCACATAGACGTCGATATCTCCGATCTGTTGAAGTTCAAGATATCGCTGGACGAGGCCGGCCGCAAGATCCTGGACTACGCGTTTAGGGTCATGGAGGGAAGGCTCACGGCGGCTGAGGTGCTCCAACACGACGAGTTCTCGCCGACTAAGCTGTATATAAGCGCGTGATCAACCAATAACTCCCTTCAAGTATTTCAATACGTTGCTCTCGTGGAGCTCCATGTAGTATTCGGCATCCGTCTGGTTCCTCGACGATACCGCCTCGAGGATCTGCTTGTGCTCCTCTATCTCCTGGAACCTCCTAGATTCGCTGAGGTAAAGCCGTAGCCTCACGGGCGTCAGCCTCAGCCTTATGCTGTTTAAGTTGTCGCGTAGATACTTGTTCTCGGTCGCCTCAGCTATTACGTCGTGGAAGCTCCCTCCGAGCTCGACTAGCTTGAAGGGGTCCGGGTAGCGCTTGTTGCACTCCTCCCACATATCGTTGAAGACCTTCTTCAGCTTGTCCAGCGCTTGAGCCGGGGCGCGCAGAGCGGCTAGCTTAGCCGCGGCAACCTCCAGAGGTATCCTCACCTCGTAGAGCTCCTCCATGTCCTTCCCGCCCAGCACAGCCACGGCGTACGACCTCCCCCTCTTGACCACCAGCCCGTCCCTCTCGAGCCGCGCCAAGGCCTCCCTTATCGGCGTGCGGCTCATGCCGAGCCATATCGAGAGGTGCTCCTCCCTGAGGAGGGTGCCCGGCTTCAAGCGACCTTTTATTATCTCCTCCAAGATGCGCTTGTATGCCTTCTCGTAGAGCATATCACAAAAAATTTCGTTCTAAATTTTAAAGATTTATTCGCAAAGATCCATGCGCATAGCCGAGGTTAAGGCCATACCCCTATCTGTTCCCTACGTCCAGACGGAGCCTGAGGCTCTGTGGGCCGAATCCTGGGGCAGACAATTATTGGTCAAGGTATGCGCCGAGGACGGCGTATGCGGCGTGGGCGAAGTGTTCGTGAACACGTCGGATCACGCCCCCTATCTAGCGCTCGTCGAGGAGGCCGGCCGGCATGTAGTCGGCGCCGAGGACTCCCCGAATGCGGCCAGGCGGATCCTCGAGAGGAAGCTCTACCCGATCGGGAGATCGGGCATAGTGGAGTCGGTCATAGGAGGCATAGACGTCGCCCTCCACGACCTAAACGCCAAGAGGCAGAGCGTTCCCCTACATAGAATGCTGGGGGGCAAGCTCAGAGATAGGGTCAAGGCCTACGCGAGCTTGGCAAGATACAAGGACTGCCGCGACGTGGAGAAGGCGGTGGAGTACTCATTGGCCAGGGGCTTCGGGGCCGTGAAGCTTCACCAACACGGCGAGGACGTGTTGGACTGCGTGGCGGCCGTCAGGAAGGATCTGGGCTACGGGTTCGAGCTGATGGTGGATCTCAACGCGACGTTGAGCTTGAGGGGCGCGTTGAGGGTGTTGCCCAAGCTCGAGAGGTTCGAGATCTCGTGGGTCGAGGAGCCCATATGGCCCCCCGAGGACTACAAGGCCCTCGGCAGATTGTCGAGGAGCGTGTCCATACCCATAGCCGCCGGGGAGAACGAGTACACGATATACGGCTTTCTGAAGCTCGTGGAGGAGGGCGGAGTAGCCATCCTCCAGCCGGATTTGGCCAAGGCCGGAGGCATCACCAAGATGGCCAAGGTGGCCGCGATAGCGGAGGCCGAGGGCGCGCTCTTGATCCCCCACTGCCGCCCCCACTCCCTCTGGGTCAATATATTGACCACGGCCCATTTCGTGTCCACGCTCCCCTACGACTCGATGGTCGAGGTACCGCCGACGCCGCCTCGCCAGGAGCCCTTCGTTGAGCCTATCGCCGTGGAGGGCGGATCGATAAAGGTCCCGGACGCGCCGGGGATCGGGGTCAAGGACGACGGCTGGTTCCACCTATTCCCGCCCCGTAGAGGCTCCGTCGTGGATTTCCAGGGAAGATAGTACACAAAAAACCATTATAAGGCTCGCCGCGCGGATCGGCATGAGGCCTAGGCCGGGGCAAGCCATTCCTCTGGGCGGCATCGGCGCTGGCTACATCGCACTAGACGCTGATTTAACCATCGAGAGGGCCGCCATGTTCAACGACTGGTCTAACCCCATGAGGGTGATCCGCGGCTTCCACCTAGTCGTGCTCGGCGACGAGCCCGTCTTCCTGCAGGGCAACCCGGGAAGAAACGTGGAGACTCCGCCCCACTACCTCAAGGCGGAGATAATCGACGTGGACGCCGTATGGCCTAGAGTAGTTTATAGGTTCAATGGGCCCGTGGAGGAGGTCGAGGTGTACACGCCCATTATCGCCGGCGACCTCAAGAACTCCTCGCTCCCCCTCGTATACGTGAAGGTAAAGGGCAACGCGGCCGTGGCCCTCTCCTTCCCCAACTTAACGGGAAGGAGGTATGGCAGGGCGAACTTCTCAGTGAAGAGAAGGGGGGTATCGGGCGTCCTCATGACCAACTTGAGGGCCTCTCAATGCGACCCCGCCCACGGCGAAATATTCATAGGCTGCGCCGGCTGCAACACGTACGCGGGGTATTCGGTCTATATCCCATCCTCCGGTCGAGGCATGACCGAGGACATATCGGTGTTCCGTCGCCTGAAGGATCTAGCGGATCCCGAGGCGTACTACATAGAGAAATATGCAAGAGAGGAGATAGCCGGAGTTGTCTGGAAGGAGGTCAAGGGCGAGGATCTCTTCGTGATAACGTGGTTCGCTAGGGGCAGGCCGTACAACTACCCCTATGGCCACTACTACGAGAACTTCTTCCAAGACGCCGTGAGCGTAGCCGAGTACGCGCTGGCCAATAAGCTCGAGCCGAACATACCGGTCGACGCCGGGGGCTGGCTCGGCGACGCTCTGCGCAACAGCTTATATGTTCTGTCCGCCGCCTCCTGGCTGACGAAGGACGGCAGGTTCGCGCTCTACGAGACTCCGTTCATAGCGCCCTTGATGAACACGATCGGCTCCATGACGTGGGACGGCGCCGGCTTCGCGCTGCTGGAGCTCTTCCCGGATCTAGTGGTGCAGTCCGACGAGGTGTTCGCCAGATACAGGAGAGGAGGAGAGATACCTCACGACTACGGGGAGGAGAGCATAGAGGACCCCATATACGGGGCCACCTACCTCACCCCCTGGAAGGACCTCGCGCCCACGTGGATACTCATGATATACCGCGATTACTACTACACGGGCGACGCCTCCGTGCTCAGGAGGAATATAGACGCCATGAGGGACGCCGTCGATTGGCTCATAGGTCTGGACAACGACGGCGACTGCGTGCCGGACTCCCAGGGGAGGAACGACAACTCGTACGACGGCTCGAACATGTACGGCAGATCGTCCTATATAGCTTCCCTATTCCTCTGCGCGCTCACCGCGTTTATAAAATCGCTGGAAGCGCTGGGCCTGCCCGTCGATGAGAAATATAGGAGGTGCCTCGAGAGGGGCAAGAAGTCCTTCGAGGAGCTGTGGAACGGGCGGTACTTCATAGCGTGGAAACACGGAGATAGGGTGAAGGACGCTTGCATGAGCTCGCAGTTGCTCGGGCAGTTCTGGTGCGACATGTTGGACCTGCCCCCTATAGTCGACGACCAGAAGATAAAGACGGCGCTCATGAGCATATACGAGCTGGGCTTTAAGGCCTCCAAGTACTGTATACCCAACTCGGTCACTCCAGACGGCAAGCCGGACGAGGAGACGCCCCAACTACGTTCTTGTTGGACCAGGGTTAACTTCGCGGTGGCGGCCCACATGATACTGAGAGGCCTCGAAAGGGAGGGCCTCGCGTTGGCCGAGAGGGAGTGGGGGACCATAAGCGGCCTCAACCCGTGGAATATCAACTCACGGATAGATGCCGCAACCGGCGAAAACGTGGGGCTTCAGTACTACATAAGTAGCCCCACGGTTTGGTTGGTTTACCTAGCCGAGAGGAAAAAACAAGGCCTTTGGCCGCCTAGGAGGACAAGCGCCTAGATGGCCTTCGCCTTAGACGCGCCCCCAGGAGACCAGCAAGCTCCATAGCGTCCTCGCAGCTTTTTCTCTGCACTTCGCCCTTTCCCGCGCGTCTGGTATTCCTTCGCAGATATCGTCGATCATCATGTGAACGCTTTGAGATATGGCTATAAAAACCTTTTGCTTAA
>CAYFGI010000032.1:0-16086 GCA_964342785.1 uncultured Thermoproteaceae archaeon
ACCAAGTAGCTCTCCGCCCTGAACTCCACGGCCGGAGGAGGCGGCGGGGTAATATCCTTTCCGCGCTACCTCCTAGCCTTGAGCCAACGCCTCAGCTCCTTCCTCTGGGGCACCACCTTAACGTCCACATGTACTATCAGGGGGTGTAGCCTAGATATGGCCCTTATGGCTCGGGTCCTCGCCGCATGTAGCTTGCCCACGGTCATGTCGGGGCTGACCGCCACGAGGGAGTAGACCACGAGGAAGCTACCGGCTCTCCTCACCTTCACGTCTAGAGGCTTCCCCAGCTCGGCGAGCGCCGACCTTATCCCCTCCTCGAGCCGCGGGTCCTTGTAGAGAGCGCCGAGTATGCCCCGCGCGGCCTCCCTGGAGAGCTTGGCGAATTCGTAGAGGACGTATCCATATATCGCCACGACTGCGGCGGTCTCCGCCTGGAGGAGCCCCGCCGCGTTGCTGACAACCACGGCGGCCGCCGCGGCGGCGGAGAGAGCCGTGTCGGCCTTGGCGTGGGCCGCGTCGGCCTTCAGTATCTCTATCCTCAAGGTCTTGTAGTTGCGATCCTCCCATAGGTACATGGCGTAGGTCATGGCGCCTCCGGCTAGGAGCAACAACGTCATCCAGAGCGGGGTGGGGCTTCCGCCGGGTTTGAGCGAGGTGGCCAGGAGGTACGTGTAGAAGCTCAACACGCCTACCGTAGAGAGCAACGTCAAGAGGCTCTCCAGCCTGTAGATATCCCAAGGGAAGGATCGCCCCCTCCTCGAGGCGTAGTAGAGGCCGAAGCCGGATATGTAGGATATGGCCGTGTCCATAAAGCCGTGGAGGGCGTCGCTGGTGACGAGAAGACTTCTGTAGGTCAGCCCCAACAGAAGCTCCACTAGCGTATACGCCAAGGTTATGGTCCCCATTATGAACAGATACAGAGCTGCGAGCCAAAGCCTCACCGACGGCCTCACGAAATATCGCGGCCACCCCTTATTATCTTTGGCGGCGGACCGCCGGCGGTTCAGCACACCGCCTGGGAGTAGACGGCGCCATCGCCCCGCCTCAGGCGGTTAAAAATATATACGCCAACGTGGTATCCGATGTGGATGTCGTTACCGTCATCGCTGTAGTGATGTCAGTGGCGATATCCGTGGCGTCTTCCACCTACGCCTTAGCGAGGAGGATGTTCAAGCTGGAGCAAGCGCTGTGGGACCTCAGAAGAGAAATTAAAGAGATCAGAGACGACATCAAGAGCTTGAGCTTAGCCGTATACAGCTACAACGAAGCCCTCTTGAAGGTGCTCGAAGGCAAGGGCGTGTTGGCCCCCACGGAGTCCATCGCCCTCCTCGCCACGTTGAAAGCCGCCATCCCGCAGGCCAAGTCGAAGTACTACACGGAGGAGGTCAGGAAGAGGCTCGCGGAGCTCCTGGACCGTTTGATCAACAACCCGGATAGCGCGACCATGGACGACGTGTTGGAGATGGAGAGGATAGCCGACTTGATGATCAAGGAATACGGCGTCACAGGTAGGCGCGAGCTATACGAATACGCCGGCAAGCTGAAGAGCGCCGCGCTGCTGGTGAAGGTCACCCTCGTCGAGCCGAAGCTCAGAGGGAAGCAACCGGCGCGGGGGGCGGCGACCAACAGCTGAGGGGCTTCGACGAGGCGTTCTCCTCGCGAACTCCTCCGACAGGCGCCCGGCCTCTGCGCGGCTCGGAGGCCGCGAGGCCAACCCAGAGCCAATAGAAGAGGGGACCGTATATATAGGGAGTTCGATAGATGCATGGACCCCAGGAGGCTCGCCGCCGAGTTCGACAAAAGGCCTCTCCTAGTCTTCTGGGAGGTCACCAGGGCCTGCCCCCTGGCGTGTAAACACTGTAGAGCCGACGCCATACTCAAGCCTCTGCCCGGCGAGTTGACCACTTGGGAGGCCAAGGCCTTCCTGGAGCAGCTCGTCGACTTCGGGAGGCCTCCGCCCGAGCTCATAGTGACTGGCGGCGACCCGCTCATGAGGCTCGACATCATGGAGCTCTTAGACTACGCCAAGGAGCTCGGCATCCCCGCCTCGTTGGCCCCCGCCGTGTCCAAGAACCTGTTCGAGGCCCTGCCGGAGCTGAGGGGCAGAATAAGGAGCGCCTCGATAAGCCTCGACGGGCTCAAGGAGGTCCACGAGGAGCTCAGAGGCGTGCCGGGCGTCTTCGACTCGACCATAGAGGCCATAAAGGCCCTCATGGGCGCCGGGATAAAGGTCCAGGTAAACACCGTGGTGTGGAGGAAGTCCTTCCCCCAGCTCCCCGACGTGTTCAAGCTGATCTACGATCTAGGCGTCAGGGTGTGGGAGGTCTTCTTCTTGATCGAGACGGGGCGCGCCGTGAGGGCCCTCGACATAACGCCCCAGGAGTACGAAGACGCGGTCCAGTTCCTGGTGGACGCGTCGCGCTACGGCGTCCAGATAAGGACCGTCGAGGCGCCCTTCTACAGGCGGGCCAAGCTCCAGAGGGCCTCCGGCATGTCCTACAGCTCCCCCGCCTACGAGAGGCTTGCGGCCAGGCTGAGGGAGCTCATGGGCGATCCGCCCAAGCCGCTGGACCCCACGGTGGTGCCCACGAGGGATGGACACGGCATAATCTTCGTGGCCTACGATGGCACGGTCTACCCCAGCGGCTTCCTGCCGTATCCTTTGGGGAACGTCAGGAAGGAGTCAATCGTGAGGATCTATAGAGAGCACCCCCTCCTGGTCAAGATGAGGCGCGGCGAATTCGGCGGGAGGTGCGGCGTCTGCGAGTTCAAGGACGTCTGCGGCGGCTCCAGGGCGAGGGCCTTCGCGGCCTTCAAGGACCCGCTGGCCGAGGACCCGGCTTGTGTATACAAACCAAAAGCAGTCCGAACTATATAGTGCCTCCATTAGATCAATAGTAATACTTAAACACGCTTTAGATGCAAACTTTTAATACATGGCAGTGAAGCGTTTATGGAACAAGCCATATTCGCCACAACAACAACCACGAAGCCGCAACCGGTGTGGAACGGCGTATACTTCAACACCAACACGATAATTCCATGGCCGATCGTTTTGATTTTCACGCTGTTGTACTTCGGCCTTCTGGCTTGGGCTTGGAGGCCTAGGGAGGGGAGAGCCTTCGGGAAGTTCAGAACCCTCGACTTCGTCTACGTCGCCTTGATAGCCGCGCTCTTAGTCGTCTACAACTTCTTCATCAGCCCGCTGATCCCGAAGGTGGGCTCCGTGACAACCTACTTCTACTACCCGTTGATAGGCGAGATATTCCTCCTGGAGCTCGTCGCGGCCTTGTCGGGGAGGCCCGGCGTCGCCGGCCTCACCATGTTTATATACACGTTGCTTTCCGACGTGATCCACTACGGCTTCGGCGGGGAGCCCTTCTGGTTCATATACGAGATGACGGCGTACGGCGCCTTAATCGATCTTTGGCTGATCTACAGGGGAGAGGCGATGTTCACGCCCTACCTCAAGCCTCCCAAGATAGTGGCTACGGACGGCGGCGAGGCGGAGGAGGCGGCTCCTCCTCCGAGCAACATGGGCATGGTGTTCCTAGACGGCGTGATCTCAGGCGCCTGGATAGGCATAGCCTACCCGTTTTGGTGGAGAGGGTTCTGGGGAACATTCGTAATCGGCTATAAGACGACGGTCCAGTTCTGGGCCGTCACGAGCGCCGCAAGTCTCCTCGCGGGCGCCGTCATGGGCGCCTTGGTCGCGCCGCTGGTGTGGTATATTAAGCAGGTGGTGACCTAGCCATTGATGAAGGTCGTAGAACTCAACAATGTTTTTGTCAGGTATATACAGCCCTACAAGCTCGCCCTAAGGGAGGCGACCCTCTCGATCGAGGAGGGCGAGTTCGTCCTCCTCGTGGGCAGGACGGGCTCGGGCAAATCGACCCTCATAAACACCATAAACGGCGTTATACCGAATATAATCAAGGCCGAGGTGAGGGGGAGGGTCTCGGTGCTCGGCAGAGATCCCCGGAACGCCCCCGTCTACAAGACGGCCCTAGACGTGGGCACGGTCTACCAAGTGCCGGAGAGCCAGATCTTCGCGCTGATCGTGGAGGACGACGTGGCCTTCGGCCTCGAGAATAGAGCGGTCCCGCCTGAGGAGATGAGGGAGAGGGTGAGGGAGGCTCTGGAGCTGGCGGGGCTTTGGCACAAGAGGAGCCACCCCACCTTCCTCCTCAGCGGCGGCGAGAAGCAGAGGCTCGCCATAGCCGCCATACTCGCGCTGAGGCCTAAGGTCTTGATACTGGACGAGCCCACGTCGATGCTAGACGCCGTGGGGACCGAGGAGGTCTTCGGCCTTCTGAAGAAGCTGAACGAGCAGGGGATCACCGTAATCATCGCGGAGCATAAAGTCGAGAGGGTGCTGCCCATGGTGGACAGAGTCGTGGCCCTCGACGAGGGCAGAATAGTGCTGGACGAGGAGCCCCATAGGGCCGTGGCCAAGGGCCTCCATAAATTCGGCGTAGAGGAGCCCCAGGTGGCCTACCTGCACCGCTTGGCCAGGCCCGAGGACTCGTCCTTCCCCATAACCGTCGAGGAGTTCCTGGAGGCCAACAAGGGCTTGTCGATAGAGGTCGTGGACGAGGGGGAGCCTCCCTCCGGCGAGGCGATCGTCAAGGCCAGCGGCGTCGTCTTCAAGTACCCGGGCAACGAGGCGCCGACCTTGAAGGGCGTGGATCTAGAGATCCCGCGGGGCGCCGTGGTGAGCGTCGTGGGGCCCAACGGGTCCGGCAAAAGCACCTTGATGTACCTACTGGCCGGCATATATAAGCCCACCTCGGGCGTCGTCGAGATCGCCGGCAAGCGCCCCGCCGAGCTCTCGGGCTCCGAGAGGGTGAGGCTGGTCGGATATGCCTTCCAGGACCCGGACCAGATGCTCATGAACACAACGGTGAGGGCCGAGATCGAGATGACCTTGAAGCTGGCGGGCGTCAGGGGGAGGGCCCTCAAGAGCTTGTCCCAACAAATAGCCAAGGATCTTGGCATAGAGAAGCTCTTGGATAGAAGCCCCCACAAGCTCTCGGTGGGCCAGAGGAGGCTCGTGAGCTTGGCGGCGGTCCTCGCGGCGTCCCCCAAGGTCTTGATACTGGACGAGCCCACGAGGGGGCTCGACAGGGAGACCGCCGAGGCCACCATGAGGTACCTCATGGACATAAGGAGGGAGAGGGAGATGACTGTGGTATTGGTCAGCCACGACATGAGGCAGGTGGGCGACTACAGCCAGCTGGTGTACGTCATGTACGACGGGAGGATCGCGTATAAGGGAACCCCCGAGGAGGTCTTCGCCGAGGCCGAGAGGCATAGGGAGTGGGGCGTCGAGCCGCCGCAGGTGTACTACGTGGCTAAACACTACGGCAAGCTGGCGGCCAGCCCCAAGAGGGTCAGGCTAACGCCCGTATAGCCCGACCAGCTCGCCCTCCCCTATCACGTAGGGCCTCGCCGCTTGTAGCACCTCCCTGGCCGGGGCGCCGGGCGGCAGCCCAAGCGTGGAGTTGAGCGCGTAGATCACTATGATGTATCTATGCGGCTCCCCAGGCGGCGGGCAGGGGCCGCCGTAGCCCACCCCGCCGAAATCGTTGACCGCTTGAAGCCCGAACTGCGTGGAGGCGGCGGGCGGCACCCCCTGGGGGAGCTCGGTCAGGTTGGGGCTTACGTTATATAAAACCCAGTGGATAAATAGACCGCCCGGCGCATCTGGATCCACCATGGCTATGAGCAAGGACCTCGCGTTGCTCGGCACTCCGCTCCACCTCAACGGAGGCGATACGTCGGCGCCGTCGCAGGTGTATTGCGCCGGGATAGTCGATCCGTTCGAGAAGGCCGGCGACGATACTACTATCGCCGCGACCGCCGCCTTGCCCGCCGGGGCTGTAGGCCTTAGGAGATATAGCGCCAAGAGGGCCGCCGCCATTACGGCGAGCGCCGCGATGAGGAGCGCCAACAGCCTCCTCATGGGCTCGACAATGTTCCGGGTTAAATTCCTAGCGCCACCTATTTAAACCGGGCTGTCCGTATCTCCGTGGAGCTCCTACAGGCTCCAGGTAGCCTCTCCTCGGACGTCGGCGCGATTTTATACAACCCCGTGGTGAACTGGGCCATAGCCTTGATATATTTACTATGGGGCCCCGCGTTGGTCATATACCTCATCTTCAAGCTGATAGGCTTCAGGGGCTACATGTCTCTCTTCAGATACGCGGGAGGCTCCTCGTTTCTCTACAAGCTGGACCCCAGGGTCAAGATACTCATGTCGATAGTGGTCACTACGGTGGCCGCCGTAACCGTCTGGTGGATCTCGGCCATAATATTCGCGGCCGTCATGGCCCTCTACGCCTTCACCACCAACGTGCGGGAGAAGATGAAGATAGTGGTCCCCCTCGTCTTGGCCTCGTTCATAGGCACCGCCTGGGCCCAGTCGATGATCGCGCCGTATAGCTACCTGGCCTTCGACTTCGGCGAGGTCCACTTCCTATACGCCTTCCCGCCGGCCCTCTCGGCGCTGGGGATAACAACGGCGAACGGCACGGCCTACGTGCCGTACCTCGGCTACGTCAACAACCCGACCGGCCTCACCCTCGAGGGCTTCATCTACGGCCTCCAGATAACCTTCAGGTCCGTCGCCGCCGTGGCGTCGGGCCTCCTGCTGATCTTCACCACCCAGCCCTCGGACATATTGACGTCCTTGGAGAAGTCGGGCCTCCCAGTGGAGCTGGGCTTCGCCTTGTTGCTGGCCGTCTCCTCGGTGCCCAAGGTGCTGGAGGCCTCCATGACGACTCTAAACGCCCTGAAGGCCCGCGGCGTTGAGTTCCGCCCGAGGAGTAGAAACCCGTTTACCGCCCTCGCGGCCCTCGGAAGCAGCATAAGGTACGTGTTGCTGGCGTTGGTCACCATAGTGATCTTGACGCTTAAGGACGCCGTCCAGATAGCAGTCGCCGCCGAGATAAGGGGGTTCAGAGCCAGTAGGCGCAGGACCTACTACCGCGACATGAAGATGAGAAGGATGGACTACGTCGGCGTTGCCCTGCTCCTAGCCCTGCTGGCGCTCGGCCTATATCTATCCGGCGTGCCGGGCCTCGGCGCTGTGCCGTATAATCCCTAGCAGTTGCAGCCGCCCGAAGCCCCTCCGAGCAGCTTGTTCTCTTCGGCCAACTTCCTCCAGCAGTCGGGGCAGAGCAAGACGGCCCCTACGCCTTTCACGTATCCCTCCAGCAAGGCCGTATCGCTTCTGCCGCATATGTAACACTTATACATGGCGTCCTCGCATCCGGCAGCTTAAAAGTGCGGCGGGTTGTGCACTTCATGCCGCTGACGTAAATAATTTAAGGTAATATGAGGAAGAGGCGGTGGAGAAACGATACAAATTCCTCGACTACTACGCCATAGCTGCATCTCTAGGCGTTCTCATCGCCTTGGCGTCGTATCTATCCAGCGGCCCCAAGCTCCTATACGCCGTAGTCGGCTCGGCCGTGGCGGCCGCCGTGTTGGTGGCCGTCTTCGAGCACACGTGCGGCTACGTCCGCACCTTCGTGGTGAGCGACGATAAGATAACCGAGATATGTCTGGGGAAGGCCGTGGACGTAGCGTATAGAGAGGACGTGGATCGTATAATCGTCGAGAACTCCATACTCTACTCGCGTCTCTCCTTCCCCCGCGGCGGCAAGATAGAAGCCCCTGGATACGTGGCGGAGAAGCTGGCTAGGGATATCTCGGCGTGGTGGGAGGTGGAGGTGAAGGAGGTGTGGAGGCCTATCTACTTCCTACAGCCCCCCGAGTCTAGATATTAGCCGAAAAGACCCCAGTCTGGGACCTTGAAGTCTCTGCGGAGCGGATAAAGCGGCTTCCCTGTCTTCTCGTCGATGCAACAATCCGGGTCTAGGAGGAAGCGCTTGCCCATATTGGGATTCCCGTCGAACCATATGCCGAACATCTCGTGGCACTCCCTCTCGTCGTAATCGGCCGAGGGGAATATATCGGCTATCGAGGCTATGTGGGGGTTGTCCCTGGGGATCTCGGCCCGGACGTTCAGCAGATAGCCCTTGAGCTGAGGGTTCAGATAGGAGAGGAACGTATAGAGCACGACGAACTTCTTCTCCTCCATGTAGTCCATTGCGCTCACCGAGAGGGCTTGGTCGAAGCCCAAGGCCTTGAGCCTCTGGGCGACCTCCCTTATCCTGTCGGCCGGCACCATGACGCATAGGAAGCCGTCGGGCGAGACGCCGTGGGACAAGACGAGGTCGCCGAGCGCCTCCTTCAGCTTAGGCAGAAGCGGGTGGTCGGCGGCGGGCGGGCACTTGGGCGGAAGCTTCGCCGACATGGCCTACGCGGTCTGGGCTTGTGTCGGCGCTGCAACGGGCGCGGCGGGCTTGGCGGGCGCCGCGGGCTTCGCCGCCGGCTTCGCGGCGGGCTTCGGCTGCGGCAGATACGGCGTGAGGTCCACCTTGACTGGCTTGACCTCGGGGCCTGGCTTGCCCAATATCTTGTTGCCGACCATGAAGAACGCCCTTATGACGGCCTCGGGCGTCGGCGGGCAGCCGGGTATATACGCGTCCACGGGGACTACGGTGTCCACCTGCACCACGTGGTAGGAGTTCCAGAAGAGGCCTCCGCGGATCGCGCAGGCGCCCATGGCCAAGACGAACTTGGGCTCGGGCATCTGTTCGTAGACCCATTTGAGCACCTTGGCCATCTTCTTCGTGATGGTGCCCTCGACCAATATCACGTTGGTCTGCCGCATGGTGTTGAAGGGCAGGACGCCCCAACGCTCTGCGTCGAAAACAGGGGCAGAGGTGTGGGCCACCTCGACGCCGCAGCAGCTGGTCACGAGGTGGACGGGCCACATGGACCACTTGATGCCCCAGCGGATTATCCTATCGAGCTTGGCTTGTTTCAACATGTACTCCTTGAGGCCTTGCACGATCGACACGTGTCCTCCCCTTCTCTCCTATAAATACGTTGCTCTCCTTTTCTATTAACATCTTTTAAATTATCTTTCAATTTTATAATTTTTAATTTTACTAAATAAGATAAATTATTCCAATATATAATATATTGATATTATTTTTCTTCGATGAAACACTATGCTTAAACATGATTTAACATATTTCTTAATTATGGAGGCTCCTCCCGACTTATGGCCTCAAACAGGGAATTAAGGACGCCCTTCGAGCCCCTTGATCAGCTTAAGCTCACGTGGACGCACCTAAAGATATGGTACCTATCGGGGGCAGGCTTCTTCACCGACGCCTACGATCTGTTCGTGATAAGCGCCGTGTTGACCGTGTTGACGAGCTACGTCGTGCCTGGCTTCGAGGAGCTACACGGCCCCAACGCAGCCTTCTGGACCGGGCTCCTGGGCTCCGCCGCGTTGTGGGCCACGATAGCGGGGCAGCTACTCTTCGGCTTTCTCGGCGATATGCTCGGCAGGAAGTACCTCTACGGCGTCGAGGCCGCGATACTCACCTTCGGCGCGATATTAAGCGCGGTCGCGCCCAACTTGCTGTGGCTCATAGCGGCGAGGACCTTCCTGGGCTTCGGCATAGGCGGCGACTACCCCATATCGGCCACCATAATGTCGGAGTACTCCAACGTGAAGGATCGGGGGAAGCTCGTCGCTCTGGTCTTCGCGAACCAAGGCCTCGGCATCCTCGCCTCAGTCGGGGTCGCGCTCCTCAGCGTCGCGTTGTTGCCGCCCGATATAGCTTGGCGCGTCATGCTCGGCGTAGGCGCGATACCCGCGGCCTCGGTGATATATCTGAGGAGGAAGATACCCGAGACGCCGCGCTTCGCTCTGCTCGTGAAGGGCGACGTCGAGGAGGCTAGGAGGGCCGCGAGGATATTCGGCGTCGACATAAACGCGCCGGCTAAGGCCGAGGGCCTCACCATGCGGGAATTCCCCTCGGTGAATTGGAAGATCCTCATAGGGACCACCGTGCCTTGGTTCCTCATGGACATAGCCCTCTACGGAACCGGCGTGTACTCGGGGTCCGTGGTGACGTCCATAATGGGCCCCGCCAACTCCATACTGCAGACCATCTTCTACCAGGGCCTGCCCTTCTTGGTGGGCTTCCCCGGCTACTTCGTCGCGGCCCTCCTGCTGGACAAGCTAGGGAGGAAGCCGATACAGACGCTGGGTTTCGCCGCAATGGCCGCCATATACTTAGCGGTCTCGTTGGTGGTGGTGCAAGTAGGTAAATCCGTCGAGCTCTTGATACCGGCGTCCGCCGCCTTGGCCGTCTACTCGCTCAGCTACTTCTTCATCAACTTCGGCCCCAACACCACCACCTTCGTCATACCCGCCGAGGTCTACCCCACGCGCTACAGGACCACGGGCCACGGGATATCGGCCGCGGCCGGCAAGCTGGGCGCCGCCATAACGACTTTATTCTTCCCGTCTCTACTATACGCCGTGGGCATATCCCATATGCTCCAGATGCTCGCCGCGGTGAGCATCATAGGGATACCCATAACGCTCTTGGCGTTGCCGGAGCCCAAGGCCATGAGCTTGGAGCTCGTGAGCGGCGAGTACAAATACATCACCCCGGTATCGGCCCCAATAGGCGGCACTTCATCGTAGGCTCCTCCTATTTTTCTTCCCGCCTCTCTCCAGTGAGGCCAGGAGGGCCACGAGCGCCGCCGGCACGAACACGTCGACCATGGGGCTGAAGTCCGATACATAAAAGCTGAACAAAGTCCTGTTCCCCAACGCGTAGACCAAGGCGAAGCCTGCCCAGATCGACCACGGAAAGGCCGAGACCATTAGGAGCTTCTTATCCCTAACGATCGCCGCGACGGCGGTCAACAGAGCCCAGAGGATCATGACGGCCACGTTCACCCTGGCGTATAGATCCTCGCCTAAGTAGAACGGATGTATGTTGAGGAACCAGCCCCAGGGCGTCGATATCTGGTTCTCGGCGTTGCCGGCTATGTGGCCCGACGTGACGTCCCACCCCAACATATGCAGGAAGCTGTCCTTTAGCCATCCGACAGGCCCCAGGTATATTATCAACGGCATGGAGAGGGCTACGTAGACCGCGGCCGGGATGAGGATTGCGTAGAGAAGCCTCTTGAGGGGCCTCTCCTCCACCTCGCCTATGTAGTACAGGTAGGGCAACGCGAGGAGGAACGTCGACTCCTTGGTTGCGAAGGCTAGGCCGAGGGCGATGGAGGAGGACAGCCGCCTGCCGGACGCGAGGAGGTAGAGCGCGAGCAACGAGAAGAAGCCCGCGTATGCGTCCAGCATGGCTATCCCGTGGAGCGCCCAGAAGTTGGGGTCGACCGCGAGGACCACGGCCGACAAGAAGCCGGCGAGCGCCGCCGCGTCCTCGCCTCTATCTTTCAACAGCTCGTAGCCCGCCAGATACGCCAGCACCACTGCGAGGCCCCCCACGGCCCAGCCCGGGACGCGCCAAGCCATGGGGTAGTAGCCGAGCGCTACTATCGAGAGCGCTATTAGGTACTTGGCCAGGGGCGGGTGCTCTAAGTTCAGATACGTCTCTATGCCGCTGGCGTTTGGGTAGGGGTATTCCATCGTGGCGTTGTACCTGAAGACGTACTTCAAGATGTTGTAGGCCGCCGGCGCGTACCACGTCTCGTCGGAGATGTATCCCTTAAGGCCGGAGAACTGCGTATAAGTATAGTACACGTAGACTGCGGCTATGACGATCGTAATTATCAAGCCGACGAGGAACCAGCGCATGAGGCTGAGGCTGTCGAGTAATTAATTATTTCGGCCGAGACGCGTCATTGGGGAAAAATTTGCACTATCCCCTGTCGTTTAAATAAAATCACATTACTTTGCACGTGTTATCTCTAAAAATAAATAGGAGGGACCTAGTGAAGCTCGGCGCTACCATCGGCCTCGCTTCTGCGCTGAGCGGGCCCGTGATAAGGCTCGTGTTGTCGCAGGGGGCACAGCAGACCGGCGCCGCGCAGGAGGCCGCGTATATACCCATATATTGCGGCGCCTGCGGCTCCAAGTGCGGCCTATATTTCGTGAGGAAGGGCGATCTGGCGTACATACTGCCCAACCCCGACCACCCGCAGCCCGGCATGTGCGCGCGCCCAGCCTCGGCGATACAGATGTGGAACCACCCGCTCAGGTTGAGGAAGCCGCTCAAAAGAATAGGCAATAGGGGCGAGGGCAAGTTCCAGGAGGTGGACTGGGACACGGCGCTGAACGAGGCCGCGGCTAAGTTGAAGGAAATCGCCGATAAGTACGGGCCTCAAGCCATCGCGTTCACGAGGCACGACCACTTGAGCTGGCACCTCCCCCTGATAGCAACGCTTATAGGTACGCCGAACGTCATCGGCCAAGAAGGCACTTGCCACGACGCATCGACGGCGGCTAGGCAAGCGGTTCTAGGCGCCGGCGGCCCGCCCGCGGTGGATCCCGACTACGCCAACCTGAACTACCTGGTCTTGGTAGGGAGGAACCTAGACGCGGCCATGGGTCTAGTCAGAGCGCTCACTAAGGCCAGGGAGGCTGGCGCCAAGATAGTCGTGGTGGATCCCAGAGCCCCCAACTTGGCGTTCTCGTCCGTGGAGTGGGTGCCCGTACTGCCCGGCACGGATGCGGCCTTCCTGATGTCCATGATATACGTCATAATAAGCGAGGGCCTCTACGACGCGGCCTTCCTGAAGAAGTACACGAACGCGCCCATGTTGATTAAGCCCGACGGGAAGCCGCTCACCCAAAGCGATTTGGGCCAGCAAGGCTCGGCCTACTTGGTCTTCGACGCCGCTACTAACAGCGTCAAGCCGCTCGGCCAGGCGGCCGACCCGGCCCTAGACTACGAAGGCGACGTGGAGACGCCCTCCGGCTCAATACACGTCAAGACGGCGTTTAGGCTCTTGGCGGAGAGGGCCGCGAAGTATCCTCCCGAGAAGGCGGCGCAGATCACCGGCGTTCCGGCCGATACGATCACGCGCATAGCGAGGGAGTTCGCCACAAGGCGCGGCGTGGTTGAGGACGGCTGGTACGCGGCCAAAAACGGCAACGAATTCGACGTGTATAGAGCTATACTCATACTCAACGCCTTGGTGGGCAATATAGATAAACGCGGCGGCCTCTGCTTCCAGGAGTCTGCTAAGTTCCCCAACTCCTGCACCATAGGCGCCGATAAGGTGGACACCATACTCGGGGTCTCGCTGCCGCCGTTGAAGGCGAAGAGAGTCGACTTGATGAAGTACCCGCTAGCAGTCAGCGCGTTCGACGCGCTTCTCGACGCGGTGCTGACGGGCCAGCCCTACCCCATAAAGGCCTTGATAATAGTGGGCACCGCTCCGTTCCACAGAGACGTCAACACCCAGAAGCTGAAGGAGGCCCTCCAGAAGCTGGATCTAGTCATAACCATAGATATACTGCCCCAAGACCACGTCGATTGGTCCGACTACGTCTTCCCCGACCTCATGTTCCTGGAGAGAAACGAGATATCGTCGGCGCCTTGGACCCTCGACGCGGCAGTGGTGTATTCCAACAAGGCGCTGGACCCGCCGCCTGGGGTCGACGCTCGCCACGCCCTATGGGTCCTCCTCGAGCTCGTGAGGAGGGCTTGGCCGGACAAGGCGGCTCTGATAGGCTACACCGATAAATACGCCGATTACAGCCGGTTCGAGGAGTACGAAGACCTCATCTTCGGCAAGATATTCGACTACCTCTCCAAGACGTGGAACGTCTCGAGGGAGGAGCTGGAGGCGGCCCTCAAGACCAAGGGCTACTACCTCTTGAAGAAGAAGACGTACGAGGCTCGGCCGTATAAGGCCAAGTTGTCCACGCCAACGGGGCTTGTGGAGATATACTCGCTGACCGCCTTGAAGTACGGCCTCGACCCGCTCCCCGACTGGACGCCGCCTCCTGCCTACAGCCAGCCGAAGGCCCCCGACGAGTTCTACCTGGTGACCGGCAAGGACCAGAACGTCTCCGGCCACTTCGTGTTCACCCACAACTCCAAGTACTTGACCGAGAGGTGCGTCTGGATGAACCCCGTCGACGCCGAGAGGCTGGGCGTGAAGGACGGCGACGTGGTGACCTTGGAGGGCGTGGACAACGGCTTCGTCGCGAGGACTTGCGTCAAGGTCACCAACAGGGTGAGGCCAGGCGTGTTGTTCGTCTACGCCTTCGCGGGCGGCCACACCTCGGCGTTGATAGACGGCGGATACGACTTCCTCCGCTCCGGCGTCAACCCGCAGTGGTTCACCAAGGGCTACGTGGCGCCGGTGATAGGAGCCGCCGGCACGAACTCCGTCGTGAGGGTTAGGCTATGACGCGGCTCGCCTTCCTCTGGGATCAATCTAGGTGCATAGCGTGCGGCGCCTGCATAGCCGCTTGCAACGCGGCCAACTACGACTCGTCGACGGCTCCCAACGTCTCGTGGAACTGGCTGAGGACCAACATCAGAAGGATAGAGCTGGACGACGCGCACAGGCCCATGCACTACTTGATACAATGCCAACACTGCGAGAACCCGCCTTGTGTCACGGTGTGCCCCACGGGTGCTTCCTACAAGGACGCCGACGGGCTTGTCAAGATAAACTACGATCTGTGCATAGGCTGTAGGTACTGCATGGTGGCGTGCCCCTACGACGCGCGGTGGTTCAACGAATCCATGTGGGCGCCGGTCAAGTGCATGGGGCAGGAATGCCAGTCGAGGATCGCCAAGGGCGAGGCGCCTGTGTGCGTGGCCGCGTGCCCAGCCGGCGCGAGGGATTTCGGCGACTTGGACAACCCGGCCTCGTCGATATCGAGGCGGCTCGCCGAGTCCAGATACGTGAGGCTTCTGGAAAACATGGGCACTAGGCCCAAGTACTTCGTGGTGGTAGGGCCATGAACAAGCTTGCCCTAGCCTCGGCGGTCCTCCTACTGGTTGTAGGCGCTGTGTTGGCATGGATAGGCTACATGGGGAGATCCGTGGAGGAGATACCGTGGGGGCTCCTGGTCCCCGGCTACGTGTTTTTCGCCTTGATGGCCACCGGCTCGAGCATAGTGAACTCCATATACACCGTGTTCGGCTACAAGGGGCCTAACAACGAGTACGAGAAGATAATAAAGCTCGGCGTTTGGTTCTCGCTCATAACTATAGTGCCGGCGTGGATCATGATACTGCTGGACCTCAGGAACCCGCTGTCGGCCGTCAACATATTCGTGCACACGCAGGGAGGGCTCTCGCTCTTCTTCCAGTACCGCTCCGGCATCACCTGGATGGCGACGTTGTATATGCTGTTCGCCTTGACTCTGCTGATAGAGCTGATATACTTCATAAGGAGCGAGGTGAGCGAGAGGCTGAGGGCCATGAAGTCCCTGGAGCTGGCGATAGCTATAGCGGTGTTGGTGGTGACCGTGGTGCTCCACAGCAACTTGGGCCAAGTCTTCGGCAACGTGGCCGCCGTGCCGGCTTGGTACGGCCCCCACATGGCGCTCTACTTCATCGTCAGCGCCATAGCCATAGGCGCGGCGGGCCAGGCTTTGTTCATATCGGCCTTCGCCGGAGGGCTCGGCGTGAGGGAGTTCGTGGCCAGGTACTACAGCCGCGTCCTAATGATAGGCCTCCCGGTGTTGGCCTTCGTCAAGGGCTGGATGATCATAAACGCTTGGTACAACCCGGCGTCGTGGGAGGCCTATAGGCTGATCCTCTCGTCGCCCAACTTCTACATCTTCGAGATAGGTTTGCTGCTGGCCGTCCCGTTTGTTCTGTCCGTGTTCGCCTACTACAAGAGGAGCTTGCCTCTGGCCTTGCTGGCCGCGGCCCTTGTCGTGGCGGCCGGCTTCGTCGACAAGTACGACTTGATCATAGAGCCCCAGATGGCCCATATATCCTACAGCCTCGCGGACTGGTCCGGCGTCGGGGCCGTGCACTACGCGCCGTCTGCGTCGCAGATAGAGATAGCCGTGGGCGCGGTGCTCGTCTACCTCGGCCTCTTGACGCTCGGCGTATTGCTATTGCCGCTTAAGCCAGGCGAGAAGCCCAAGACCTTATACATCTTCAAATAGCCTCTTTTTCCCTTCCTCCTTTAAGTGACTAGTTGGTTAAACCTTTTAGACTAGTCCTATAGGACTAGTCCTATGAGAATAATACGACGTAG
>CAYFGI010000033.1:0-14700 GCA_964342785.1 uncultured Thermoproteaceae archaeon
TGAACGCCGACGTGGTCCGCAGGATCTTGGACAAAAGAGAATATAGAGAGCTCGCCAAACTCGGCGCAAGGCTCGTCGAGGAGTTGCGTAGGCGCGGAGCGGATTGTTGACGTAAAAGACCGCGGCGTAGTGCCCCTTTTCGTGCCGCTTGGCCGCGATAGTTTTTCAGTTTCGCGGAAGTAATAATTTAAAAGAAATATAGTATGACAGATATGCACATACCAGACGGATACCTAGATCCCTACATGGCGGGCGCCACGTGGCTGATTGCGGCCATCTACCTCTATTTTGCCGCGAGGAAAACGCCTAGGGATCTTCTGCCTAGAGTGTCGGCCATAGCCGGCGGCATCTTCGTGGCACAAATGCTCAATTGGCCTATCCCAGGCGGTACCTCGCTCCACTTTGTCGGCGGGGCCTTCGCGGCTATGTACTTAAACAGCCCGTGGGCCGCCAGCATAGCCATAGCGCTGGTCCTGGCGGTTCAAACTCTTCTGTTCCACGACGGAGGCATAACGACGTACGGCGCCAACGTCTTGAACATGGGCGTGGTGGACGTCTGGATCGGGTGGGCGTTGTGGAGGTTGTTGGAGAGGAGGTACCCCATCGCGGGGGCTTTCCTGGGGGGATGGCTCGGCATATTCATAGCGGGAACCGTCGCTGGTCTCGAGATCGGGCTGATGCCGACTATAGGCTATCCGCTCTCGGTCACGATTCCGGCTATGGCGATACCCCACTTCCTCTTGGGGATTGTCGAGGGGGCTATAACAGCGGCCTTAGTGGCGGCTCTGCGGCGCTACGGCATGATGCCAGCGCAAATGCCGGTCCCGGCCGCCAAGCCGAGGCCATGACCAAACGCTATCTTATACTTATCTTGGTCCTTCTATTGATCTCGCCGATATTCGGCGTTATCTTGGCCAACGCTGTCGGCTACGCCGAGCCTCTTGACCACGTAGCCGATATGTTGCATCTCAACGAGTCTGCGATAAACTGGACTCCCTTTAAGGACTACACGGTGCCAGGTCTGCCCGACGTTGTGGGCTATATAATAGCCGGCGCGATGGGCGTGGCCGTGTTTATCCTGCTCACTTTGTTGTTCGAGAGAAGGAGGTGACTTTCCTCTCGGAAATCCAATCTTTTTTGTTCTCGGTCAGCAGGGAGAGGTGGGAGCCCGTCTCCCCGATTTCTCTGGGCCTAGCCGCAACAGCCGTTGCGCTATATGCCTTCAAGGCAGATCTCTATGCCATGGTGTTCGCCCTCGGCATCTCGGCGGCCGCCGCTTGGAGGCGCGCAGGCATGGTGTTGAGGCTCTCGGCCGCAACGGCTGCGTTCACGGCGTTTGTGTACGCCCTAGGCCTTCTGCTAGCCCGTGGCTTTTTGCCCCAAGAGGCTCTCCCCACCTTATACCGCGCCGTCTCATCTGCGGCGTTGCTGGGAGCTCTCGTCGCCATGAGGGGCTTCACGCCGGCGATCCTCTCCCTAGCTTGCCTAGGGTTCAACGGCGCCGTGGTCGTGGCCATGTTGAAATCCGTGTTGTTGGCCCCCAACGCTCTGGAAACGGCCGTGAGCGCGTATAAGGCGTTGAGGGGGCGATTGGACCTTCAGGGAGCCGCCTTTGCTGCTGTGTATATGTTGCGGAGGATCGAGATGAGATATAGGGAGATCTACACCGTGTCGACCATGTTGACTCCTCGATGTAGGCTCGAGCCCTCCTTAAGCGATATAATCTTCATCGTAGCTATCGTGGCATGGCTATTCGTCTAGAGGACGTTTGGCTTGAGATAGACGGGAGGACCGTGTTGAGGGGTATCACCGGCGAGCTCAAGGGCTTAAATATCCTGATAGGCCCAAACGGCTCGGGCAAGACCGTCCTCCTCCACGCAATAGCGGGGATCTTGAGACCTCAACGCGGAAGAATCGACGTGGAGGGAATCGCGTCTATAATGTTCCAAGATCCCGAGGTGCACTTCGTGGCGGGGACCGTGTTGGAAAACGCAGTTTTGTGGGGCGGAGGCCGATCCGACGAGAAAGAGATCGAGGAGATGGCCGAAGGGCTCGGCATAGTGGATCTCCTCAGCCGCTCCCCGTTTTATTTAAGCTGGGGCCAGAAGAAACTGGCGGCGCTCCTCTGCGCGCTTGCCAGGAAGCCCGACGTCTTACTCCTCGACGAGCTCCCGGAGGGCCTCTCGCCCAGAGTCCTCAAGACGGCCCTCTCGGCGGCTACCTCCACGGCTAAAACTGTGGTGATGACCTCGCACCAGTTCCTCGAGCTGGGCTGGAACCTCCACTTTCTGGCAGACGGCGTTCTCTACTCGGGTGAAAAGGCCTTAGCAAAGGCTAGAGAGTATGAATACGATAAATGCAGATGCCCCCTATCTGCAGTTGAAGAACGCTAGGAGGGAGTTTATGAGGTCGCCCGCTCTTTTCAAGCGGGAGACGGTGTACTGCCAACCTCCGCCGATAACTATGTAAGTTATATAACGGTTATCGCCTGCCGGCGTGATCGATATATAGATGCCCTCCCCGCCCTGCGGCTTCCCGCTCACTAACACGAGGCCCGTCTTGACGAACTCCTCGCCGGCGAGCACCACCTTCTCGCTCCTGCAGTCGTTTCCGGAGAATCCGAAGGATATATGTAGTTCAGCCCTGGGGGGCTCGGGCGCTGAAAGCTCTGCGAACGCCCTTGAGAGATCTGCGACGCCTCTGTTCACCAAGTTGTAGCTCTCCGCGTATACCCCCAACGCGCCTTTGTTCAAATCGGCGAACACGTACACTATCCCGTCCTCGTAGACGCGTTTAGCCGCCGATCCGTCGGGAAGCGGCTCGAGGTGGACGAGGCCCTCTCTGTAGGTCGCCCGGCCGATCTCGTACCCCAAGCCCACAAGCTTGGCTAAAACCGCGGGGAGGTCTATGTTGGTGCCGTATATGAACCAGTAGAAATAGGAGAGACCGTACATCACTTGAAATGCTCCTTGATCTTTTTATATAATTCCTCTAGATCGGCCTTCTGCAACTCTCTGGCGCTGCCCAAATCTGTCACCCAAGAGTAGAGTATGGAGTTAAGCGTCTTCTTGAACTCCTCCTCCACCGGCTGCGTTATCGGCCTCACGAGCTCCGCCCTCAATTCCTCTATGGGCTTCAATATAGGCTCCACGGACTTCTTCAGCTCTCGATAAATCCTCAGGAGCTCCGCGAGGTTACGCGCGGAGGACACGTCTATAACACTCCTCCAATCCTTTTTTAACGTCGCCTTCCACCTTGAGCTCGTATCCGAACTCGGCGAGCTTCTGACGCAGCTCGGAGAGGACGGCGTAAGACGCAGCGAGGATCTCCTCGGAGGGCGGCGAAAGCGGCTCCACCTTTTTGGGCCCCACGGCGATTAGATACGCCTTGGGGCTCTTCCCCATCGCCCTCAAGTAGCCCACCAGGAGGGAAGGAGGTGTCCTGTGGGCATCCACCAGCCTCGTGTCGGACACGGTGAGGGAACCCTCTATCCTTTCGACGGCCACCGCGCCCGGGGGCAACCTTGCGTCCACATCTAGAAATATCAAAACGTCGTAATCCGCCAAATTGCCGAGCACACCTATGCCGTGGGCGTTGCCGTCTAAGACGAAGGAGTTAAAGAGCGATAAAAACTGGGCGAGACAAGAGCCGAAGCCGTCGTCGCCGTAGATGGGGTTGCCCAGCCCTACAACGAGCAAGCGTTCCATATAACCTTCTCTATCACGTTATACACGCGGCCGCCCTCGCCCTTAGCCTCGAAGTGTACCGCGCACGCCAGACAGGGATCGAAGCTACGTATGGCGCGGACGAAGTCGAGGCCGGTCCACTGATCCGGCGGCACCTCCTCCGTCACTTTGCTGTTGCGGACCGACATCTCGAACGGGCCTGAGCACTGGCCTTTCCACGGGTCGGTGCATCTGTTGTTGGTCGGGCTGACGTTGGGCGTAGTCGGCGCCTCGTATTGGTAGTTTGCTATGCGGCCGTTCTGTTGCACCAGCCAGTGCATACAGTTGCCCCTCGGCACTTGCCACCAGCCGAAGCTGTAGGAGAAGCTCGGCCACTTGCCGTAGTTCCACGGCCTAGACGTCTGGGTCTTCCCCGCGCTCACGAGCTTAAGGCCATAGAGGAGGTTGGCCCAAGCTAGTGACACCACGAGGGCTAAGTGCACGGCTCTAGCCAACAGCCTCTCCATGGTCGTGGAGTAATTGGGCAAGTTCCACGTTATCACCAGCTCTTCGGCGGTGCCCGGCGGGAGGTCGGGGTTCACGGTGCCCCCAGGCAGATAGACCTTAAGCTGGCTCCCGTTGCTCTCCCAGGCCTTGTGGTTGTCCACTTGGACTGTCGTCGCGTGTAACGTGTCGAGCCAAAGCTGCGCTATAGGCCCCGTCTCTATCGGGGCTATTCTGCCGTCTTTCAGCATGAGCCTAGGCTCGGCGGCCCACGTGTACTTCTCCGCGAAGTTTATGGCGCCGGGCTTCGGGATCGTGGTGCGGTTCCACATATGGTACTTGTAGAGATCGCTGCCATACGCCAGCTCTCTGCCCAACGGGTCCGTCTTGAGCCAGCCGTAGGGCGGAGCCACGTTGGCCTTGACCCAGTCCTCGTAGAAGGAGGAGTCGGCGAATTCGAGGTAGCCCAGCTGGATCTCGGTGGGGTTGGGGCTATATATCTCGTGGCCTATCGCGAAGCCGGGCTTCTCCCACCTGGCGTTGTAGGCCTTATCCAGGAGGGAGTACATCTTCACCCAATCTCCGCCCGCCTCGTCGTATATGTTGCTGTACACCTCGGGGTCGTCGGACCACCCGCTCGCCAACAAGACCGGCGGGTCGTGGGTCTTGCCCTGCGTGAGGGCGTAGGGCTGTCCGTCAGGCGTCGATACGTGGTCTCTGAAGAACTCGTAGAGATCTTGCCATATAGCCCACACGAACTTAACCCAAGCGGTCAAGAGAGATAGGCGCGTGTAGTACTCCTGTAGTAGCGAGTCCAAGAGGGTTATATCGGTCGATATGCCGCCAGGTATCAATGTCGATGGGTGGGAGTGGCGGCCGTATATCAACACGCCGGCCTCTCTGGCTATGCGTTGGTGCTTCACCGTTAGTTGCCAAATACGCCCCTGGATGGGGTTGAGGTCGCGCATTATGTCGGCTATCGTGCGGTAGCCGTGTATGCTGGAGTAGTTGGCGGGCGTCTGCTGCGCGGTCTGCCACACCGAGGGCGTCAGCTTGCTCACTATCAGCTCGCTGTAGTCGGGACCCTCCAACATGTTGAGGATGATGGAATGGTCGTAGGTGTAGTCGGTCATGGCGTAGGCCATGTTCCTCAACACGTTACCCATGGGGAGAGGGGTCATGCCAGCCGCGGCGTCGCAAGCCCTCGTCGAGGCGTTGGCGTGGGCCGCCCCGCAGACGCCGCAGGTACGCGAGGTTATATGGATGGCGTCCTCGGGGGGCCTCCCCCTCAAAAA
The DNA here is from genome assembly GCA_964342785.1 of uncultured Thermoproteaceae archaeon. GTDB lineage: Archaea > Thermoproteota > Thermoprotei > Thermoproteales > Thermoproteaceae > Thermoproteus. Next base: position 5,465 of record CAYFGI010000033.1, read on the forward strand.
GACTTCAAAGCCCCGGAACATCATGACGGTGGTCTTCGCCGTGGAGACGGCGCGAGTGGCGGCGTCCACCTCGGCGTAAAGCGCTAGGTGACCCTCTATGCGCGTTATGGGATCTATCCAGAGCTTTATTGTAGACATAAGGTTCCTTCTAAGGGCGATTAAAAAACTCCGTTTTCAGATCCACGAAAAACTATTTGCCGGAGATCTGCCTATACCAGAGCGGGTGCTCCTCCCTCGCTATGCCCTCGGGCATCTTGCCCTCGTGGAACATCCTGTTGTACGGGAATATATGCGGCATGAAGTGGGTATACGCTATGTGCACGATCAGCAGGAAGGACACCGCCAAGATGGCCTCCTTTGTGTGGAATAGGAAGGCAAGCCCGTCGAAGGCCGAGGGGCCATATATGGCCATCAAAGCGCCCGGTATGCCCAATATGACTATACCCCAATATACGCCCCAGTACTCGAACAACTGCTCTTCATCGTATTTGTGAGTCACCGGAGGAGGTTCGTGTTTAGGATCGATCAACCAGAGCGATCTGTTTATCAAGCTCACAAGGAAGCTGAAAGTCCAGAGCCTAAGTATGGGCCACTTCTCCATTACGGGCTCCCTCCTGATTATATCGATCAGCACGCGCGTCCCGTAGTAGGCGAAGTGCGCTATCACCAAAACGCCCATCGCTATCCCCGACCAAACATGAATTACGTAGATCCAAGGCACGGGGCCTGTCTGGGAGGGCCAGAGGAAGTAGGGCGGCGAGCCGGCGGCTTGATAGACGCCGGGTATGTTGAACTGTTGTACCTGCGGATTGTTTATCTCCATGCCTATGAAGCCCGTGACGGCCGTCAACACGAGCGTCACGAACATCGCAATGTGTTGCACCCTCTGCATGACGGACCACCTCCGCACCTTCGGGGTGTTCATGAGTTGCCTATAGCGATCGTAGTTGGCTGCATAAACCGCGAAGTGGCCCAGCGTCCAGAACGAGCCGTAGATAATTATGAGGGTTATCAAGACGTCGAAGAAGACGCTCCAGAAAAGCATCTCGAACTGTAGGTCGAACACCCTAATCCCGTATGTCCCCACGTAGGACCAGAACAAAGGCCACGTCTCGCTGAGGGAGGGGAGCACAAGGAAGTACCAGATCGACCAAGTAACCCCTACGGCTACCGCCGTCCCTATCAGACTACCTATGATTCTGCCGGTCCACTTCATTTCTTCTCTTGTTGCCCGCCGCTCTGGGCCTTCTTCTCGGCCCTAGCCCTCGCGGCGGCCCAAGCCCCTCCTATCACGCCGGCGCCCGCTATAGCCGCCGCCGTGACGACCGCCACGTCAGTCAGCGATTTAAGCCCAACCGGCGTGTAGGGCAGTTTGGCGTAGAAGGGCTCAAAGGCGTCGGTGAAGCCCGGCTGTGTACAACCTATACACACGCCGCCGGTCCTCGTGGGCCCTCCAACGCCGCCGACCCAGCCCACCTTGTTCCAAGGACAGTGCGAGACAGGGCCCTTGCAGCCGACTCCGTAGAGGCACTTACCGTCGCCGGCGCCGGGATAGGGCCTGAAGTCGCCCGCGGCGTACCAAGCCGCCCTCGGGCACTGCTCGTGGGTGGTCAACTGGAATATGAAGTTGGGCCTAGCGTATTCGTCGAGGAAGTCCTCGCGGCGCAACACGCTGATGTCTAGATACCCGGCGGCCACCAGCACCAGCAACGCGAGGGTTCTCATGATGCCGTTGCCGTTAGCCGGGCAACCGGGCACGGCGACGGCCGGCTTAACCGTCTTGAGGTCGGGCACTCCGCCCTCGTCTATGTATTTGCGAAACGGCTCCACCTCAGGCTGGAAGTAGGGCTGGTGTATCACTCCCTTTATGCCCCTCAGTGGGTCGTCGAAGAAGCCTATGGCGCCTGTGGGCGATTGCGACCACGTGGCGTAGTTGAAGCCCGGCGGAGGCTCCAGAACCTTGTTGGCCGGGATCCCGCCGTATGATGCGCAGTTGCCAACGGCGACTACGGCGACTGCGTTGGGCAACAGCTTCTTGAGCCACTCTGTGCAGGTGTGTTGGCCTATCTTGCAGTAGTAGCCGCCCTCGGTTGTTATGTTGGAGCCGGATATGCCGTATTCCTGCGGGAAGCTGCCCTCCAGCACCAAGACGTAGGAGCCGTACTTGCCGTTCGCTAGATCGGTCAATATGGCGTCTGCGTTGCCGGGGGCCGGTTGTTGCGAAACTATGGAGGCCAGGTACTGGTCGTTGTTGACGTCGGAGGACGACGTCACGTGGTACGCGCCCCACTCCGGCATCACCGTCTCGTGGAACAAAAGCCTCACGGTGCCGGGACCCACCAGCGGCGTCGTCCCCAGCAAGACGTCCACGAGGGACGGGTCGGTGGCTTGTATCACCGCCGTCGTGTTGCCGGCGCAGTCTTGGGCTTCGAGCCAGACGACTCCTATATCGCCGTTTTTGATGGCCTCGCCCGCCGCCTTCACTAAAGTGCCCCAATTGAGAGACGCCAGCATCGATGCGAGGGCCGATGCCTTCAGGAGATCACGTCTTTTTATCCGCATTGGAGGATTTCTTGGCCGCTCTTAAAAATCGCGTTTTCAGAGATCTGAAAAAGATCTTGGCATAGGGGCAGTCGGGGTATAGCTCCAAGCTCCCCTCGCTGTTGCAGAACTTGCAGTGCGCCGCGATGATGCCCTTGCCTCCTAGCAAGAACTTAGAGCCGTTTATCTCCACTACGCCCTCCTTACAGAACTCCAGCAGGAGCTTAGCCGCGAGGGCCTCGGCCGGCGTGCCGCGCAACTCCCTCAGGGGGCCCAGCCCTACCAACCCCACCGTGTCTACCAACGTCTTCACCGGCAAGTCGTTTATCCTCCTGCAGAGGAACTCCAAGTACTCCTTCACGGCCGCCGCGGTAACCCCATATCTACGGGCCAAGAGTGCTAGGGCGATCGGATCGCCGTGGCTGGCCAGCACGATGAGCCCAGCCTCCGTCACTTTGACGTGTCCTCTGCTGTATTCCATCAACCCGGCCTCGGCCAAGCGTCGGGCGATCCTCCAGGCTGAGGCCAGCGGGAGGGGGGTTTTCTTATATGCGTGATAGAAGCGTTGCGAATCCAGCGAGGCCCTCAGCACCTCCAGCTCTCTCTCCTCAAGCGCCTTACACATGGCCCAGCAACTCCAGCGCCTTCTCCGCCATAAGCTCTGCACACTTCCTCCCCTCAGGCGATAGGCCTATGCCGGGCTCTGGACGCGGCGGCTCGCAGTCTATTACATATGTCCTCTTGGAGACAAGCCCCAAGACGCTGAGGCCTACGAGCAGATCTTGGAGCGATATCCTTCCTTCGAGCGATGGGCGAAGCGCGTCGGCCGCGGCGAGGACGTCGTCGAACTTCTGCGGCTTGAACTCGTACACCTCGAGGGTTCCCGGCGGGCGGCCCCTCTGGATAGTGCCCAACAAGATCAAAACCTCGTGGGGACGCTTCTTGAGCTCGTCTATCATCGTGAAGACGTCGCCCGATAGCTCCAGCGCTTGGTAGCCCTTCTCCCTCAATATGCGGGCGGCCTCGTAGCCTATTGCGCAATCCCTCTTCAAAAAATAGCCTACAGAGGCTATCAGAATTCTATTTAGGCCTAGCACTTCTACTTGAAAATAGGGGGTTTAAAACTTATTGTGCCTTAAGAAGAGTTTTATGATTATTATGTCCATTTATGTCTAACATTATGCCATTTAGTTTATCTGTATATAATTATCTACATGCATGTCGTTATGGTAAATTTTTCAAGATGTTATAAAATTCTTATGATAATTTATTTTCTTTAAGAATCAATGATACAATTTCTTCAATGGAAGCTATCCTTAGTTTATCAATATCGGCATCGTAGACAAGGATGCCATCGGTGCCCCGCAAGATGAAATACCTAAGCTCGTTGTCGTGCCACACGCTCGGCAATAGAGAGCCGAACATAGACATGAGCTCGTTGGCCGCTACGGCGTAGCAGATCTCCTTTTTCTTGGCCGCGACGCACTCCTTGTATCTCCTCCTTATATCCCTCAACCCCTCCTTAAGGGTATCGATCTTCAGATCTCTGGGCGTTATGCCGTCGTCCATCCTGAACATGGACGGTATAACGCATTTAATTAAAAGTAACCGGCTATACATGAAGCGAATCAGCCTCGCCCTCGACGATAAACTCTATAAGGAGATGGAGAACGCCATGTCCGTTCTGGGCGAGACCAACAGATCCCGCTTCGTCGCCTCGATAATCGCGGAGAAGATCAGCGAGCTTGTACAAAGACCTATGGCATCTATCATAGTATACATATATGACCACGAGGTCGGCGATGTGGCGAAGACCCTCACAGAGATTCAACACGAGTTCAGAGATGTGATAAGGGCCGCGACTCACATACACCTAGACGACAGGAACTGCCTAGAGGTGATACACGCCCTCGGCGATAGCGAGAGGATAAGGGAGCTCGTCACGAGGATGTCTAGAGTGGGCAGAGGCCTTAAGTTCCTAAGAGTGGTAAATATCCCACGTCTTGAGTAATATTTTAATACTCTAAACGCGTGCGATGTATGCACGAATGGTCGTTGGCGCTTTCGTTAGTGCAAACTCTCGACCGCTGGGCTCTGGAGCGCGGCGTTGAGATAAAACGGGTGGTCTTGTCGGTGCCCTCGCCGGCTCAGCTAGACGTGTCGGTGCTAAACGAGGCCTTCGATACGCTCAAGAGGGAGTCCAGGCTAGAGAAGGCCAAACTGGAGGTCAGGGTGAGGTCGCCCCGCTACCGTTGCCGCGCCTGCGGATACGAGTTCGGCCAAGAGGAGGTGGATCCCCAGATCAGACGCATAGCGGGAGAATACGGCGAGGAGTACCCCCTGCACCTAATTCCCGAGTTGCTCCCTACCTTTGTCAAATGCCCTAGGTGCGGCTCCCACGACATAGAGGCGGAGCTCTCGATAAAGATAGAGGAGGTGGAGACAACATGAGGCCGCTCCTGGAGCTCGCGCGAGATAGGCTGAGGAGGAGGAAGGTGATAGCTGTGATGAGCGGAAAGGGGGGCGTGGGCAAAAGCGTTGTTGCGTCTCTGTTGGCGCTTAATATTAGGGGCTCTGCCTTGATCGACCTCGACCTCAGCGGCATGTCTATCCCGAAGCTCTTCGGCGTGTCCGGGAAGCTTCACGAGGTGGGGAAGGAGGGCATCGAGCCGATCGTCGTCGGCGACTTGAAGTTGTTCTCGTTAGGCGGCATCGTGGGCGATAGATACGTGGTCCTCCCGGGGTACGGCCAAGCCAGCGCTGTCGAGGCCCTAATAGCGTTCGCTAAGCTCGGCGACGCCGACACTGTAGTGGTCGATATGCCGCCCGGCATGGGCGAGGAGCTACTCGCCTTGGGCAGAATCGCCGACTACGCCCCGGTGGTGGTCACCACGCCCTCGAAAGCTTCCTACAAGGTAGTGAAGCAGCTGGTCGACTACCTCATGGAGGCGGGCCGCAAGCCGAGGGCCTTCATCCTCAACATGGCCTACGTCGAATGCGGAGGGGCGAGGATCTACCCCTTCGGCCGCGGCGACGAGGCGCGGAGGCTGGGCGAAGACGTCGGCGCCAGAGTCTACGAGATACCGATAGACCCCTCCCTCGAGGACTACGTCGGGAGGCTACACGAGTACAAAGGCCCTGTAGCCGAGGCTGTGCGGGACGTGTCGAGAGGCCTCTGACATGGAGGCTTTCCTGAAGGAGTTCATCAGCGAGGAGCGGGTAATCCCGCCGCTTTTTAAGTACAAGACGATAAGCTACGATCAGTACAAGAAAATACACAAGGAAAGCCTAAAGCCGGAGTTCTGGGCCAAGGAGGCATCTTACCTAATCTGGGAGAGGCCGTGGTCTAAGCTCGTGGAGGGGGATCCCCCGGCCGTTAAGTGGTTCGTGGGCGGCGAGCTGAGCCCCTATAAGAACATAGTGGGGAAACACGCCGGCACTTGGATATGGGATAAAGTGGCCTTGATCTGGAGGGGTGAGGATGGCCTCATAAAGGCCTTCACTTACTCAGACCTAGACCAGCTAGCCGCGAGGTACTCGGGAACGCTCAGAGCTCTGGGCGTGGGGAGAGGCGATTGGGTCATGTTCTACGCGCCGCCGACGCCCGAGGTGATCGCGCTTATGTTAGCCGCTGTACGCATAGGTGCGCCGTTTGAGCCCGTGTTCACGGGCTTTGGCCACGGCGATTTGGCTACGCGCATCGAGGACAGACGCCCCAAGCTGCTCGTAGCCGTCGACGCCTTCCCCAGGAAGGGGAAGGCGATAAAGGTCAAGGAGACTGTGGACAAAGCACTGAAGTTAACTAAGCACGTGCCCAAGGTGTTGGTCGTGCGGAGGATGGGCGTAGACGTGGAGCTAGCCGGCGGGAGGGACTTCGTCTTAGACGACGTCTCGCCCATAGAGGCCGAGGAAGCCGTTGTTGAGTCTTCCCACCCGCTCTTCGGTCTCCACGTGGGCTACGACGGCGGCCTTGGCTTCGTCGCGCACGGCGCCGGCGGCTACTTGGCGCAGACCTACGCCACCACGAGATGGATGGGCTTAAGGCCGCGCGACACCTACTTCTGCACGGTCCTGCCGGGATGGATAACCGGCATCACTTACGTCTTGTTCGGCCCGTTTATGGTGGGCTCGGCCGTGGTAATATACGAGGGAGGGCCCGACTACCCGAGCTGGGATATATGGTGGAGCGTGCTGGAGGACTACGCCGTCAACGTCTTCTTGACGACGGCGGGGGCCTTAAGGCTCTTCTCCAAGCAAGATCCCAAGTTGCTCGAGGGCCACAACTTGGACATGTTGAAGCTCATCTTGACCACGGCGGAGCCCATGGAGGTCAAGTACTGGAAGTGGGCATACCACTACGTGGGCACGGGGACCGCCCCCTCCATAGACTCCTTGCCCGACAAGCTCAGCGGGAGGATACCTGTTATCCACATGTTCATCCAGACGGAGCTCGGGACGTTCGTCACGGGTAGCCTCCCCAACTATGCATTCGTCCCCATAGCGCCGGGCTCCGTGGGCCCGCCGATGCCCGGCTTCGACATAGATGTGGTGGACGATTCGGGAAACCCCGTGAGGGGTAGGCCGGGCCAGTTGGTCGTCAAGAGGCCTTGGCCGGCGATGCCTGTCGAGTACTCCGCGTGGTATGCCGAGAAGTGGAGAGGCGGGGTGTACTACGTCGGCGATATGGCCGTGATGGCCGACGACATGAACATATTCCCCCTCGGCAGATCGGACACGGTAATGAAGGTCAACGGATACAGGATCTCGCCTGCAGTTATCGAGAAAGCCGCGGCATCGATGCCGGGCGTCGAGGACGCTGTGGCTGTAGGCGTTTACGACCCTCAGAAGTTCGAGGCTCCGCTAGTCGTGGTGAAGGGCAAGGCGAGCCCTGAGGATGTGAAACGCAGAGTTAGAGAATACGTGGGGCCCATAGCCGAGCCCTCGGCGGTGGTCGTGGTCGACGATATCCCACAGGAGCCCAAGAGGCAACTGCGCCTTGCCCTCAAGCTAGCGTTAAGGGGAGCCGAGGGGGTGCACCCGTGGGCTAGGGAAATCGCCTCTAAGTTGAGGGGCAATGCTTGAGCGCGACTACGCCGTCCGCCTCATCGCGAGTCCGTTATTTACAGGTTGTTTTTATCCCCATGGGCGAGGTCGTTAGGTTGGCTCACGGGGCCGGCGGAGTGGAGACATCGCAAATCCTCGAGGCCTTGATTTTCTCCAAGATCGAGGAGAGGCTTAAAAGGGTGGAGGGCGGCCTGGGCATAGACTTCCCCGACGACGCGGCGGCTATACCCATGGGCGATGGCCGCTATCTAGTCGTGACGATAGATTCCTACACGGTCAATCCGCCGTTCTTCCCCGGAGGCGATATAGGCGTTCTCGCGGCCTCTGGCTCCATCAACGACGTCTTGATGCTGGGCGGAAGGCCCATCGCCCTCATGGACGCCATAATAGTCGAGGAGGGCTTCCCCCTGGAGGATCTGAGGAGAGTTGTGGACTCCATGTTGAGGGTGTTGCGCGAGGAGGACGTCGCGCTGATAGGCGGCGACTTCAAGGTCATGCCGAAAGGCCAGATAGACAAGATAGCGATAGCCACAGTGGGCATCGGGATCGCCGATAGGCTGATAGTGGACAAGCCTCAGCCCGGCGATAAGATAATCGTCAGCGGATACCTCGGAGATCACGGAGCTGTGATCTTGGCGAGGCAGATGGGCATCGTGGACGAGGGCTCGGGCGGCGGGCTCGTAAGCGATGTAAAGCCCCTCACAAGGCTCATGTTGCCCCTCGTCGAGAAATACGGCCCCTACATCCACGCGGCCCGCGACCCGACCAGAGGCGGCTTAGCCATGGCGCTCAACGATTGGGCCAAGGCATCTGGCACCGTCATCGTCGTGGAGGAATCTACAATACCCATTAGGCCTCAGGTGGCGTCCTACGCCAACATGTTAGGCATAGACCCCCTGGCGCTCGCCAGCGAGGGCGCGGCCGTGCTCTCCGTGAGCCCCGACGCGGCCGAGGAGGTCGTGGAGTTTATGAGGAAACTCGGCTTCGAAAACGCAGCGATCATAGGCGAGGTTAGAAAGGCCGAGAGGTACAAGGGATACGTGCTACTCAAGACCGTGGTAGGAGGGCTGAGAATACTGGAGGCCCCCCGCGGGGATCTCGTCCCGAGGATATGTTGAGGCTTCAGTTCAGAGGCGTCGAGGTCCGCAGGGCGGGCGGCGCCGCCGGCGTGGCCATAAGACGCGGAGAGGTCACCTTGTGCATCGACGCGTTGGAGCTCAATGGGTGCGATATCCTCCTCTACACGCACGCGCACCCAGCACACTTCCCCGGCGGAATAACGGAGTTCTATTCCCCCTTCGGAGGCCGCGTAGTGAAGCCCGGCGACGTCCTAGACCTAGGGCCCTTCAAGGTGGCCGTGATGGATGCCTACAACGTGACGAAGCTCCAGGGAGGGCGGCCCATCCACCCCAAGGGCGAGGGCGTAGGCTACGTCGTCGACGCCGGCGGGGTGAGGCTGTACCACACGGGCGATACGGACCTCGTGAAGGAGATGTCGTCCGCGGGGCCTGTGGACATCCTCCTGGCGCCCATAGGCGGCGGCTCTGTGATGACGCCCGAGGAAGCCGCCGAGGCTGTGATGTTGTTGAGGCCCAAGATAACCGTGCCGCTGCACTACGCCGAGAAGAGAC
>CAYFGI010000034.1:0-14104 GCA_964342785.1 uncultured Thermoproteaceae archaeon
ATACACGCGCTGGACGTGGCGGCGTTTCTAGAGAAAGCGCTGTAGCTCCGCGCCGGCAGACGCCGGCCCACCCTTGCGGGAGCCCTCCTGGCGCCGTGGAGAGGACGCCTCATCGCAAGTCTACACGCGCCTCGACTATATAGATATGGTCCCCAGGGGCGGCCCCATCGCGAGAACCCAATAACCTAGGCGCCCCTCTCGGCGGCTATAGACGACTCCATGCGGCGCCCGGCCCGCCTTAGCCGGTTGGCCGAGGCGGATCCACGCTTGTAGGAAGGGGATAAAGGATTTAAGGTGGTGAATTAAGGATGGCGGGGCCGGTAGTCTAGCGGAAGGACGCCCGCCTCGCGCGCGGGAGATCCCGGGTTCGAATCCCGGCCGGTCCATCCACGACATCTTTGCCCGTAGCTTATGCTCCTCTCGGCGTCCTCCGTATATAGGAAGGACGCAGGCGCCCCAGCGGATTAGGAGGGTCTCGGCGACGTGTTCCATGTTTTTAAGCGTCTTGTTTCCAGCTTGCGTGTCCGTGGCGTTGTTCACTGATTTCGACGGGACTTTGGTCCCGCCCGAGATGGTCAGGAGGGATCCCTCGCTTCCGCTTGAGCTGGACCTCGCCTTGAGGGAGCTCTCCCACAAGATCCCTCTGGCCGTGGTGACCACTAAGGACTGCGCCTTCGTGGAGCCGAGGGTGCCCTACGCCAGGGCGTACGCGTGTATTAACGGCATCGAGGTGAGGGCTGGGGGCTACGTGGCCGTCGCCGAGGGGCTGAAGGCGGCGGAGCTGGATCGTTTGCTCCAATCTGCCAGACGTCTAGATGCCTTCGTTGAGGTCAAGAGGACGCGCGACGGGAGACTGGCCGGCGTGACCATAGATTGGCGCGATCGCGGCGAGCCTCCGAGAGGCCTTGAGGAGGTTCTGGCCGAGGCGGAGGGGCTCGGCCTGAGGGTACTACGGTATTCCGGACATCCCTTCGTCGATATCTACGGCGCGGATAGGAACAAGGGGGACGCCGTGCGGTTGCTGAAGGCCCTCCTGGGCGTCGACCACGTGGTCTATATGGGCGACAGCGAGAACGACCTCCCTGCTTGGGCTGAGGCCGACGTGAGGATATTAGTGAGGCACGGCCTCAACAAAGACCTCTCCGTGGACGGAGCCATACCTATCGCCTACGAGGAGCTTCCGCGGTATATAAGGGCGGTCCTATCGAACATGGGGTAAGGCTATTTGTTAAATATCCCCCATATTCATACATGAGTCCTAAAGGTATATCCCGCGCCACAACCGCCGTTATTGCGGTCGTAGTCATCGTCGTGATAGCCATAGCGCTTTACCTCGCCACGAGGCCTCCGCAACAAGCCGCGCCGACGTCTACGAGCTCCGCGGTGTCTACATCGACGAGCGTCCAGACCTCGGCGGCTCAAAACGTCACGTTATACGTCGTGGCCTACACCGATCCCACCGCCGATTACATAAGGTTCGCAGGCCAGTTGTTCCACCAGCTCCACCCCAACGTGGTTGTGCAGGTCATAACTTATCCCTTCAGCCAGTATCTAACGAACGAATTGACGGCGCTTCAAGCGCATTCCTCGGAGTACGATATCATAGAGTTTACGTCGACGTCGTCGTTGCGCTTCGCCCCCTACGTGGTTCCGCTCAACCAATACATGGGCACGCTCTTCAACGCAAGTGATTTGATCGAGCCGCAGGAGGATTTCGGCGGCGTTTTCTACAACACGACTAGCGGGCAGACCGAGTATATAGGCGTGGCCTTCGAGACCGACGTGTTCACGTTGGCCTACCGTTGTTCTCTCTTCTCGAACCAGACCTTGGCCCAGGAGTTCTACAACGAATACCACATGTCGCTAGACCCCTCGACTTGGCAGAACTGGACCGTCGTGCTTGATGTAGATAAGTTCTTCGTGGGGCATAACATAACGAAATACGGCGTGATAATCCCCGACGATCCGTCCCACGATATAATCGATGCGTATCCCGCCGTGTTCGGGTGGTGGTACCTACACGATCCGCAGCTGAACCAAGGCAAGCCGGGAGGCCTCCCCACGTTTAACATAATGTTCTATGGAGCGCCGGCGCCCAACTGCCCCTATCCCTTGCCTGATTTCAACACGACTGACGGCATACAGGCGCTTCAAGTCTATAAGGAGCTCGTCTCCTACGAGCCTCCGCCCAACCAGACCCCCGTCTCCTACAACAACGACCCGCAGCTCTACGCCCAGTACGCGCCCGCCGTTATATTCTTCTCGAGCCAGCTCTCCTTCCTGCCCCCAGCCGTATACAACGATACTTGTCTAGGCTGGCTGCCGGGCGGCTACGCCGAGACCGGCACCACGTTCCTGGCCGTCAGCAAGTACTCGACGCATAAACAACTAGCGCTGGAGTTCCTCGCGTTCTTGGTCTCCCCGCAGGTCCAGATCTACGAGTTCCTCCGCTTCCACCACTTCCCCATATCTAAGGAGGCCTACCAGATCCTCTTGTCCAACAGCACTTTAAGCGCTCACGATAAGCAGTTGCTTAAGGCGGTGTACACGGCGGCTCAAAACGCTTGGGCGAACCCGCCGAACATACCGCCCACGGCCCAAGTGCTGATACCTACCTTCAACCAAGCCGTGTATCAATACCTCCTGGGCCAAGTGGACGCCAAGACGGCCATGGACACAGCGGCGGCGTCTTGGATAAACGCGTTGACCCAAACCTACGGTCCTTGTAGAACATAAAAATCGTTTTTTCGTAGGCCTTCGATGAGAAGATTTTGGCTTGCGCCGTATTTAGCCTACATCGCGGCTTTCGGCGTCATACCCTTCGTCCTCACGTTTTACTTCGTCGGTTTTAATATTTCGTCGATAAAGGCTTTGTTCCTCGACTTCCCGCCCGGCACCTTCCAGATCTCCCTGCTCAACACGCTTCTCTTCGCCACAGTGTCGGCTCTCTTCGCGACCTTGTTGGCCGTGGTGTTGGCCGTGAGGGTGGATAGCTTGCCGGCTAAATGGCAGACGCCGTTGTCTCTCGTAATACTTATCCCCTACACCATACCGTTCACGGCGTCCACCATGGTGTGGTACACTATGTTCGACCCGGTATACGGCCCGCTCTATTATCTCTTCAACTTGTTCCATATACCTAAGCTCAACATGACCTCGACGCCGGGCCTCTCCATATGGGCCGTCTCGATAGTGGGCATATGGAGCAGTGTCTCCTTCGCGTATCTCGTGATCATAGCCGGCTTCAAGGCTGTGAGCAAAGAGCTGAAGGAAGTCGCGCAGATCGACGGCGCCGCTACGTCTCAGTACTACAACGGGGTGGTGATACCGTACGTCTTCAAGCTCATCATAACGGCATTCCTCATGATATTCGTGGTGCAGCTCGGCGATTTCGACATACCCTTCATATTGACCCAAGGAGGGCCCGGCTACTCCTCCACTACCCTACCTCTTCTCGTCTACGACTTGTTGTACTTCATAGGGGATTTCAAGGCGGGCGAGATCGTCGCCGCGATCCTCGCGGCCATAGCCACGGTGCCCGCGGTGTTGTTACTAGTCGTTATGAGGAGCAGAGGCAACGTGAACTTACGGCTTCCCTTGACGCGGATACCGAATCGCGTATACGACGTCTTGCTCTGGATAGCCACTGTCGCGATATTGTTGTTCCTCCTATATCCCGTCTATTGGATGTTCGTCATAGCCTTCAGGCCCTCGCAATACGACTTCGTGACCCCGCCTCTGTTGTATCCAAACGCCTTTACGGCGAGCTACTTCACGAGGGCGCTCGTCGGATCAGTCCCGTACGTGGTCACTAACGTCGTCGTCGGGATAGCCGTGGCGACGGTCTCGGTGATCTTAGCCGGCACAGCGGCGTACATAATGGCTAAACGCAATATGTATAGCCTCCTCTTGTTGACTATATATCTCTACTCACTACCTCCTACCAGCTACATCTTCCCCGTCTATCTATTCATGTCTAAAACCGGCCTTCTCAACACCTGGTGGGCCCTCATGTTGTCGACGCCGATCTTCACCGTCACGCTTTCCGCATGGATTTTGTTCAACGTCTATAGAGATCTCCCCAACGAGTACCAAGAGATAGCGGAAATAGAGGGCACCTCCTCCACGTACTTCTTGTTCAGAATAGTGGCTCCGATAACGCTCAGCGCTTGGTTCACCATGTTCGTCATGTCGTTCATAATAAACTGGCACCTCTTGTTCTACCCTATAGTCCTCACCGAGACGCCGTGGCAGTTCAACTTCCCGCCCACCGGCGCGCAGACAGTGACCATATTCGCCATAGAGTCGATAACGAGCGAGGCCGTGGACTGGGCCACGTTGGCCTCGTCGGCGCTCGTGGTCGCCCTCCCGGTGATGGTGCTCAACTACCTCATACTTGGCAAGGTCCTCGAGGGGTTCAACATAGGGGGGTTGAAGGGGTAGATGTTGATCCACATCGGCATAGACGACACGGATTCCCATAGGGGAGGCTGCACGACCTACGTAGGCTATAAGCTCGTCAAGGAGATCCTAAAGAGATACGGCGATATACTCGCCGACTATCCCCGTCTGATCAGGCTGAACCCCTACGTGCCCTTCAAGACCAGGGGCAACGCCGCGGTCGCCCTCGTCCTCAACGCGCCTGATGGCGCGGAGCAAGACATCTGGGAGCTCGCAGTGAAGACAGTCTCAGAGAACGCGGACGTTACCGGCAAGACGAGCCCCGGCGTCGCCATGGCCGTCGGGCCCGTGCCCGAGAGGGCTAAATACGTCTACCGACTGGCCTTATCCCAGATAGTGCCAAGGAGCGTCGTGGAGAGGATCAACGGCGTGAAGCTGTGGGGAGGCAGGGGGACTATCGGCGCGGTGGCCGCTTTAGGCGCCGAGCTCCCGGCCTCGACCTTCGAGCTCCTGGCCTATAGAGAGGGCGAGAGGCCCCCCATAAGCCCCCGCCTCGTGGCCGCCATGGAGGCGCTGACGTACCCCTTCACTTTCCACAACCTCGACGGGAGGAGGGTGCTCATAGAGCCGAGGGGCCCCGACCCCGTCTTGTACGGCATAAGGGGCCTCTCCCCGCCGCATCTCATCTACGCGGCGCGTTTCCTGGAGGAAAACGGCGTGAAGGCGGCCGGCTGGATCCTCTACCGCACGAACCAAGCCACGGACGCCCATGTGGAGCTCGGCGTCTTGCCGGATAGGCCCCTCCCCTACTCTGTCTACAAGATCCGGGCCCTCGTGCTTTGGGCCGAGAGGCGCAAGCGCCACGTCTTCGCCGGCCTTTCGAACGGCTTGGTCGCCGTCGCCTATAGGCATTTGGGCAAGCTGGCGACCGCTCTAGAGAGATGCGTTGGCTGCTACGTGGAGCTGAGAGGGGGCGTGAAGCCGAGGGGCGGCGGCCTCTACCTCTATGTAGAGTCCATGGAGGTGATATATAGGCTCGTTAGGATCCCCCCCAGATGTCCATACTGCGGCGGGTCGCTCGAGAGCTTGGGCAGAGGGAAGGGGAGGCGCTGCACGAAGTGCGGCACCGTGTTTCGATCGGTCGAGATACGCTACGCCTTGTCCACCGCGGAGCGGGGCTACTACGTGCCGAGGCCCGGCGAATGGCGCCATCTCTTCAAGCCGCCGGGGCTGGAGCCTAAGCCCATAGAGCTCGTGGGGAAGGCCGAGGGGTGGATTAAATAAAACTGGGATTGAGGATACATGGAGCTTAAGAAAGGCGTAGTCTTGCTCAAGGGATCGCCCAATACGCTAATTGTCGGCAACTACGTAATAGACCCCGGAAACCCCGCCGATAGAGCCGCCGAGATCCTCAAGGCGGTGGGCGGGACCCCGAAGGTGTTGCTCACCCACCACCACGCCGACCATCTGACGGCCGTGCCGGAGGGGGCCGAGGTCTATGCGCCTTGGGGCGAGGAGATGCTGGTAGCCTACACTAAGGCGCGTCTTTTCTTCACGCATGGCTTCTACGTGCCCGACGCCATATATGTCGGGAGGGATCTCCAGGTCGCCGGAGTGGTCAAGCCAGGCGACAAGATCGAGGCGATAGAGGTGATCGACCTCAGGGGCCATACCTTCGGCCACGTCGGCTACCTCGTAGACGGCGTCCTCTACGCAGGCGACGCCATATTCGGCGACATGGTCCTCAAGAGATACGGAGTTCCCTACCTCAACGACGTGGATCTCTTCCTGGCGTCTCTGGACAAAATAGCGTCTCTGGAGCCTGAAACTTTGGTGATGGGCCATGGCCCCGTCGTCGGCAGCAAGAAGAGGATCGGAGAACTCGTCGAGGCAAATAAGGCCGCGGTCGAGAGGGCCCAGAGGCTCATAGAGTCCATGCTCCCAGGCGAGCCCACCGACATCTCGGTGAGGCTCTTGAAGGAGCTCGGTGCCGAGAGGAGCTGGGAGAACGTCCTCCTGACGTCCGTCATAGTCAGGGCTTTCCTCACGAAGCTCGCCGCCGAGAGGAAGGCGCATCCAGACGATGAGGGGAGGTGGCGGATCGGTAATTTACGATAATTGACGATAACTCAATTAGTCAGGAGACGAAAGATATATATAGAGGAGACAACACGCCTCTATGCAACCTAACCCGAAGCTGGCGGACGAGCTGGCCCGAATATCCAGCGAGCTCTATGAACATGGCTATATAGACGCGGCTAGGCTTATAGAGGAGGCCAGGAGAGTCGTATTGGAGCTAGAGAGGGAGGCCTTCCTACTGCCGGCGACCGATTAACAAACCTCCATATATTTTAAAAGATCCCTTATTTCTTTATATTTCCCGACCGGTATTATTATCAAAGCCCCTAGGTAGTGGCCGTAGACCACTGCCGAGTCGTCTGACGCCAAGGCTATGAACGCCAGCGACAACATGTCCTCCTCGCCCTCCACTAGGAGCAACGTCCCGCGGTTCCTCAAGGCGTCCTCCACGGCGGCCCAAGCCTCCTCCGTGATGTAGCCGGGCGGGTTCCTCACCTTCACGACGCGGGGAAAGGCCTCGACTACCTTCACGTATTCCTTGCGTCTAGTCTTCAGATCGACGGCGGCTGCGTCGGGCATATAGCCGCTCGACAAGAAGTTCGATGTAACCACGTCGCCGACCGTGTAGATATGCCTCACGCCGAAATCCTCAGCTATAGATAGGGCCAGCTGGATCGACCGCGGCGGATCGCGCCAGATGGCCACCGGGTAGGGGAAGGCGAAGAGGGCCCTCTTGGCCTCGGGTATCTTTAGGCACCTCACAGCTCCACCGAGGCGCAGGGATAGGGCAGATATACGTCGACCCCCGGGGGCAATATCGGCGCGGCTAGATAATAGTGGATGGGCATCAACGCCCTCACGCCGGCCCTCGCGGCGAGCTCCACGGCGTCTTTAGTCGTGCTGTGGCCCACGGCGTGCGCCGGCTCCTCCTGGCCGGGGTTGCCCGAGACCTCGTGTATCAAGAGGTCGCAGCCCTTGGCGAGGGCCGCGAGGCTCTCGCTGGGCGCCGTGTCGCCGCTATAGACGACGCACCTGCCGCCGTGCTCCAGCCTTATATGTACGGACTCCACCGAATGCCTCGCCGGCGCGAAGACTATCTTCGTGCCTCCCTCTCTGTGGACGCCGTCGGGCGGCATCTCCACGGGCTCCATATGTTGCTCTAGATGCGGCATGTGTACCGCCTCCAGGATCTTCCTCAACGAGGCGATCACGGACGGGATAGCCACCACCTTTATCTTGACCCCCCTCTGTCTCGCCATCAACAACAAGGTGGGGACGCCCAGTATGTGGTCCCCATGGGCGTGGCTCAACACGAGCACATCGGGGAGCCCGAGCCCGCATTGGGCCAACCTGGCGTAGGTCCCCTCGCCGGCGTCCAGGAGGATACGCGTATCGGTCTCCACGTATATACCGGGGTAGCCTAGCCAGGGGCTCGATATCCAGCCGCCAAGCCCCAACACGACGACCCTCATTGGAGATCCGGTAATCTCCTATTTTTATGTACCACAAGTCGACCTAAGCGTTCCACAGCCCTTTTCGCAAAACGTAATAATTGCTGTTCGTTTAAGTTCGGTGATGAACCTGACCAAAAACGAGAGGTGAGCTGGCGGCAGCTGTCTGATCAACTCACGACGTCTTCCAGCCTGCCTCTATCCCTCGCCAGCTTCAGCTCGTGGGCTATCCTCTCGCCCATGTCCATGGGCTCGTCGAAATACAAGACGGAGTAGGGCGAGCCGACGCCCATGTAGACGTTGGTCCCGGCCACTATCCTCCCGGAGAACTCGAAGACAACTATGGAGAGGTCGTCCTTGATTATGGACTCGAGGCTGTAGGGGCCCTTCATCTCCTCGCCCAACGTCTCCCGCACGGCGTCTGCGAACGCCTCGCCGTATTTCTGCACCGTGGGGAGCAGAGATTCCCTCAACACCAGGGGGAAGTTCGCCACCACCACGAAGCTGGGCTCCACCAAGCCGAAGGTCCTCCCGTCCACGTTGGTCTCGTAGCGGACGTCCATGCCGAACAGCTCCACCCGGCCGTACATGGGAGACGCGAAGAAGTGGTAGTAGGCCGGCACTCCGAACACGTACTCCTGTATTATATGGGGTTCCTTCACGTCCTTTAGCCTCTCCAGGAGCTCCTCCCTGTTCCTCGCGAAGAAATAGCCTCTGCCGCCCTTGGCGCCGAAGAGCTTCACTATCACCGGCCCGTCAACCTCCTCCGGCTTGTAGCTCCTGGGGATCGGTATGCCGGCCCTCCTCAAGAGGTCCATCTTCTTGAACTGATCGGCCTCCACCTCTATCAAGCGCCTCACGCCGAAGGTGGGGACCGGCGCCTCCAAGGCTTGCCTCCAGCCCACGTACTCCACGTAGGAGCCGTGAGGTATCAAGACGGCGCTCTCCCTGGCCAACCTCTCGGCGACTGGGCGGAAGTTAGAGAAGTCGACCTCCCAGACCTCGTCCACGAAGGGGAACCTCTTGTAGAACCAAGCCGCGCTCGGCCTCGCCACCGCTATGGTCCTGAAGCCGTACCTCTTGGCGGCCCTCAATATCTGCAACGCCGTGTGGGAGGCTATCGTGGCGACAGCGAGCCTCTCGAGGTCGTAGCCCTTGAGCAACGCCTCGATCATGTCGTCACCTCCTCCAGCCTCCCTTGCCTCAACGCCTCCTTTATCTCGATGGCTATCCTCCTGCCCATGGAGATAGGCCTCCCCCAGTAGAGCTTCGAGTACTGTCCGCCGAGGCCCACGTAGGCGTTTGTGCCGCCGCCTATGCGGGGCGCCACGTCGTATACGACCAGATCCAGCTCGGGCGTCACGATGAACTGTAGGGTGAAGGGCCCTATGACGCCTGGCTTGACCAGCCTGGCGGCCGCCTCGACGAAGCGGTAGCCGATGTCGAACACCTTCTCCAGGAGGGATTCCCTAATCGTAGCGGGCTCGTGGCCGACCTCGATGTAGCGCACGTCGGGATCGAGGTCTAGTTGGTCCCTCGCGGGCAGGCGGTACACGCCGTCTAGATCAGACTGGATCCTTCTATCGAAGCTGTGGAGCTCCAGGCGCTTGTACATGGGGGAGTAGAAGAAGTTGGCGTTGAAGTGGGCACCCAGCACCAGCTCCTCTATGGACGCGTTGGGGAGGTCCTCTAGCCTTATCACCCCCCGCTCGGCGAGCCTCTTGGCCTTCCGGACCAAGTCGTCTCTATCCCTCGCCACGAAGAAGCCGCGCTCGACCCTCCTGGCCGCCTCGGGGAGCTTGACGATGACGGGCCGGTCGACGTCGTCGGGGGAAGGGTACGTCTTGGGCCTCCTTATCCCGGCCTCGTCCAGAAGGCGGTAGTAGTTGTGGGGCCCGGTCCTCTCCTCCCACCTGAGCAGATACCTGTTGCCGAATATGGGGACGGGGAACTCCCTCTCGATCGCGTCGTAGCCCACATACACGGCGAACGATCTGTTGGGCACGAACACGGAGCCCTTGAGCCTCCAAGCCTCCTTGACTATATCTCTGTAGTCGTTCAGCACTATGAGCTCGTCGACGATGGGGAACTCCCTATACGCCCTCTCCCTCCCCCTCTTGGCCACCGCTATGGTCCTGAAACCCTCGTCCTTCGCGCCGTCCAACACGTCGAGCGCGCTGTGGGACGCCAGAACCGATATTGATGCCGACATAGGGCCTTTAAGCTATTACCTTAAAAACTTTGCGGATGAATAGATGAAGACTGGGTTTAATTTAAGCAAACGATTAACCAGCTCTCAACCGCCAGACGCTGGGCGGCACGACGCCTCTGCGCTTAGCCAGCGGTATCTCCTTGAACCTCCCCACGTCCATCACCACGACTTTGCCGTAGAGCCCGCCGAGCTCGTAGACGTCGCCGGGCTTCCCGCCGGGGATCGGCACCAGCCTCACCCCCAGGGGCTTATCCAGCGCCGTGGCCAACGCCATGACGTCCGCTATGAGCGCAGCCACCACGTCGGGCGGGGCGTCGCCGGGGATGCCCGCCATGTCTATCCCCGTGTTGCATACGGCGGACATGGCCTTAAGCGCGTCGAGCGTGAGGACCCCCTCCTCGGCCGCTTTAGCCATCAAGGCGTCCTCGCTGACTGGGATGAAGGCCCCGCTGAGGCCGCCTATGGTGGACGTGGCCATGGCCCCGCCCTTCTTCACGGCGTCTACGAAGAGGTAGAGCGCCAGCACAGAGCCCGGCGAGCCGGCCCTCGGGAGGCCCATGGCCTCGAGGATCCCCGCAACGCTGTCGCCCACCTTGGGCGTCGGGGCCACCGAGAGGTCGACCGCCCCGAAGGGGATTCCCAGCTCCTTGGCCACCTCCCTCCCCACGAGCTCCCCCAGCCTCGTGACCTTAAACGCAGCGCGTTTTATCGCGTCGTGGAGGGTCCTCAAGTCGGCGTCCTTCAAGCTCCTAACCACGGCCTCTATCACGCCAGGCCCGCTCACGGCCACGTTGATCACGGCGTCCGGGAGGCCCAGGCCGTGGTGGGCCGCCGGCATGAAGGGGACGTCCTCCGGCACGTTGGCCGTCACCGCGAACCTCGCCGCGGCTTCTGGCCTCATGGAGAGCACGGCCTCGGCCGCGCGAAACACGGCGTCCATGTTTATGCCCGTCGAGGTAGACGCCGCGTTGACGAAGCCGCCGAGCCTCCTCGTGGAGTTGAGGGCATCGGGAAGAGCCTCCAGGAGCGCCTTATCGCCTCTCGAGATGCCCGCGTGGACAAACGCCGAGAAGCCCCCGACCATATCCACGCCGTAGGATTCGGCCAGCTCGTCGAGGGCCTTAGCTATCTCCACGGCGTCCTCGGGGCGCCCGAGGGGCTCCAGCATGATGCTGACCGGGCTCACCGCCAACCTGGCGGTCACTATCTTGACGCCGAGCTTGGCGGCTATCTTGTCCACGGCCGGCCTGAAGCGCTCCAGGTAGGGCTTCAACAGATCCCGCAGCGCCGAGAGCGTGGAGCTGAGATCGCCGCGGATGGCCGGGAGAGTATTGACGCTGAGCGTCACGGCGCGTATGTCGAGCTCGCGGAACAATATCATCTCGAGGACCTCGCCTATCTCCTCGGGCGAGAAAAGCCTCATATCCTCTGCATATACCGGAACACGTCTATATGGTGCACCGCGACCATGACGCCCAGCTTCCTCCCGGTCTCCTCGAGCTCGGCGCGCAGACCGGCTATATCGACGTCGGCCTTGGATATATCGACCAGCATAACCATGGAGAAGATGTCGCGGACCACCGTCTGGGCTATATCGACTATGTTTGCGTTATGTTTGGCCAGGACCCCCGCTATACCTGCCACGATGCCCACCCTATCCGCGCCTAGGACCGAGACCACCACTAGCTCCACGGAGGGAGGCTATAGAGGATATATAAAAATTGGGATCAACGGAGCAACGGCGCTAGCTTCTCCAAGATCTTCCTCAGCTCCTCCCTATCTTTGTCGTCAACCGGCGGCAAAGGCTCGCGGGGAGGCCCCATGTCGATGCCGGTGACGATCTGCGTGGCCACCTTATACAACGTGGGCCACTTCCCGCCTAGCTTGCCCGTAAGGCCGCAGCCGCCCATGAAGCGCCAGAGCTCCATCAACTTCTTGTGTATCTCCACGGCCTCCGCGATCCTCCCCTCCTTCACCATATTGTAGAGCCGTAGCTGGAGCGGGCCCAGGAAGTTGGGGCCTCCCAACACCCCGCCGTGGGCCCCCACGATGAGGCTAGGCACGAAGAACATGTCGACGCCCTGGAGGACCGAGATCCTGTTGCCCACGAGGTATATCAACTCCATGTGGTATCTGAAATCGCCCGAGCTGTCCTTGACCGCCACGACTTGGCTGTACTCTGAGGAGACTAGATCGAAGACCTCGGCCGGTATGTTGTAGCCCACGGCCAGCGGTATGGTGTAGAGCACGACCGGTATATCCACGGCGTCTAGGACCTTTTTATAGAAGGCGTAGATCCCCGCCCAATCCCCCTGGACGTAATACGGCGGGGGTATGAGCACGGCGTCTACGCCCACGTCTTTATACCTCCGGGCGATCTCTATGGTGCTTAGATGGTCGCCGGTCCCCGTCCCGGCGATCACGGGCACCTTGCCCCCGCCGACCTCCACCGCCAGCTCGGCCACCTTCACCCTCTCCTCGGGGGTCAGCTTGGCCACCTCCCCCGTCGACGAGGAGGGGAATAGGCCGTAGCCCTGCGAGGCGAGCCTCTCCAGGAGGGCTCTAAGGGCCTCGTAGTTGACTCCGTCTTTCTTAAACGGAGTGACGGTGGCCGCTATGACTCCTTCCAGCCTCATGTAAGGATCGACCATCGGCTTAATATCTATTCCTCGCGGGCCAGGTACCTATACGCTATCGGCGCGAGGACGCCGAGCGTTATCCCCACGGCCGCCACGGCTTGCGTCCTCCGGCCCGGATATGTTAACAACAGCAACACGCCGAGCGTCAACGCAAGGGCGCTGAACGCGTAGAGAAGCGTCCTCATGCCGCCCCCTCTTCCCATAACTAGAAAAGATAATTATTTTAAAAATTTAATAGCGGAGGACGGCCGCGCATCCGCCCATGGCCTTCAACATGCCGCCCGCCTCGCTCTCGGCGGGGACAATGCGTATTGCGCCCTTGGTGGCGTACGTCAGCCTCAAGATCTCCGCGCACTCGTCGGCGTGTTCCTTCAAGAACTCGTCGACCACCGCCACCAGGCGGATCCTCCCTTGCGACGCCGCATCTTTAACCGGCTCGATCCCCACGGCGATCAGCTCGGGCCTCTCGGCGGCTAGCCTCAAGATCTCCGAGAGCGCCTCGGCCCCCAAGGCCTCTCTATACCTCTCGAACCCCCGGCCCCTCTGGAACTCGTAGATCCCGCCGAGCCCGCCCGCCGACTGCGGGACGACATCCCCCTTTATGTACTGCGAGGCTATCTCCGCGTAGAGCTGAGGCCCCGCGAGGACGACGCGGTCGGGCTTGAGCCTAAGCCTATATTGCTCGACGATTTTCGCAACCTCCTTGAAGAAAGGCCCCAAGGCCTCCTCCTCCGACCTAGCCTCGGCCTCCCTCGGCTTTTTGTTCTCGACTACGCTGAGGATCTCCACGCCGAGAGCCGTCACGTGGGCTATCGCCGCCTCGTCGCCGTCTAGAGATACCAGCAACAACCTGGGGAGCGACGTCGTCGCGAGCTTGGCTATCTCCTCCACGAGCTCCATGGGGTAGGAATCGGGCTTAACCACCTCTATCTCTCTCCCCGGCAACACGTCGAAGGTATGTCGCCTCCCCTTGACCCCCTCCAAGCCGTCCTGCGCCTCGACCACGGCGCCTCTGATCCTGAGGCTTCCTCTGAACTTATGGTACTCCAAGGCCTCCACCTTAACGCCGAGGTATACCTTCACCCTCTCGCCCTCCTTGGCGCCCTCCGGCTTATACTCCCTCACGGTCCAGCCCCGCACTATATCGCCCCTATCGACTAGCAGATAGATGAAATAAAGATCCTCCTCCCTCTCGGGGACCACGTCGATCACCCTCCGCCTCTTGTCGATAGACAACTTCATTTCCCATCCCTCATCGCATTTGCGTACCAGCGCATGAGATCCCAGCCCACCCCCTCGAACCTCGCGAGCGCGAACAAATG
>CAYFGI010000035.1:0-5513 GCA_964342785.1 uncultured Thermoproteaceae archaeon
GGATAACGGATCTCCATGGTCGTTAGGGTGAAGATAGATAGGCAGAAATGCGTCGTGGCCCACTTCTGCCTATTTTATGCGCCGACTGTGTTCACCCCTGTGTTGCCTGAGGGGAAGCCGGCGGTGATGGAGCAGTACAGAGTCGACGGCAAGATAGATGAGGGCATAGTCCCCGACTCTCTCTACGAGGCCGTTAAGGAGGCGGAGAGGAACTGCCCCTCCGGCGCGATCAAGGTCTATAGGGAATGAGGTACAAGGCGGTTATCCTAGACGTAGATGGGGTGCTGACCGCCTTCAGATCCGCGTGGAAGAGGCTCCACGACATACTCGGCATAAATGCCGACTTGAACAGAGCCCTCTATGAGAGAGGATATATAGACTACGTGGATTGGGCTATCGCCGACGTGGCTTTATGGCGCGGCGTGCCTAAATACATCGCCGAGTCCTTGTTCAGACCTAGGGAGGGTTTCGACCAGCTGTGCGACGTCTTACGGCGTAGCTCTACCCTAAGCGTCGCGATATCGGCAGGCGTGGGGTACACCAGAAGGCTTTCGAGTTGTTTTGACGAGTTTTACGTCAACGACCTCGTGTACGAGGGGGGTCTGGTCTCCGGCGTGGTGGTGTCCGTCACGAACATAAATAAGGCGGAGATCGCCGAGAGGGTTCTCTCCAAGCGCGGCATCTCCATGAGGGAGTCGATAGCCGTAGGCGATAGCGAGACCGATCTACCTCTGCTCGAGAAGGCTGGGTTCTCCATAGCCTTCAACCCGACGAGCGAGCGGGTGGAGAGGGCGGCCCACGTGGTCTTGAGGTCCCAGAAGCTATATGTCCTCGCGAGATATTTATCGAGTTTACTTCTTCCCGAATAGGTCTATTTAACTTAATGATCTATTATGATAGATCACATCTTAAGGTTTTTAAAACTCCTTTTTCTATATCTAGATAATTTCCAGATTATTTATTGATTTAATACTTTATAAATATATAGGAAAAATCTTTTTAGATAGTAAGTTTTCTTTATCTATGGCGAAGAAATATGTTTATGACTTCGAGGAGGCCGATTACAAGAACAAGAAGCTCTTCGGAGGGAAGGGCGCCAGCCTCATCCAGATGACGCAACTGGGTCTGAGGGTCCCGCCGGGCTTCATCATAACCACGGAGGCATGTAGGGATTTCTTCGCGCCGCGGAAAGCCGAGATATCCGAGCTGGAGTCCTTGCTAGAGAAGCAACCGCCTCCCGAGGTGAGGGATCAAGCCATTGGGAAATTGTTCTCGTTGATAAACGGCCTCGATCTGCCTCCAGGCCTATGGGAGGAGGTCGTGGATCACATGAGGCGCTTGGAGCAGAAGACCGGGAGGAGGTTCGGGGATCCCGAGAACCCGTTGCTGGTCTCGGTCCGCTCGGGGGCGGCCGTGTCGATGCCGGGCATGATGGACACGGTATTGAACCTAGGCCTCAACGACGAGACGGTCAAGGGATTGGCTAAACAGACAGGCAACGAATGGTTCGCCTACGACGCGTATAGGCGCTTCGTGAACATGTTCGGTAGGATAGTGCTGGGGATCGACGACAAGCTCTTCTCGTCCGCTTGGGAGGAGGTGAAGAAGAAGTATGGAGCCAAGGAGGACCCCGAGGTCCCCGTGGAGGGCCTCAAGGAGGCCGTCGAGAGGTTCAAGGAGATCGTGAAGAGGCATTACGGCGAGTTCCCGCAAGATCCCTGGGAGCAGCTGAAGCTAGCCATAAAGGCGGTCTTCCGCTCTTGGGACAGCCCGCGCGCCATATTCTACAGGGTGGCCGAGAAGATAACCCCCGATATAGCCGACTGCACGGCGGTCAACGTGGTGACGATGGTGTTCGGCAACATGGGCTGGGACAGCGGGACCGGCGTCGTCTTCTCCCGCGACGTGGCCACCGGCGAGAACAAGCTATACGGCGAGTTCCTCCCAGTAGCCCAGGGCGAGGACGTGGTGGCGGGAATAAGGACCCCCATGGACATAGAGGAGTTCAGGAAGAGGTTCCCGCACCTATACGACGAGCTGTATAGAGGCGTGAAGCTGCTCGAGAAAGCCAACAAGGACGTGCAAGACGTCGAGTTCACGGTGGAGAGGGGGAAGCTGTATTTCCTGCAGTGCCGCAACGCCAAGATGACGCCTCTGGCCAGGGTGAAGACGGCCGTGGATATGGCCAAGGAGGGGATCATCACCAAGGAGGAGGCTCTGCTCAAGGTATCGCCCGACCACGTCCTCCAGCTCCTGTACCCGCGCATCGATCCCAAGGCTAAGGCCCAGCCCATCGCCAAGGGCCTCCCCGCCAGCCCCGGCGCCGTGTCGGGCCAGCTGGTGTTCCACCCGGACGACGCCGTGAGGTGGGCCCGCGAGGGCAAGAAGGTGATATTGGCCAGGGTCGAGACGAAGCCCGACGACGTGCACGGCTTCTATGCCGCCGTGGGCATACTAACCAGCAGAGGAGGGATGACCTCCCACGCCGCCGTGGTGGCCAGAGCCATAGGGAAGCCCGCCGTTGTAGGCGCAGAGACGCTCGTGATAGACGAGGCGGCGAAGACCATGAGCGTCAACGGGCAGGTCTTCAAGGAGGGCGACTGGGTAACCATAGACGGCAACACGGGCAACGTATACGCCGGGGTGGTGCCGACCGTGGAGCCCGAGCTCATACCGGAGCTCGAGGAGCTGCTCAGCTGGGCCGACGAGGTCAGGAGGCTGGGCGTGAGGGCCAACGCAGATCTCCCGGAGGACGCCGCGTTGGCCAGGAAGTTCGGCGCCAAGGGCATAGGGCTCTTGAGGATAGAGCGCATGTTCAGGAAGCCCGAGAGGCTAGAGCTACTGCGCAAGGTGATACTGGCAGAGACCCGCGAGGAGAGGGTGAAGCACCTGGAGCCTTTGTACAAGATGCTGAAGGGCGACTTCAAGGAGATCTTCAAGATAATGGACGGACTGCCCGTGATCGTGAGGCTCATCGACCCGCCGCTACACGAGTTCCTGCCTAAGCCCGAGGAGGTGCTGCAGCAGATATACGAGGCGAAGGCGGCCGGGAAGGACGTCAAGGAGCTGGAGTGGCTATATGGAAGGGTCAAGGCGTTGCAGGAAGCCAACCCCATGTTGGGGCACCGCGGCGTGCGCGTAGGCGTCACGTATCCCGAGTTCTACTACTATTTGTCCAAGGCCATACTAGAGGCGGCGGCCGAGCTGAAGAGGGAGGGCCTCAACCCCGTGGTGGAGATAATGATACCGCAGGTGAGCGACGTCAGGGAGATAAGATACGTCAAGGAGAAGGGCATCCTGCCGGCCCTAAGAGATGTGGAGAAGGAGATGGGCGTGAAGCTCGACGTGAAGATAGGCACGATGGTCGAGACGGTCAGAGCGACGCTCACCATGGACAAGATAGCCAAGGAGGTGGACTTCATAAGCTTCGGCACCAACGACTTGACGCAAGCCGTCTTCAGCTTCAGCAGAGACGACGCCGAGAATAAGTTCATACCGCAGTACCTCGAGCTCAAGATACTAGACGCAGATCCCTTCGAGACCCTCGACGTAGACGGCGTGGGCAAGCTGGTGGAGCTGGCGGCCAAGACGGCCAAGGAGGTCAACCCCAAGATCGAGGTGGGCGTATGCGGCGAACACGGCGGCGATCCCAAATCGATATACTTCTTCGAGAAGACGGCCGTGGACTACGTCAGCGCCTCCCCGTTCAGAGTGCCGCTCGCTAGGCTGGCCGCCGCGCAGGCCAGGATATTAAACACCGGCAAAGCCAAGGCCGAAAAGGAGTAGTTTTTTATTCACTCCTCTTAATAGCGACGACCGTCAAGCCGGCGATTAGTAATAAGTATAGGAGAGGCGGCACATGCTCCAAGGCCAACGCGCCGAAGCCCGCCGTTGGGGATTAGACAGTCCTCGAGGCCCTCCCCGCGTTAAACGAAACGACTAGAAGCAAGATCGCTAGAAGCCACCTGCCGGCTCGCCTCAACAGCAGTACGGCTATGCCACATAGGCGAGGTTCTCGGCGCTTCGTGGAGCCGGAAGCTCCACGAAATTTATAGCGATATAGGCCAATGCCAGTAGCAACAACAAGCCCGAAAGCGCCTTCAGCATTGCGCTAGGGCGAACCCGATTTTAAAACGCTTCCGACCAAGAATCAGACTGGGACGGCCAGCTCATCCCTCTCCTCATATCGGAACTCATCACGGCTCTCCCGGACCTCCCCAGGTTCGCCGCCTTCGCCGACGCCTCCCAGCCCTACGGCTGGGGTACGCCGGCTAGACGGGCCCCGAGGGCCGAGGCCTCACAGCCTCCCGGCGGGGCGCGCGGGGGCTACGGCCGGCCCGGCGGGGTTACGGGCCCCCCAGACCTGGGGCTCCTCGCGGAGGGGCGGGCGGCGCCCGCCCAGCCCACTACGACCCCCGTCCTACCGACGCGCGCCTACCCGCGCGGACCGCCGAGAGGGCCCTCCGCCCCGGGTCCCCTCGAACGCCCGCCCGGCGGCTTATGGGTGCTCCTGCGGGGGATGGCCTCTCGGGGCTCATTCTAGTATACGAGGGGGTTTTATATATCAGCTTTGTGGACCGCCTTGCCGGTCAATACATCGTAGATCTCCAACACGCCGCCGTCCAGGACGGCGACCTTCGGCTTGACGGAGCGGTAGGGGCCCGCCCTGCTGGTGAATACAGTATGCACCACGCCGTGGTGCTGCGCGTAGCCGGAGCTCACGTATAGGTGGCCGCGCAGGATCGCCTTCAGCCCCTCCCTCCTGAGGAACTTCTCGAGCGGGGACCTCCCGTATAGCCATATGCCGGGCCCCCGCGGGCTGGGGGCGAAGTTCTCGCACTCGCAGGGGTCGTTCCAAAGCGCTTGATACGCGAGGGGGTCGCCCGGCAGGACCAAATCGCCTTTGACGGCCTTCAGCTCCTCGAGGGAGGCGGGCTCCATGGAGGGCTCCTTGAGCGGGATGCCTCCGTGAACCGCCAGCACCTCTCCGTTCACCCTGGCCGCTATCGGCATCTTGGAGAACATCTGCTCTATCTCGCCGTAGAGCTCCCCGCAGTTGGGGATCCTCTTCAGAAGGCACAGCTCGTCTATAAAGCCGCCGTCTTCGTTCATAAGCGGCGACTCGTGGTTCCCCCTCAGCACGTAGGCCTTATCCTCCAAGTAGAGCTTCACAACGGCCGTCAGGACCTCGAGGCCGTGGACCCCCCTATCGACGTAGTCGCCCAGGAAGAGGAACTTGGAGCCCTCCCACCTCTTCAACACCGCATCGAGCGTGTCCTTATCGCCGTGTAGATCGCCGACTACCACGAGCCTCTTCTCGGCCACGTCTAACGCGAGGCCGCCCTCCTCGAACTTACGCCTGGCGTCCGAGAACAGCTTCTTCAGATCCACGCAGCTTGGTCGACACCTAAATATTAGGGTTTCGAGAATTTATTCCTCTGTGTTTTAGACGATAGGATTCGATGACTTGCGAGGGCGAGCCCGATCAGATGCGGAAGCCGGGCCGGCTCGCG
>CAYFGI010000035.1:5613-13577 GCA_964342785.1 uncultured Thermoproteaceae archaeon
AGCACCGCCACCTCCGCCGACATGCCGCCCACCATGACAAAGGGCGGGTACACGTAGGAGGCCACGGCGGACCACGCGGCCATGCCCGCTATGTTCACCGCCGACTGGACCGCGGTGAAGCCAGCCATGGCGGTGGCGACGACTTCCCTTCTGCTGAACGCGGTTATGTAGCTGTCTGCGGACACGAAGAAGGCTTGGACTATTATCTGCTCCACGAAGACGCTCGCGAGCACCACGACTAGGCCCCACACGTCTCTGGTCACCAAGGGCATCGCGCCCGCCACGATAGCCGACGCGGGGAGGGCTAACGCGAGGCGGAAGAAGTCGCCCGCGCCTGCCTTGGCCGCGATGATGCCCCCGATGGCCCCGCCGATTTGTATGAGGGCCAGCGAGATGCCCCAGCTGAGCTCCAAGCTCCCGTAGAAGTTGTATATCCAGAGGAGGAGGGAGGGCATGGAGAAGGCGCCCGTGGTCAAATACACCGAGAACAAGAAGGCGAGCGCGCGGTTCGACCGTAGCTGGGCCCACATGGAGCCGAAGATGTTGGCGGGCGAGGCGCCGCTGCGGGGCCTGCCCCTCGTCCCGATAAACGCCAGCGGGATGGCGGAGAGGGGCATCAGCGCGGCGGAGAAGAGCAGGAGGGAGGCGGGCGAGGCGCCGGCTTGTAGCAAGAGGCTGGAGGCCACGTCGGCGGCTGCGCTGAGGCCTGTACATATGACCGAAAACAGCGCGTTGAACCTCAAGATAAGCGCGTAGTCGCCCAGGACCTCGCGGATATATGCGGACGCGGCGGGCGAGGCGAAGGCGAAGAACAGCTGGACCGCGGCGAATAGAAGAAACAGCAAGAACAAGTCGCCGGCGGCGAAGGCCATCGCGCCGATGGTTAGGAACAAGGCGGCTCTGAGCGCCATGAGGAGGTACTTCTCGTTGCCCACCATATCGGATAGGAGCCCGCCGAATACGCCCATCAAGCCCGGCAGAGCGCCCATTACTATTAAGGACGCCGTGGCGCCCCAGATCCCGGCCCCTCTGAAGCCGAGGACTCCGACGACTACGCTCAACACAGCGCGGGTTACACATGCCGGGGAGGTGTAGAGCAACAAAAGCAAAGAGGATCTGGTAGCCATAATGCCCTATCCACGAAATTTTATAAAACTTTACTGTAAAGTCTAACCGCCGGCGCCGAGGCGCATCTTCCCGGCGGTCGCGTACAGCGGCGCTAGTCGCCTGCGCCTAGGGGTCCGCGCCCGGGGTGCGGGCGTCCGACAGCTCGGCGGGCTGATCGCAAAAAGATGAAGGCCGCGCTTAAATGCGCCGACGTGTTTGCTATCTGAGTCTGAAGAGCCTAGCGGCGTTTGCGTAGAGCTTCTCCTCGGCCTCCTCGGGCGTCGTCCTCCATATCTCGGCGAGCACCTTGACGGTCTCCTTGACCATGGGCGGCTCCAGCCTCAGCCCTCTGTACTCGTAGGGCCCGTCGCTCTCGAGGACCACCATGTCGGGCCTCGCGGCCTCGGCCACGTCTCTGTGCTTCTTCTGTATCTTGACCGCGGGGTTTATGGAGATGTAGAAGCCGTATTGGGCTATCTCTTCGAGCAGATCCAGCGGGCCCGTGTACCAATGGATGAGCGCCCTGTCGACATCCGCCTTCCTCAAGGCCTCCACGACGTCTCTCCACGCGTCGGGCGCGTGGACGTTTAGGACCAAGTCGTACTCCTTGGCGAGGCGCAGAAACGCCGAGAAGAACTCCCTCTGCTTCTCGTACGTCTCCGGCACGAACCTCTTGTCGAGCCCCACCTCGCCTATGCAAGGCGCCTCGCTCTTCTCTATCAGCCTCAACGCCTCCGAGAGGTCCTCCGGCCTGGCCTTGCCCACGTTCCAGGGGTGGATGCCGAGGCACGGCACGGCTCCGAGCCTTTTGGCGAGCTCCAAGGTCCTCTGGGAGCTCCTCACGTCGTCCGACACAGCCACCAACTTTATCTCCGAGAACTTGGCCAGCTCCTCGTCGCTGAACTCGTGGCAATGGCAGTGGCAGTCCACCAACACGTGGAAAAGATAGTCCTCATTTAAGAACACACGTCTCCCTCACCCTCTCGATGAGCCTCTCGTCGAGTAGGCCGAGGGCGCGCGCCGCTATGAGCGCCGCCGCGCAGCTCTGTCTGACGAGGGGCCTTTTTATCTCGACGCGGTGGCCCAGCCTGGCCAGGGCGCTTTCGATCATCGGCCTCAACACCTCCTCGTTGTTGAGATAGACCGAGCCCGTCAAGGCCACGGGGAGGCGGCCCAACCTGCGGAAGACGGTTGCTATATACTCCGCCACGCTGTCCGCGGCCGACCTCACGACCTCGAGCGCATCGCGGCAGCTCCTAGCGAGCGCGAAGACCCTCGGCGCATATTCAGCTATCTTGTTGCGGGGGCTTGGGGAGGAATATATAACGTATAGAAGCTCGCCGACCCCTCCGGCTCCGTAGAACCGGAACACATCGTCGGCGAGGCAGCCGCGCTCCTCCATCTGCTCGGCTTCCCTAAGCGCCATCCTGATGGCCTCCCTCCCTATGTGGTACGCCCCTCCCTCATCGCCGAGCAGATGCCCCCATCCGCCTATCCTTATCTTCGCGGAGCCCTTCACCCCAAGGAAGCTGCTCCCGGTGCCCAAAACGCCGACGACGCCTTCGCCGAACAAGAAGGCTGATACGTGTGCGGCCTCTATGTCTTCGAAAAACACCGGGTTCCTAAGCCCCAGACATCGTCCTAGCTCCGAGGCCAGGCGCGCGTCGACCAGACCGGCCACCCCCAGCCCCACGGCGTCCGGCTCGACGCCGCCCAGCTTCCCCAGGGCCTCCTTTATGTTGGAACACGCTATATCTATGCCCACTGAGGCGGGATTCGAGGGGCCCGCGAGGGCCTCGGCCATAAGGCCGTCGTCGCCTATCAACACGGCCTCTGTCTTGGTCCCCCCGGAATCTACGCCTATAATGAGCATAAAATTCTCCTCGTTGTTTATTTAAGTTGTTCTGTATACAATAATATTTAAAACTAAGATCGTCGATAGAGCTGTGGGCGGCATATTCGGTTTCTACTGCAGAGAGCCGAGAAGCCTTAAGGACGTGAAGACGGGGTTGAGGAGGTTGACCTATAGGGGCTACGATGGAAGCGGCGTGGCGTATATATCGGGCGGCGCGTTGCGCGTGGTCAAAAGGCCGTCGCACGTCGATGCCTTGGAGCTCCCAGACGAGGCGGTCAACGTGGCCTTGGGCCACACTAGGTACGCCTCGCGCGGCAGGATAACTCTGGAGAACACCCACCCGCTTCTGGGCTGTAAAGGCGATGTAGCCGTCGTGTTGGACGGCATAATCGAGGACTACGAGGCGCTTAGAGACGAGCTCTCCGCGAGAGGGCATAGGTTCGTCTCGACCACCGACGCCGAGGTCGTGGCCCATCTCCTCGAGGAGGCCGGCGTCGTGGAGGCGGCGAGGAGGCTCAAGGGCTTTTTCTCGTTCGCTGCGTTGACTGCGCGCGGAGAGCTCGTCGCGGCGCAGAGAGGCCAGCCCCTCGTCGTGGCGGCGGCGGGCGGCTGCGCCTATATATCGAGCGATATAGCCAGCTTGTACGGATTCGCCGAGGAGGCCTACGTGGTGCCGGAGGGCGCCTACGTGGAGCTGTTCCCCGGCGGGTTCAAGGCGTATCTCGAGGACGGCTCGCCGGCGCCTCTCGAGAGGAAGCGGGTTAAGGAGCTTCAATACGCCGATAGGGCGGGGTTCCCTCACTTCATGCTCAAGGAGATCTACGAGATACCGGAGGCGTTGATGAGGACCAAGGCCGCGTTGATGGAGAAATATCTGCGCCTAGCCTCTATGATAATCCACGGCGCTAGGAACGTATACATAATAGGCAACGGGACGAGCCTACACGCGGGGATGGTGTCCTCTTATTACTTCGCAGACGTGGGGGTAAACGTAAACGTTGTGAGCGCCGCCGAGTTCCCCCACTACGCTCTTAACAACGTGGGGACGGGCACGGTCGTCGTGGCGATAAGCCAAAGCGGCGAGACCTCAGACGTCATCAGGAGCATAAGGGCCGCCAAAAGGCAGGGAGCTGTGATACTGGGGGTGACGAACTCCGTGAGCTCTAGGCTTGCCATAGAGTCCAACGTGTATCTGCCCATAACCGCCGGCCCCGAGATGGCGGTGCCTGCGACCAAGACCTTCACCTCGACCTTGGAGACCATGCTCATATTGGCGTACCACGTGGGGCTCCACACCGGCAGGAGGACCCCCGCCGATCTTAGATCGCTGGAGGAGAGGATAAACGCCCTAGCTGAGAGGCTCAAGAGCTCGATAGCCGATTACGATAAGAGGGCCGAGGCCCTCGCGGAGAAGCTCGCCGCGGGCAGATCCATATATGTAGCGGGCAGCGGGATAGTCTACCCCGTGGCCCTCGAGGGGGCCTTGAAGCTGAAGGAGGCGGCGCTTCTACACGCCGAGGGGATCCAGCTGGGCGAGCTCCTGCACGGACCTCTGGCCCTGGCCTTCCGCGGGCTTCTGGCGATATTCCTCAAGCCCGTGGACGGCGGCGCGACGAGTCTATACGAGAAGGCGGTGAAGATGGCCGAGGGGAGGGGGGCCGGCGTGTTGACCGTGGGGCCTAGCTGCGAGATGCCGGCCGTCGAGACTGACAGAGAGCTAGCCCCCATATCCTACGCCGTCTCGTTGCAGCTGTTGGCCTACAGAGCCGGCGTCAAGCTGGGCGCGCCCATAGATACGCCGCCCGGCCTAGTCAAGGCGGTGACCATATGAGGAGCTATAGAGCACAACTATTGGGCGTCGACGTCGAGATCCTCGAGTTCGACGAGGGCGTGGAGACCGTCGAGAGGGCGGCCAAGGCCAGCGGGGCTCCGCCGGACTCAATAATCAAGACGCTCTTGGTTAAGGCTGGGGGACAATACGTAGTCGTCTTGGCTAGAGGCACCGTTAGAGTAGATATGGACGCCCTCTCCAGAGCCCTAGGGGCTCCGGCCGCCATGGCCAAGGCCAAGGAGGTGAGGGAGGTGCTAGGCGTCGAGCCGGGCGCGGTCACGCCCCTCAGCGAGAGAGTCAAGGCGTTGAAGGTGATAGCGGATCCCGGCATACTGCAGTACGAATACGTCCTCGCGGGCGGAGGGGCGACCAACAAGCTGATTAAAGTTAAGGTGGCCGACCTAGTGAACGCCTTAAGGCCTACGTTCCTCGAGGTCTTCCGGTGATTAAACGACGTTGGTCTCCCCGGCGGTCCTCTCCTCGTATACGCCCAAGCCGGCCACTAGGAGAACCACGAACCAAGCCAAGGCCAGGAGGACGAAGTCCCGGGAGATCAACGCTATCCAAGTGAAGGCCAAGGCTAGGAGCAAAACGACGAGCAAAGCCGCTATTTTATCCAGTTTCATGAAAGGCGAACACAAAAAGGAGGTTTTAAGGATTAGCCCGGCGGCGCGAGGATCTCCGCGATCTCGGCGAATCTGGAGGCCTCCAGGAGCTGCCCCCTCTCGTCGGCTATATCGCTCGAGGAGATAACGCCGGCGAACCTACCCCCCACGGTCACGACGGCCACCTTGATGCCGGTGGAGAGCATAGCCTCGGCGACTCTCCACAGAGGCTCGTATCCCTCTACGAGCAACGGAGGCGAGGCCACAGCCTCAACAATCGGCGCGTCCGCCTTGGCGCCGCGCGCGACGGCCTCAACTATGTCGGACTCCGTCACGACCCCGACGACGTCGTCCTCCTCCGCTATCACGACGCAATCACAATGATCCTCAAGCATAAGCCTGGCGGCATCGGCCAGGCTATCGCTCGGTTTTACCGAAGGAACCTTCCGGGATAGATCTAGGGCCCTCACGTGAAGAAAACCGTTCTATCCTTAAAAACCTTATTATTTAAAAACATAGAATTATTGTTTCTAAAGATAAAATATAAAGATATACTAAAGAAAAGTTAAAATAAATATATATCAAAAGTTTGTTTCGACATATAATATTATTATCAGATAAATTAAGCATATAATAATTTATTATGATAATATAGATATATACCTATAATTACATTAATTCAGCTGTTTGCGTCCTCACGGCCTATTCCCTGCCCTCGACACCATGTGAAACGAACAACACTACCAGCGAGATTCCGCGTTGATTAAATTTAAACGAGTCATTACAGTTATGGTTAAGGTCGTGAAAAGATCGGGGAGGGAGGAGGAGTACTTAAGCGAGAAGGTGTATAACGTCCTGCGGGACGCCGGCGCTTCCGACGAGGTGGCGAGAGAGATCGTGAAGGAGCTGGACGAATGGGTTAAAAAGAGGGGAAGGATCTCGACGGACGAGATAAGGAGGTTCGTCCTGGTGAGGCTTAAGAGGCTGGAGCCCGAGGTCGCCGACGCGTGGCAGTTCTACGATAGGTTGTTCAAAGGCAGGATAACCTTCGAGGACGGCAAGGCCGTGGTCGTGGAGAAAGGCCGCTTATATCTAGGCAGAAAGGTCAAGGATATAGGCGGAAAGGGGCTGACGTCTGCTGAGGAGGTTAAGGAGATCCTAGACGAGCTGAAGGAGGATATGGAGTACGGCCTATCGCCTAAGGTGATAAACGCCAGGCTGTACGCTTTGTTCATGGGGGTGCTGAAGAAAAAGGACATGCCCAGGGAGGAGAAGCTGAAATCCATCGAGCTGATAAATAAATTCAGGGAGGAGCTCGGGTGGAAGCCCTACGAGCTGAAGAAACCGCTTTAACGCATGAGCTACAAAGCGCCGGCGCTTGGTAGAGGGCTGGCTAGTGGATCAAGGCGATAAACAGAGCCGCCGCCGGGATTTGAACCCGGGACTTCCGCCTTTTTCAGCCTACGGGTCTGCAGCCCGCCGCTATACCGGGCTTAGCTACGGCGGCCTCCTTCATTACTACCTCTACGTTTATTAATTTTGCTTCCGGAGGTGCCGTGTACGTAGCCGCGGCTTTCTACTCGGCCATCCACGGCGAGGAGCAGGCCAGGAGGAGGTTCGAGGAGGCGAAACGATATATTCCGGAGCTGTTGGGCCCCTTCAAGTCGGCGGACGAGGCTCCTCACGTCAAGGCCAAGGCCTTGTTGGCGGTGACGTTAACGGGAGGGACCGGCATGATGGTCGCCGACTACGCGAGGAGACTTGGCGTCAAGTCTGTGGTCACCTTTGGCTTTCCCGAACATAACAGCGCGGCGTCCTCCCTCTCGGCTAGGTCATACCTAGAGGCTGAAGGCGTCAAGGTCTGGCCTCTCCACTGTGCTCCCGGCGAGAGCTGCGGCGATGTAGCCGCTAGAGCTAGAGGCATAGCGAGGGCCGTCGCGCTTCTAACAAAGCCGAGGATCCTCTTGATAGGGAGGCGCACGACGCAGGCGGACAGATTCGCGGCGAAGTTCGGAGGCGTTGTAGACGTCTTAGACCTCGACGAGTTCGCAGAGCTCGTGCGGAGCTCGC
This sequence comes from uncultured Thermoproteaceae archaeon, assembly GCA_964342785.1. GTDB lineage: Archaea > Thermoproteota > Thermoprotei > Thermoproteales > Thermoproteaceae > Thermoproteus. The sequence continues at coordinate 13,082 of CAYFGI010000035.1, forward strand.
CGCCGGATCCCGAGTTCCTATCCACATTCGGCGTCGAGGAGGTCGCCAAGATATACGCCGCGCTTAGATCCTTAAGCGGATACGACGGCAAGGCGATTACGTGCTTTCCATATATACTGAAGTACGGAGTAACGCCTTGCCTCGCCTTGGCGTTGGCTAACGCCAAAGACGACGTCGTGGCTTGCGAGGGCGATCTGCAAGCGCTTGCGGGCATGCTCATCTCCAAGGGGTTGACTGGATACAGCGGCTGGATATCGAACGTTGTCTACGCTAGAGGCGACGAGGCTTTCTTCGCGCACTGCACGGTCGCTCTGAACATGGCTCGGTCGTGGCGCCTCATGCCTCATTTCGAGACGGGGCGGCCCTACGGCCTCGCGGCGTCGCTGTCGGAGGCTAGGTATACGGCCGTCAGCCTGGGCCCTGCCTTCGATAAGATGGCCGTGGGGGTTTTCGACGTGTTGGAGTCTGGCAATCTAGTCGATTGGGCGTGTAGGAC
>CAYFGI010000036.1:0-13460 GCA_964342785.1 uncultured Thermoproteaceae archaeon
TCCAAGTACCTTAAACAGCTGGAGGAGTGGGGGGCTTCGTTGGCGAAATCAGCGTTGAGCTTAAAGGAGCCAGTCATGGAGATACCTGCGCGTACTCTCAGCAATACGATATGGGACGAGAAGGCAAAGATGTTGAAGCTAGGCCCGGAGAAGATCCATAGGAGGTTTCTCGACGTCAAGGAGTCGAGAAGGTTCATGCAGACCGTATTGATGCTGAGGTTGATAGTCGACGCCATGAGGGCCGACGTCTACCCGACGATACGTGATCTCTACTACAACGGCAAACACACCATAGTCTTCAAGGACCCGCTCGGGAGGATCCACAGGGAGAATACTTGGGACGAACAAGCGGAATCCAACGGCGTTATAGAGGATATAGAAGTAGCGACGAATATATTGAGGGAGGAGATGGGCATAAGCGCGGACGTGAAGGGCAAGGTGGTCGGCCCTATCGTGGTGAGGTCGCAGGGATACGAGCTCGACGCCTCGAAGTTCGGCGAGACGGCGTTGAGCCTCCCCGTCAATGTGGACGCGTTGGAGATAGTGAAAGTAGAGGCTTCCTACGTCTTGGTGATAGAGAAGGATGCAATATTCCAACGTCTCGTCAGGGAGAAGTTCTGGTCCCAGGAGAACGCCATATTGATAACAGCTAAGGGCATGCCCGATAGAGCCACCAGGAGGTTTGTCAAGAGACTTAACGAGGAGTATAAGTTGCCCGTCTACATCTTGACCGACGGCGATCCCTACGGTATATACATATACTCAGTATACAAAAGCGGGTCCATAAAGCTGAGCTACGAGAGCGAGAGGCTGGCCACGCCGAAGGCTAAGTTCCTTGGCGTGGCTCCCCTCGATATAGAGAGGTACAAGATACCAGATCAGTTCGTGATAAGAGCCACCGATAGGGACTTAAAGAGGGCGCAGGAGCTGTTGAAATATCCTTGGTTCCAAAACGACGTCTGGCGTAAGGAGCTTGAATACTTCTTGAAGACCAAGAAGAAGGTCGAAATAGAGGCCCTATCGGCTCATGGGTTAAAATATCTACATGATTATATTAAAGATAAAATTAAAGGCAATAAATTTATAGATTAATTCATTAAACTAAGAAAAATATATTAAGTATACATAAAATGAATTCTGTATATATCCAGGAGATAGGTATATGCAATAAATAGTTATATATAGGTCTTCAAGATGGTACTATGGAGGGCGAGGTCCGCAAGGTGCAATTAACTGGCGGCGCGACCCTTATAGTCAGTTTGCCTAAGGAGTGGGCTCGACGAACGAATCTATCGCCTGGAGACGAGGTGCTCATAGTGCCTCAGCCCGACAACACGTTGGTGCTCATACCGCGTAAGTTGGGGCGGCGCGCCTCTCTCGCCGTGGAGCTGAGCGTCGACGAGAAGATGAGCCTGGAGGAGCTCGAGAAGATATTCATGTCGGTATACATCGCAGGCGCCGAGGTGATAGTGTTCAAGTTCGCTCAAGGCGCCACGCAGCTACGTAAATATCTCAAGGATTTCGTGAGGAGGAGGGTGATAGATATGGAGATCACAGAGGAGTCCAGCGATAAGCTGGTGGTTCAAGCGATGGTGGCGGCCACGGAGCTGGCCGTGAACGACGTTGTGTTGAAGATGCTCAAACTAGCCGACAATATGTTGATCGATCTAATAAAGGGTCTCGATTCGGACAACATAGATTTGTTGAAAGACGTAACGGATAGAGACGACGAGGTCGATAGACTGTATTGGCTTGTAGAGCGCCAACTGAAGAGGGCCGCCATGTCTAGGTATATAATGCTGGAGCTTAAGGTGGACGATCCCCGCGACCTAGTCGAATATACGATAATTGCGAAGTCCATAGAGAGGATTGCTGACCATATATGTAAGATATCTTATATAAATCAAGAAGAGAAAATAGACTTAAGGATAGTTAAACCCATCTTAGAAAAAGCCGTTGAATACATGGGAACTCTACTGGAGTTTCTCGGCGGAAACCTAGACGATATGAAGCTCACGGCGTTGTATAAAGAGCTGACGGATTGGTCGCTGAAGATGAGGAAGGAGATGATCCTATCGGATCCAGCTACGTCGCTGGCTAGGGACAGCGCCGTGAGGATAAACGAATACATAAGCGATATCCTAGAGTCGCTACTGCACATAAGGCTTAAGAACTTCCAGAGGCTGGGCGTAGAGGCTCAACGGCAATAGACATTATATCCTCGAAGAAGTAATGGGCGATCTCCTTATCCACGATACGGCCGAGCGCAGAGACGGCCTCCTCTATGACGTCCGATCTGCCCAGTGTGCTGAACGTCAATATCAACATACGGGGCCTATATGCATAAGTCCATCTCAAGATGTGATTTATGAGCCCGTAGTCGTATATGGCTAAGGTCTCCCAATCGGTTGGGGGCTCCTCGGGGGGCAGATAGGGCGGATTGCTGACGACTAGATCGGCCCTAGCTATGGCCGAGAGCCCGTGGGAACACAAAACATCGTGTCTCCCCCTGCAGGCGCTACAAGAATAAGGATTAATATCGATCGCGACGATATGTCTACATAGTCTAGTTAGGGCATCTGAAAGAGCACAAGATCCAGCGCCTACATCTATACATATATTGAATTTTTCTTTCAATCGAGATATTAATCTTAAAGTTACATATGTATCCTCTTGAGGTTTATATATAAACATGTAATATTAAATAAATAAGTATAGGAAATACAAACATGCCAGATAAGTAAGCTAGCAACGTCGTCTCGTATTTGAACCCAGTATCGTACGAGGTGACTGTAGCCAGCGTGCCGCATGTGATAATTAATAATATAAATTTCATAATATAATTAAAATAATAATTACTTATAACAATAGAAATAGAAGGATATATTAATAATGGGAATAAACCAATAATTAGATGTATTATATGCACTTTCCTATGGGATAGAAAATATGTTAACAACATAATAATCGCCAATGAAGTGGTTGAAATTAGAATAGTATAAAAAGCATTATTAAATATAGAAGTATATATAACGCCTAAAAGCGTTATCCTAGATATATATAAAGATAGGCCCCAGAGAGCGAGCAATATAAATGCGGCGATCTCTAGATACGGCGAGGCCAACATGGGCACCACGAACGGCCTCAGCCCTAGGGCTTCCAACACCGATAAGCCTCTCAGCGGTGTTAACGACGACAGCATGGAGGCCACCTTAGCTCCTTGATCTGTCAGCTCGACGATATTACCATCCCTTCTGACAAGCCCTAGGGCTTCCAACGCCGAGATGTCGAAGAGGAGGGCTGACGATGAGGCGCCGAGTCTAGTCCTGAGCTTATTTAAACTCACGGTGCCCTCGCTATATAGTATGAGCAAGATCTCGCGCCTTCTGCCGTAGGCGGCTCTATATATCAGATCCTCCACGTCGATCTCTTCAAACGCCTATTTTAATAGAAGATACGCCGAACTTGCGGCCTCCAGGCTCTGGAGTAATCTTTAAAAAAGGTCATTAGCATGGCGGATCATGGCAGCGACAGAACAAACAATACTGGTGGGCAAAAAACCCACTACAAACTACATAATAGCTACGGTGATGGCGTTCAACGCGGGTACGAAGAAGGTAGTGCTGAAGGCTAGAGGAGCCGCCATCTCGAAGGCAGTTGCAGCTGCTGTGATGGTGCGCGATAGGTTCCTACCCGGCAAGGTGAACATAAAAGAGGTCAAGTTGTTAAGCGACAAGGTACAAGGCCAGGGAGGTAGGGAGCGCACGGTGGCCGCCGTCGAGGTGGTCCTCGAAATGGCATAATTTTTTGGCTTAAGAGCCTTAGGCGGGCCGCGGCAATCTCGGCGCCCGCCGCCTCTTCCGCTGTTGGGATAAGTTTAATTACGAGTCGAAACGCGATACCGTGGTCCTCGTGAGAGGCGTCGTGGTAAGTAAACAACTGGTTAGCGATCCCACCGGCACTCGTTACATCAAGATAGACGTGGTGGAGGAGAAGGACATACCGGGGCCTCTCGTGATGTCGCCGCCCGACGAGCAGGCAGCCCAAGTGGCGAGGGAGATCATGCCGCTCGTGACCCAGATAGTTAAATCGCTCCCGTTCTCTCTGAACAAAATCGCTGTGCCGCGCCTCACCATCTGGTTGACGGATGACGAGGCCGAGTCGCTTGGGGATATCGATGTCGGCGACGCGGTCGATATAGAGATAGAGCAGGGAACGATAAAAATAAGACCGGCCTAATCGACGTGGCGGAGCTCAGCGACAGCTATAGGCTTAAGTACGTATTCGGGATAGATTTCGGCACTAGCTACACTAAGTACGGCCCCATAACGCTCGCCGAGCCGAACATGGTGCAGACCAGAGGCCTCTTCCTCCGCGATATACCTGAGTCGGTCAAGATGAGGATACCGCCCGACGTGTTGTCGCGAGGTTTAGTCGTCGGCGACGAGGAGGTGCGCAACTATCTATCCAGCGTTAGGGACGTTCAGCGCAATATGAAATACCCGTTGAAAGACGGCGTGGTGAGACGAGACGACGAAGATGCCTGGGCGGTTCTTAGGGAGCTCGCGAGGTATGTCTTATCTCAATTCCCCGTAGCTGATCCAGAGTTCAGAGGCTGGCTTATCTCCGTGGCCCTCTCGGCGTTGGCCCCCGACTATATGTACAGAGGGTTTTTCGATATATTCGAGAGGATAGCGGCCGAGACTAGATCTGTATACGCGGTCACCATATTGCCGCAGCCCCTCGCGGTGGCTATAGCCGAAAACGCTGTGAACTGCGTGATAATCGAGGGAGGACACGGCAATATACAGGTCGCTCCGATAAGCTACGCCTTGATAAGAGAGGGCTTGGTGGCTTTAAATAGAGGCGGCGCCGAGGCGAACGCGATAACTAGGGAGGTGCTCAAGGACATGGGATACGGCGATATAGCCCGCGAGGAGTATGTCGCCGAGACCGTCAAGAGGGCTATCGGCTTGGTGCCGCGCGATCTGGGGCAAGCCATAGCCGCCGCTAGGTCGAACCCGGAGAAGTTCACCGCCAAGGTTAAGCTGTCTCCCATAATAGAGATAGAGATTCCTAAGGAATACGCTTGGACTAGGTTCTTGATAGGCGAGATAGTGTTTAATCCAAGACATGAGGAGTTCAAAAGCTATATAGATCAAAGCAGGATAAGGATAGAAGATGCAGTTATAGGCGACGTTACGTTATACGGCGAGATGGACCTCGCGTCGGCCGTGATATCATCTCTTAGAAGCGTATCGGTGGAGGTCCAGGACAGGGTGGCTTCCAACATCATATTGAGCGGCGGCGCGTTCAAATGGGAGGTCCCCTCCGGCCTTGAGGAGTACGCCGTGAACAGCGTGGATAAGATGAAGATAATGCTAGGCGAGGTGAACAAAGAGCTCGCGGCCAAGGTCGGCATCAGGATGGTCAAGGAGCCTCAATACTCGGTGTGGCGCGGATCGGTTATATACGGCTACGCCTTACCTCTATCGTTGAAATGGGATAATATAAATAAAGAAGGTTGGTATATAATCGGTGGAAATAGCTAGGTACTTATTGATTAGATACCTGTCAGAGGTCCTAGGGTTTAGGCTCGATTCGGAGAAGGACGACTACCTAGTGCTGTACGACGGGGGGAATAAAGTCGTCGTGAAGATATACTTTACTGATCTTTATGAGGAAGTTGAGATATATAAACGTATCAACGAGCTCTTACAACAAGATTACGATAAGGCGTTTATCGCGGTCATGAGAGACGCGTTGCCGTTGGTAGATCCGAAGCATATGAGGTCGCTAGGCGTCGGCTTGATATCCGTAGATCCCTCCAAGGGTCTAGACGGCGTCGAGGTGAAGATACAAGCTAAGGCTAGGCCTAAGCAGATCGCGCAGCTGGATCTATCTAAGATTCTAAGCGCCGTCAACGCGGCGGTGGCCGAGGCGATGAGCAGAGAGGGGAAGAGGATAGAGGAGGAGGTGTTCAAGAAGGTGAAGATCTACGTAGATAAGGCGCTGGAAGACCTAAGACGTGAGCTGGCCGCGGGCAGACCTCCCCAACAAGCTCAGCCGCAGCAACAAACGCCGATGTCGATAACGGATAACGAGTGGGTGAAGTTGCTCAGAAGGAGAGGCTAGGTGTAAATATTAAGGAGGACGATACTACTGTGGATCTTTTCAAGATAATAGAGGAGGAGTTAAGGAAAGGCTTAGAGGGGTCTGACGCCGATCTCGTCCTCGCCATAATGGAGGCCTATAGATCAGCAGGGCCTAAGGCCGCCAAGGAGAAGATAAAGGAGATATTGACCCAGTGGGGCATACATGTGGAGGATATCGAGGATTAGGCTAAGGGATTTCAAGGTCTACTCGGGGGAGTACAACTTCGAGTTCGCTCCTGTGACGATCATAGTCGGCAGAGTCGGCGCCGGCAAATCCTCCTTGTTGCAAGCCGTGGAGTTCGCCTTGTTAGGTAGGGAGATGGAGGTGAGGCGAAGGATAGCCAAGCTGGCCGATCTGGTGAACGTAGAGTCCGAAGGCGCGCTGGTGGAGCTAGAGCTGGCGGAAGGCTCTGAGAGGATCCTCATAAGGCGTACTCTGGGCAGAAAGGGCCGCGGCCATTTAGAGCTGAGGATGGGCGGCGCGCGATACGTAGACGAGGAGGCCGAGGAGAAGCTTAAGGAGATAACCGGGATATCTAGCGACGATTATGATAGGGTGATATACATATCGCATTACGCCTTGGAGGATTTCATCTACGGCGATAGGCTCAAGAGGACCTCCACGATCGATAGGATACTTCAAGTAGATATATTAAACAATACACAAAGATTAATAAATAATACAATAAAAAATATAATGAAAGAATTAGAGAAAATTAGATTAAAAATATCATTTTATGAAAAATATAGAGATATAATAGATAAATATGGAGGTATCGCTAAGATCAAGGAGGCTAAGGCCGGCTTAGAGAAAGAACTTGAGGAGATCTCCAGGAGGGAGGCGGAGCTAGCCGCTAGATATAGGAAATTGCTGGAAGAAAGGCAGAGGTATATAGACAAGATATCTAGCCTACAGGACAAAATAAACGCGTACTATAGGGCCAGGTCGGAGCTGGAATTACTCGAGGAATCGGGTTACGGCGGCTTAACCGCCGAGTTGAGCCAAATAGAGGACTTGAGGGATAAGTTCATCGGGATCTTGTCGGAGTTCGAACACATGGTGGATCCTCAGATAGTTGAACGTATATCGAGGGAGCCCGACGCGAGCAAGCTGGCCGAGTTGTTCCAGGAGGCCTACGGGGAGCTCGTCAAGGTTAGGGCCTCCCTGGAGGAGGCCCTCTCGTCTGCGGAGACCCAGAGGAGATCCCTTACGGCCAAGCTGAACGAGCTGGAGGCCGAGCTATCTAAGCTGAAGGCTAGGGTGGATCAACTGGAGGTCTCATATAGGAGGTTCAAGGAGCTTGAGGAGCGCTACGGAGGTCCCGACGAGATCAAGAAGAGGATCGAGGCCGCTAGAGAGGAGGCTAAGGAGCTCGAAAAAAGGACCAGCTACATATCGTCGCTTAGATATATACTGGTCTACGTGTTGGAGACCAACGCCGAGAGCTGCCCTGTATGCGGGGCAAAGCTCGACAAGACACACGTAGAGCTGAAGCTGAAGGATATCGAGCGGGAGTACTCGCAGGAGTTGAAGCGGTTGGACGAGATAAAGGAGGAGCTGGAGGCCCTAGAGGGCGCCGGCAGGGAGCTAGACACGTTGCTTCCCTCGGTGTCTGAATACCTAAAGGCTAGGGAGGAGCTACGAAGGCTCTCGGAGGAGGCCGATAAAATCCGCGCGAGGCTGGAGCAAGCGGCTAAGTCGTCGACGCAGATCTCGCGGCGTTTGGCGCTCCTCACAAGCTTCCTAAACGAGGTGACGCCCGAGGTGATACAGGAGGTGGCCAGGAGGTACAACAAAGCCCTCAGGGTGAGGCAACTACGGGAGGAGCTAGAGGCTTTAGAACGCGAGCTGAGGAACCTCGGGGTGGGGAGAACCGTGCTGGAATCCGAGGAGGAATTCCAGAGGACCTCGGAGGAGCTCTCCAGGTTGAGGAGGAGGAAAGCCGATATATACGACGAGCTGCGAAAGCTCTCGGAGGTTCTGAGCAATATCGATGAAGATTTCGATGCCTTGAAAGGGAAGCTAGAAAAATATATCTATGCATATAATAGATTTACTAATATTAATAATAAATTAGAAATATTAAAATATAATATTAGAGAAAGAATAATTAAAGAGATAAGAAATGAACTTATGAATAATTTTGCTAAAATATATCCATATAAGGATATATTATCTATAGATATCACATTAAGAGATAAAGCATATGAAGTAGATGCCTCGCTTGCCGACGGCAACATCATAGGCGTGTCGAGGCTGAGCGACGGCCAGAGGCTAGCCGTGGCTCTATCCCTGGTGATATCCATACGTGAGTTACTACGCCCTAGGCTCGGCTTCTTGTTGCTAGACGATCCGCTGCCCTACGTGGATCCCAACGTGAGATCGGCCTTGGCCAAGCTCATAGCCTCTTTAAGCGATAGATATCAAGTAGTCGTGGCGACGCAGACCGGGGATCTACCTAAGGAGGTGGCCGCAAACGGCGTAGACGTCGAGGTGATAGAGCTTTCGCGGGGAGCGGGGAGGCCGGAGGTGACAACTAAACATATATTTGGGAGGAAGGATTAGGGCGATGCAAGATAACTGCGGCGTCTTCGTGGTGTCGGACCTCGGCGAGATAGGCGTATATAAGGGCGATAACTATATCGTCGCCAAGGTGGAGCCCTACGGCCTCGCCTTCAACGACTACGGGAAGGTAGTCGTATTATACGATACGGTTAATCTATACGAGAACTTGATGGAGTTTATATCGAAGGAATTGAGCGGCTGCAGAAAGCTATCCCTCGAGCTAGACGCCAGAGAGATCAAGGTGGAGTCCATGGAGGCGCTCCGGAAGGCTTTCGACTACACCACCTTGTTGTATCTACTCGCGCTGAGGTCGCGCCCGTCGTTGATCCACGTGGTGGGCCGTAGAGGGCGCGGCAGACGTCCTACGCAGGGGATCGGCAAGATAATGGCGAGGGCAAGCCCCATACCTCCTCACTACGTGGCCAAGAGGCCGCCGCCGTTAGCCCTGCCCCCAGTCGTGGAGGCGATCTCGGTAGTAGCCAGAAGAGTTTCGGGCGAGAGATATAGAGCTGTGGTCAAAATAGAGGGCACCACATCCATCACAAGGGCGAAGATCGTCGAGACAGAGGAATTATATAGGCGCGTCATAGCGGGTCTGGTATCTACGCTCCCTCAGCTCGAATGGACCGAATACGTATATTTGTAATCAGAGCTCCAGACCTCTATCATCTATCAACGGGCTCACCAGAAAATCATCACAAGCTTGATTCGAGTCCTGATATTAATCCATACGGATAGGCTCAGCCTTGTCCCACAGGTAGTTGAAATAGGTCTTGGCTATGTCGAGTAGATATCTCTCGTTGCTATGTATGCCGAGCAGCCCCTCTCCGTGTTTCACCACGAGGAGGGCCGAATTGCCCAACGCCCCGCCTCCGAACATATCGTCGAGAGCTCTGATCTCGACGCGAGGAGGGAGATCTATATACCTAGCGATTTTCTTCGCCGTGAGGAGCTTCACCTCTATTCGTTTAGACTCCTCCTCGATCGCGGAGATAACGCTCGGAGTTATGAGCTCGGCGTAAGGCAACGCTACGTATACGGCCGTCTCGCCAGATCTTATGATCTCCTCGATGAGGTTAAGGACCTTCTCGCCCCTTATCAAAGCTATAAACGTCGTGGAGGCCCTCCCGTGTTTAGACTCGTAGAGAGTTTGAAGCAAATCCATCTGCTCCTTCAACGCCTTGAGCGCCGCGGACGCAAAGGAGACAAGCCCCCTGTAGACCTCCGCGGGCGGCCGGGCCGAGTACCTAGCGGGGCGCCCGGCGATACGCTCGACGAAGCCGCGTGCCTCGAGAGCCTCCAGGCGCTGATATATCTTCGTATACGGCACACCTAAGCTTTCTGCTATCTCTCTAGCTGTCGAGGCCCCCCTCTCCACCAGGAACGTATATATCGCTAGGTCCTTCTCGTCGAGGCCCAGAACCTTGAGGGCTTTGTTCACCGAATTAACGAAATTTCGTTAAAAAATTTTTAACGTGATATTCGTGAAGGCGCAATGAGCAAACAAGTGCTGGAGCTAGTCAAGCCGACGAGGCTGGTCGACCTCAGTAGGTTTAACCTGCCCAGTAGATACAAGGCCACCCTCCTCAACGAGAGCTGGCAAAACACCGTGAAGAGGCAGTTCGCCTTGCCCGAACATACAAGGGTCGTCAAGACGTCGCTCTCGGTGTGTCCCGTCTGTAACAAGAGGATACCGATGGTCGTGTACGAGGAGAACGGAGCTATATGGCTCAAGAAGGTCTGCCCGGAGCACGGCGTGTTCGAGGACCTCTACTGGGGCGATGCCGAGATGTATTACTACTTCTTACAATGGGATACCCCCGAGTATATAGCGAAGGGGCTCGCCAACCCCTACACGGATCTACAGTTCTACACGGAGATGGGCTCCTGCCCCATGGGCTGCGGTCTATGCCCGGTGCACAAGAGCGACACGGTCCTCGCGATAATCGACGTCACGAATAGATGCAACATGGCGTGCCCGGTGTGTTTCGCCAACGCCGGCGCGGCCGGCTACGTCTACGAGCCGACGTTGGAGCAGATAGAGTACATGTTGAGGACGTTGAGAGCGCAGAGGCCGTGGCCGCCGAACGCGCTCCAGCTGTCCGGAGGCGAGCCGACTCTGAGGGACGACCTGCCCGAGATAATCAGGATGGCCAAGAAGCTGGGCTTCACCCACGTGGAGGTCAACACCAACGGCATAAGGCTCGCCAACGAGCCCGAGTTCTACAAGGCGCTTCTCGACGCCGGGCTCTCCACGCTGTATCTGCAGTTCGACACCATAGACGAGAGCAACGAGGGCGTCGTGAGGCACCGCATGTACAACCCCAAGGCCTACGCGGCCGTTAGGCGCAAGCTGATAGAGGTCGCCAGGAAGCTCGGCCACAGATCCATAGTCCCCGTCGTGACGTTGGCCAAGGGCTACAACGACAAGGACTTAGGCAAGATACTGGACTTCGCGATACAGAACAGAGACGTGATAAGATGGGTCAACATACAGCCGGTCTCCTTCGCCGGCCGCGCAAGGCTGTACAGCAAGGAGGAGCTGAGGAAGCTCAGGATAACGATACCCGACACTATAATCGAAATAGAGAAGCAGACCAACGGCCTTATCAGCAGATGGGACTGGAGGCCCACCAACTGGCCCGTTGCCGTGGCCAAGATGGTAGAAGCGCTGACCGATTCGCCCAAGCCTTTATTCTCGATGAATCCCGTGTGCGGCGCCGCTACGTTCATCTACTATGATGAGGACGAGAAGAGGATATATCCGATAACTAAACTCGTCGACGTAGATGCCTTCGAGAAGATAGCGTGGGACGTATACAGGACGGCCAAGAGGGGCAAGACCGTCTGGAAGGCCGTGGCGGCCACGAAGGCCATGAAGCTTCTACGTACTGTGAAACACAAGAAGATAAGAGGCCTCATCCAAGACTTCCTCGTCAAGAAGGACTACGACTCGCTGGGCCAGTTCTTCTTCAACATAGTGGGTCTAGGGATAATGCACTTCATGGACGTCATGAACTTCGACGTGGAGAGGATACAACGTTGCGACATCCACTACGCAACTCCCGACGGCCGCGTAATACCGTTCTGCACCTACAACAACTTCCACAGGGAGAGGATAGAGCAATCCTTCCGCGTTGATCCTAAGATGTGGACCAAGATAACCGGGGTATCGCTGACCGGTTGGAAGAAGGCCACCGTATCGCATATATAAACCCGCCCTTTTACCTCAAGGCCTTGATCTCATCGACGGCGCAGCTATTCAACAGCCCGACCAGCCGCGGGCCGTAATAAAGCACGCCCGTCAATACCTCCACCGCGTCGGCTAGCTTCAACACGGTTTTCACCTGTCTACAGCTCATGACGCCGCCCACGGCGATTATGGGGATGTCTCTGCCTAGATACGCCCTCGCCTTCTCCAACATCTTCACCATCAAGGGATAAAGCCAGAGGCCGCTCACGCCGCCTCTCCCAACCCCTATGCGGGGATCCGGCACGGGCAAGGTGTTCGTGATGACCAAACCGTGCCCTCCCCTCCTCGCCAGATCTAGATACGCCCTCAGCTCCGACGTGGGGCCCACCTTGATGAAGATGGGCTTCTTAGAGCTAAGGAGCGGCGCCGCCTTGTCCCAAGCGCCTTTGTAGGTAGGGCTCGATAGATTAACCTCGACAGCCCTCACGTTATGGCCATACCTCTCGACGTAGTAGAGTTGTTGCAGCAACTCGCCGGCCGTGAAGCCGGCGATGCTCAAGAACAGAGGATAGTCGATCTTAGACAACCTAGAGAGCACAACCGGGAGGCCGGGGCTCGGGAGGCCCATGGCGTTGACCAAAGAGCGGGGCCTCAACCTAGCCGTGAGCGGAGGCTTGTTGCCCCTCCTAGGCCTCGCCGTAGTCGACCCAACAACTATGAAGCCAGGACAGAAATACGACAACGCCCTCGTGTAGAGGCCCTCTTTATCCAGCCCCGCCGCTACGCCGACAGGCCCGTTCGTCTCCACCGCGCCTATCCTCCACGCGAGCCTCCGCCCACAGGAGGGGAGGGGAAGCAGGAATAAGGCCCTGCCTAAACGCCTCGTCACCTCCGACGGCACCAGCTCGAGCAGATCCGCTAACACTTGAAGCTCTCCACGTATTCCTTCACCTGGCGATACCTGGCAGGCCCTATCAACTCCTTTATCTCCTCCAAGACGTCGGAAATCTTATACGCGGACCTCACCGCTACGCCGGTCTCCCTCTCGACCCTCTGGACGCCGCACTGCTGTCTGTCGAGGAAAACCACAGCCGCGACGACCTTAGCGCCGGCCTCCTTCAGTTTATTTATCGCGCCGACGATGGACTCGCCCGTCGTGATGACGTCGTCGACGACAACCGCACGCGCCCCCTCCCACACAGCCCCCTCTATCTCCTTCCTTGCACCGTACCATTTTCTTTCTTCTCTCACGTAGGCGATAGGCCTGAACATATTGAAGCCCAATATCGAGGCGTAGGGTATGCCGCCCGTCGCCACGCCTACTATCACGTCGAAATCGACATCTCTAAGCAGATTGCCATATTTAGTAATGACCCACCTGAGGAGATCAGGATGGGCAAGCACCTGCCTAAGATCCACGTAGTAGGGGCTACGCCCCCCGCTGGAAAGCTGGAAATCACCGAACTTTATAATCTCACGTCGCACGAACTCATCCCACACGACCTCTCAATCCAACGACTTTATAAGCACTGTCGGCTGGACACAG